>JAZOLE010000129.1:0-65124 GCA_045652835.1 Eubacteriales bacterium | reverse complement strand
GATCCACATTTCTCAGATCGCTATGACCAAGATCGCTAAGCCCGCTGACGTGCTTGAGATCGGCCAGATCGTTGACGCTAAGATCGTTGGCATTGACAACGAGAAGCAGAAGGTCAACCTGTCCATCCGCGCTCTGCTGGAGGAAGCAAAGGCTATGCTCGAGGCTGCTCCCGAAGAGGAAGTTGCTGAGGCTACCGACGCTGAGTAATCTTACATAAGCACCTACATCCGTGCACCGTTTGGTGCACGGGTGTTTTTTTATTTTTTTAAGGAAAATCTCTTGACAAGTGCATACCATGTGTAGTATAATTTCTCTCGTTGTGAAATTTTTCCCGGTGAAAGGATTTTGTTATGATTCAACAAAGAACGCTTCCTCGGTTTGTTGCACATCCACAAGAAACACTGCATAAGGTTGGTGCGTTTGGCAAGAAGAACGCGGTGCTGCTGATCGCAGCTGCATGCGCTGCCGTGACGGCTGTTATCGTTCCTCCGGACGCTGCGTACGTCGGGTATTTTGACCTGCGCACGCTGACCTGCCTGTTCTGCACTTTGGCTGTGGTGTGTGCGCTTAAAAATATACGCTTTTTCACGGTGCTCTCGCGCAAGATCGTGCAATGCACGGGTTCGTTGCGCATGGCGGTGCTGGCGCTTGTGTGGGTGACCTTTATCGGCTCGATGCTGATCAGCAACGACATGGCGCTTCTGACCTTTTTGCCGCTTGGCTATTTCGTGCTGTCCTTTACGGGTATGCAGAAGTATATGGCGTTTGTGTTCATCATGCAGAACATTGCAGCCAACCTTGGCGGTATGCTCACGCCTTTCGGAAATCCGCAGAATCTGTACCTGTACAGCTTTTTCAACATTCCCACGGGCGAGTTTATGGGCATTATGTTCATTCCGTTTGTCGCAGCAATCGCGCTGATCACGGTCTGCTGCCTGTGCCTGCCCCGCGTTAAGCTGGAAATGCCCGAACAGGGGTGTGACCGCCTGCCTGCAGGACGCACGATCATTTATCTTGTGCTGTTCGCTTTGGCGCTGGTGGTGGTATTCCGCGTGATTCCTTATTGGATCGGTCTGATCCTGATCACGGGTGCGCTGCTGTTTATGGATCGCAAGGCGCTCGGTCAGGTGGATTACGGTCTGCTTGGAACCTTCGTTTGCTTCTTTATCTTTGCGGGCAACATGGCGCGCATTCCCGCTGTCAGCAATTTGATGAGCGGACTTTTAGAGAAAAACACGCTGGTGTTCTCGGTGCTCTCCTGCCAGTTTATCAGTAACGTGCCCTCGGCAATCCTGCTCTCGCAGTTCACCACCGAGTATCCCGCGCTGCTGCTTGGCGTCAATATCGGCGGTGCAGGCACGCTGATTGCGTCTTTGGCTTCGCTGATCACTTTCCGCGAATACTGTGCGCATAACCCCGGCAAGGCAGGCTCGTATCTTGCCAAGTTTACAGCACTCAATTTCGGCTTTGCCGGTGTGCTGACCCTGATCGCTTCGTTTATCGTTTAATACCAAAGGACTGATTCAAGCAGACTTGAATCAGTCTTTTTTGATTGACAAAGCGCGCCGGGTATGCTATAATACAAGCATAGGGCAGAAAACTGCCGGAAAAGGAGGAAATTATGAGAAATCTTCGCGTTTTATCCATCGTGCTCTGCGTGCTTATGATGCTTGCACTTGTTGCGTGCGATCAAGGCAAAACCAATGAGCAAACTACCCCTGAACCGACCACCCAGCCCGAAACCCAAGCTCCTATCACCGAGGAGCAGACCACACAGTCCGAGATCACCGAAGAGCAGACCACGCAAGCCCAAACCGAGCCGGAAACACAGCTTGCAGGGCGCGATCAGTTTGCGGACGATGATCCCAATAACCCCTATCTCAACCTGATCAAGGTTGGCACGTCTATGGACGGTGTGACCGATTGCTATGACGGCAGATACGATTTCGGTTATCCGATCTGTGTGACCGATGACGGTGAGGAATTTTCCTGCATGCAGGATGCCATCGACTACTTAGCCGAATGGGGTGGTGGCGTAATCAGCATGATCGACTCCACCAACGTTTGCCTATACCTGAACATCCCCAAGGACGGCAATTTCTACCGCATTGCCTTTAACTGGCATAACGTGGATTTCGTGATGGATTACGGTGCGATCTACGATGACTGCACAGAGCAGAACGGCGTTGTCGGATACGCTTACTATTCCGACCTTTACGAGCTGGATATGTACTCCAATCTGGAGGGCACTTACGTGTGGGTCTTGGCAGAGCTGGAGGGATTGACGCCCGGTCGCTACCTCATCACCACCGATGCGCCTGTTGAAAGCGATTTTTATTACGGCTATGAAAAGTCCATGGAGGCGTTTGAATGGCCGGGTCTGCCCAGCGCAGAGCAACTTCCCGAATAAATCCGTATCCCCAAAGGGCTGTTTCTTACAAGCATGAAAAATCCCCGACAGATTTAGGTCTGTCGGGGGATTTTTATACAGCTTGGAGGAGATTTTGATTCAGCGATTTAATTTTTCTTTGAGGATTTTTTTGATTTCAAACACGTCGGTGTCTAAAAAATTATCAGATACGGTGATATAATCATATCCCATTTTTTTGTTTGCACGCATAAATATCTGCTTTAAAAAGTTTTGCCTTTTCAGGTATTGCTCTGCATTGTTCAGTGCAATACACAAAAACGGTCCTTTGATATATACGTGTTCAATCTCCGCATAGTGTATTTTACCACCGCCGGCTAACGAGGATCTGTCTACCAAATAATCGTCCCCGAATTCTATCGTCCTATCTCTGAAGAAGAGAACGTTACGAAGAACGACCAATATACCAAGTCCGAAAAACACAAAGCCAAAGACCATAAAGGCTTTGAGAAGATAGTAGACCACGTTATTGTTGAAAAGCGCAACTTCTACGTATTGACGAAAATCGCAGAAGCCCAAAAAGAAGCATATTGCCAATAGAGCGATGCCCATGAAAATCATCACGACCGATTGCTTGACGTTGCATTTAATATTTTTCATCATTCGACAATCCTTTAAAAAACTTACGTTGGCTTTGCCTTAGCAGTACAAAAGCAGTGTGGAAATGCTTTTGTTAACTCCATTATATCACCAAGCGGCAGAGAAATCAATATCTCCGCCAAGATTTGTAAAACATCCCGATCAAAGCCACGGGAGCAAGCCCGCGCCGCTTCAACACGGATTGGATTTTTCCTTATTTTGAAAGTATATTTGCAAAATCCTCTTGAGATTTTGCCGAGAATATGTTATAATGAAAAAAACTGTGCTTATTTTTAAGGAGAGTAGAATGGCTTATACAGAAGACGAAAAATTGCAAATATACACCGAGGCAACAGAGCCTGCACCTTGCGCGGTGCACGAGTATTATCGCGCATTGAGCTTGCTCCAAAAGATCCACGGATATCGCGATGCGGACGCGCTTTACGAGCAATACGCCAAGGAGATCGCGCGCATGGAACAGCAGGCGGCAACAGGTGCCAGCCATGAGAACGATGAGGTCAAGGCATACCGCGAAAAGCAGCAAAAAAAGCGCAATCTGGTCACCGTTTTCTTGGTTTCGCTGTTCTGCCTCTCGCTTTTGACCTTTATCCTGGTGCTGATCCTGACCCCCGAGGGGTACATTATCTGGCCTTGCCTGACGTTGTGCGTTCTTGTCGGTGCGATTGTGTATACGCAGGTCATTCGTCCTGCAATCGAGGCTGCCAACTATAAAAAAATGCAGGAAAAAGAGCAAAATCAAAAATAATTTTCAAAAACAGGGAACATTTTAAGAATTTTGGCGTCTATATAAGTGAAGGCGCTGCATAGAAACGGAGGGGTACTATGCCCGAACTTTTATCCCCGGCGGGGAATTTTGAAAAACTCAAGGCGGCGCTGCTTTACGGCGCAGATGCCGTATATTGCGCAGGACAGATGTTTGGTATGCGTTCTGCCGCAGATAATTTTACCAATGACGAGCTTCGCGAGGCGGTGGAATACACCCACGCGCGTGGCAAAAAGCTTTATTTGACAGTTAACACCATGCCGCGCACCAACGAATATCCCTTGCTGCGCAAGTTTTTACACGAGATCCGTGATTTCGGTATTGATGCCATGATCGTTGCCGATATGGGCGTGCTTGCCACAGTCAAGGAAATTTTGCCCGATATGGAGATCCACATCTCCACGCAGGCAAGCATTGTCAGCCCTGCAGCGGCTTGCGCATGGGCTGCCTTGGGCGCCAAGCGATTGGTGCTTGCGCGCGAGCTGAGCTTTTCGGATATTGCCGCCATTCGCGCAGCACTTCCCGAGGACGTGGAGCTGGAGGCGTTTGTGCACGGCTCTATGTGCGTGTCGTACAGCGGCAGATGCCTCTTAGCCAATGCGCTCAACGGTCGCGACGGCAACCGCGGCACTTGCTCGCAGCCCTGCAGATGGAATTACGTGCTGGTTGAGGAAAAGCGCCCCGAAATGCCTATCCCGATCGAGCAGAACGAGCACGGCACGTTTATCATGTCCTCCAAGGATATGTGCACCATCGAGTGCATTCCGCAGCTGATGAACAGCGGCATTGATTCCTTCAAGATTGAGGGAAGAATGAAGAGTGCTTACTATACCGCCGTGGTTACCAACGCCTACCGCATGGCGATGGATGCTTATACGGTTGATCCCGAAAATTACGTATTTAATCCCGATTGGCTGACCGAGCTGGAAAGCGTTTCGCACCGTACCTACGGCACGGGCTTCTACCTTGACGATCCCATGAACAATCCGCAGCTGCTTGGCGAATGCGGATATATGCGCGAAAAGGCATATTTTGCTACCGCAACTGCGTATAATCAAGAGGAAGCAAGTGCGATTGAGGCGGCAGGCGTGCCCATGCAAAACGAGCAGGGAACGCTTTACCGCTTTGTGCAGCGCAACAAGGTCAGCGTGGGTGAGGGGGCTGAGGTCATCTCTCCCGGCAAGATTGGCGTGGGCTTTGACGTTTGCGAGCTTTACGCGCCCGACGGCACAGCAATCCCGTCTGCACCGCACCCTTCCATGACATTCTGGTGTCGCGTGCCCTTTGAGATACGCGAGGGTGATATCATGCGCGCGGGTAGCCCCAAGGGCTTTGACAAGCGCAGACCTGATTCGCTTTAAGGAGATAAATGGGATTCTTACTGCTTAAATCGCTGCTATACGGCATTATCGAGGGCGTGACCGAATGGTTGCCCGTCAGTTCCACAGGACACCTGATCCTGCTTGACTCGTTTTTGACGCTGAACGTGGGCACGAACGTGCATCCGCAGTTTGCGTCCGAGTTCAGAGAGCTGTTTTTGGTTGCCGTGCAGCTTGGTGCGATTTTTGCAGTTGTGACTCTGTATTGGGGGCGGCTGTTTCCGCCAATCAAGGACCGAGCGGCTTGCCGCGCCTCGCTGCGTCTTTGGTCACGCGTGATCGTAGGCTGCATTCCTGCAGGCATTGCGGGCGTGACGGCTGACGCTGTATGTGAGAAAATTTGCGGCAAGGACATGGATGGACTTTTATATAACGGTGCCACCGTTGCCGCCATGCTGATCCTTTACGGTGTGCTTTTCATCGTTGTCGAGCGGATGCGCAAAGGCAGGGAGCAGACGGGAACGGAAGAGATTGGTCAGATCTCGCATGCCAAGGCTTTTGGCGTAGGACTTTTTCAGGTGCTCTCGCTGGTGCCGGGCACGTCGCGCTCGGGATCTTGCATCTTGGGCGGCATGCTGCTGGGGCTTTCGCGCAAGACGGCTGCGGAGCTTTCGTTTTTCATGGCTGTACCCGTCATGCTGGGCGCGTGCGGCATCAAGGTGCTGGGATTTACGCACTTTATGCTGCAAAACGGCTTGCGTATGCCTGCAGAGGCTATGATAGTGCTGCTTGCTTCGGGCGTGGTTGCGTATGTGACCTCGCGCCTGTCCATTCGCTTTTTGATCGATTTTGTATCGCACCGCGGCTTTGCGCCCTTTGGCGTGTACCGCATCCTGCTTGGCGCTGTGGTGCTGTGTTACTTTATGTTTTAAGGAGTTTGTATGTCTGAGAAGCTGGTGATCGGGTATCCCATCATCGTGGAAGGAAAATATGATAAAATCAAGCTATCCTCAATCGTCGAGGCGCAGATCATTCCCACCGCAGGGTTTGGGGTGTTCAAAAATCGGGAGCTGGCGCAGCTTTTGCGCAAACTTGCCGAGAAGAGCATGATCATTGTGCTGACCGACAGTGACGGTGGCGGCAAGGTCATTCGCTCGCACATCTCGGGAATGATCCCCAAGGATCGGCTGATCCAGCTGTACATCCCGCAGATCAAGGGTAAGGAAAGCCGCAAAACAGCGCCCGGTGCACAAGGGTTGCTTGGCGTGGAGGGCATGGACGCGCAGCTTTTGCGCGATCTGCTTGCTCCGTATGCACAGGGCGATGCGGCACAGCGCAGGGGCGAAAATCCGCTTTCCAAGACCGATTTCTTTATAGACGGTCTTTCGGGCGGTGAGGGCAGCAAAGCCCGTCGTGCAGAAATTGCACGTGCGTGCGGATTGCCCGAGGATATGACCGCAAACGCGCTGCTTGACGCGCTGCGGATGCTGCTCTCCTATGAGGAATACCTGACGCTTGTGGGCAGAGAGAAAGAGGAAACGATATGTTAAGTGCATTGACCGATATACTGATTTGCCCCGTGTGTAAAAACGGCGTGCGCACAGAGGGGACAAGCCTTTGTTGCCTTGGCGGCAAGCACCGCTTTGACGTAGCGCGCGAGGGCTATGTGAATTTAGCCGTAGGGCATGCCCCCGGGGGCGACTCCAAGCAGGCGATTGCCGCGCGGACAAGCTTTTTGCAAAAGGGGTATTACGCCCCTGCCGCAGCTGCCCTGGAGCAGGCGGTACGGGACTATTTGCCTACAGGGGCGACCTTGATTGACGCAGGCTGCGGACAGGGCTATTATGCCAACCGCATAGCCGCGCAGGGGTATCGCATGCTGGGCATTGACCTTTCCAAATTCGGCTGCGCAAGAGCAGCCAAGGACGCAGCGGCACAGGGGATTGATCATGCCGCCTATGCTGTTGCATCGGTGTACACCATGCCTGTGTGTGACGCAGGTGCGGATGGCGTGCTCAACGTGTTCGCTCCCTGCGCGGAGCAGGAATACACGCGCGTGCTGGGTGACGGCGGATATCTGTTCCTGCTGGGCGCAGGACCGCAGCACCTGATGGGGCTGAAGCGTGCCATGTACGAAAACACCTATGAAAATGCCGAGCGCGCAGACCTGCCCACCGCGCTGCAGCTGATCGAAACGCGCAGCGTGCGTTTTGAAATCACGGTGGAAGGGCAGAATGACATTGAGGCGCTGTTCTCCATGACGCCCTACTATTGGCGCACAAGCGAGCAGGACAAGCAAAAGCTTGCACAGCTGGAGCGTTTGACCACCGAGGTGGACATGCTGCTTTACATCTACAGAAAATAAATAAAAAAGGATTATAAAACTATGAAATTTTCACTTTGCATTCCCATGTATAACGAATCCAGCATCATCGAGGATACCGCGCGTCAGCTTTCCGCGTATATGCAGGCAAATTTTGAGGACTATGAGATCATTTTCTCCAACGACGGTTCCAAAGACGGCTGTGATAAGCTGGTTGAGGCTTTGCACTTGCCCTGTGTGCGCGTGGTAGGATACGAGCAGAACCGCGGCAAGGGCTATGCTGTACGCACCGCAATGCTGGCTGCCAAGGGCGATTACGTCATGTTCACCGACGCTGACCTTGCTTACGGCACCGACGTCATCGGTCGCGTGCGCGATGCATTTCTTGCACACCCCGAGGCAGATATGGTGATCGGCTCGCGCAACCTCTCCAAGGACGGCTATGAGGGCTATACCCCCATTCGTAAGCTGGCAAGCAAGACCTATATCAAGGTGCTGTGCTTAGCAGGCGGCTTTAAGCTTTCCGACTCCCAGTGCGGATGCAAGGCATTTACGCAGGATGCGGTCAAAAAGATCTTTACAAGATGCGAGGTCGATCGCTTTGCATTTGACTTCGAGGCAATTCTGTGGGCTGTCAAGTACGGCATGACCATTCACGAAATCCCCGTTAAGATCATCAACCACCGTGAATCCTCGGTCAACCTGGTGCGCGACACGCTCAAGATGCTGCGCGATCTGACCAAGATGAAGAGAAGAATCAAAAAGGCAAAGATCTAAATAAAATCATAATATTTATCAAACGAAAAGGAGGCAAAAACCATGAAAAAAACGATCACAATTTTACTCTTGACCGCAGTTTGTATCACCGTCTTTACCTCCTGTAGTGTCGGCAACGGTTTGGTTGCCGAGTTGTTGGAGGAACTGGGCGAAGAGGACGTGCTTGTCGAGCCGTCTGTGGATCATATCATACAAACACCGCCCGAGCCTTGGGTTGATCAAACCGCACCGATCGAAGTGAAAACGCCTTGGCTGACCGATTTTATAATCACCACGGTAGAGGGATACAATCAAGGTGGCCAACTCCGACATTACGAAGAATTGCACGCCAATATTCCCGAGGCCGTTTCGACTATCAGGATAGATGGTGCCGTGCAAGAACTGGTGATCAACGGCTGGATCGGTCTTGCAAAAGCCGATTATGTCATATTCGGATATTCCATCGATGGTGGAGAGCCGGTTTTCTCATCCACCTTTCAGCAAGATCCCGAGGCATTACTTAAGGATAGCTTGTACAAAGATGGAGCTGACTACGTCAGCGCATTCAGCATCCTTGTGCCGGTGGGTGATATTACGAATACACACCAGATCACGGTTTGGTATGAAGGTCATCCAATTGGCGCAGAATCGGATTATCTTGTGCAAAGAGAGTATTTTACGTTTCGATTGAACAGAGATCCGTACAATGATGATACAGCGTGCGGCTGATTATGCAAACGATACATTGATAGGAGGCAAAAACTATGAAAAAAACGATTACTATTTTACTCTTGACCGCACTTTGCGTGACTGTCTTTACCTCCTGTGACCTTGGCAACGGACTGGTTGCCGAGTTGTTTGGGGATATTCGGGATGAGTATGATTACGGCTATGTCGAACCGCCTGCAGACGTATATGAATCTGCAAACGTTGCGATCGATCCAATCGAGCCTTGGGGCACGGTTGAAATTGAAACCGCACCGCCCATGCCGGAAACGACCGAGGAGTACACGGTGGAGGAGTATTGGAGCGAGGATGTGATCATCGAGCCCACCGTGCCTCTGACGCAGATCATGTATAGTGTTGTATATCAGGTCGATTGTGAGTATATCTCGGGCTGTGAAATATTTACGGAATCCTTATTTACCAACTATAATCACCAGTGGGTTGACCCGAATGACGTGACTGTCGAGCAGGGCTGTGAATCGTTGATCGTCAGCGGTATCCTTGGCTTGACAAATGCACATTATGCAAGATTCGGATATTCCATCAACGGCGGAACTCCGTACTACACGGACGCCTATCAAAGAGATCCCGATCCCGAGATTAAGGAGCAGCTTTTTAATCAGGGCGCTGATTACGTAAGCGAATATCAGGTTTACATTCCCTTGGCAGACCTGCCCGCAGGCAGCTATGAGATCACGGTATGGTATGCAAATTACAACAACGAGGCTCTGCTTGCTACCAACGTGGAGGATCAGGTTTGTATTTTCAATTTGGAGATCGCGCAGCCGATCATGGATTGACGAAAGATCAAATATGAAATGATTTAAGGAGGAAACTATCATGAAAAAAACGATTTCGATTTTACTCTTGACCGCACTTTGCGTGACTGTCTTTACCTCCTGTGACCTTGGTAACGGTTTGGTTGCCGAGTTGTTTGGAGACATCAAGGACGCTACGGTGGGCGAACACGTCTATCCCACGGATGAATACATCCCGATTGAAACCGATATTCTCATTGATATTGAGCCTATGCCGCCCGTAGAGATCGAGACCACGCCGCCTTACGAGATCGAGACCACGCCGCCTTACGAGATCGGGACCGAGGGGTATACGGGACCTTATACAACGGGGGAGGAGACCGGTTGTGATTGCGGCTCGTGTGATTTGGACGAGCCAAGAGAGCCTTTTCCTGAAAAGAAATTCAGTATCTACTGCCTTGTCGCAGTACTGAACGGACAAGAGGTGATCAACTGCTTCTATGAGCCAGGCGAAGAGGACACGTGGAATTACCAAGCCGACGTGGACGGCAGTATTTCCGAGCTGATCGTGCGCGGATGCTGGCGCTGCCCCGAGAAGGACGTGCTTTTAGGCTATTCCATCAATGGCGGAGAGATTATCTGGGATGAAAGCTTTATAAACAGACAGCACCAAGAAATCACGATTGACGGTACGGCATATCTTAGCTACTGTGATATCGTGATACCCACGTATGAGCTGGATGCAGGTAGCTACAACGTGACCTGCTATGCCAACATGCAAGGTGATCCCGAGGAGTATGAGTATACTGAACAGCTATTCGAGTTCGTGATCAACCGCGATTCCTCGACCACCACGGCGAGCGAGGAAACGGCAGTTCCCGATGTTGAAGAACCGATCATTGATTAAATTACAAAAGGACTGCGTCGCGTGACGCAGTCCTTTTGCTTTACTTGGGTGGTTGATTAAAAAGTCGGGCGAATATTTGAGTAAAGGCAAAATCGTGTCCGATGGGATATTATGTGAGGAGGTTCTTTCCGTTCTTTTTGACACCGCTGGCGCAAAAAGAACCAAAAACGCCGAAAAAATGTTTCGCCTCTGCGGAGGCGACAAGGGCGCCGCCCTTGACTCGCGACCTTTTGAAAAAGCTCGACCAAAACCTTTTATGAGTGAGGTGTTTGTGTGGTGGCGGTTGATCATGATCTCCTTCGCGGTCTTGCCTGCAGCTTGCTTTTGATTTGTGCTGTCAAGGCGGCAGAGGCGCACATGATTGCCACGACGCCTGCGCGAATACCAAGGCTTGCTCCAAGCCCTAGGCCAAGCGTGAGCGCTTGGCGCGCGTCTGCACCGAAAAACAAGCTTGCAAACAGCCCCACGCCCACGAAAATGCAGCCGCAGAGCAGCGCGCAGGGAAGCATTGCCGCATTGCAGCGCAGCCCCACGCCCAATCCACCCGCAAGCGCGGCAAGTACCAACGCGCCAAACCCCAGCGGTGCGATCAGCGCATCAGGATCGCTGCTTTTATATGCAATCAGTGCGCCAATCAAAAGAGAGAGCACCGCCACAGCCGCGCAAAGGCATAGCCCCATAATCAACCCAGGCACAAAGCCGCCTGTTTCCTCGCTCTTGCCCGTTGTCCTGTGTGTGCGTGCGGGCAGTGCCCCCATGACCGATCTGCTCATAAAAAAACGCCTCCGTATTCATACGATTACCGTGCTTTGGTAATACTGTATGCATGCGGAGCCGTTTTTATGCCGGGGGAAGCAAAATGATTACTTTGCGTCCTCTGCCTTTACGTCAACCTTGCTGATCGCGCTCTTGAGCAGGCGGATCTTGGTGCGGTCATGGCTGGTCTCGATCAGAACGGTTTCGTCTCTGATGCTGACAACCTTGCCGATAATGCCGCCGATGGTGGTGATCTCATCACCTACGGACAGGTTGTTACGCATATCGTTGATTTCTTTTTCCTGCTTTTTCTGGGGGCGGATCATAAAGAAATAAAAGAACACGCCGAATACAGCGACCATTGCGATGGGCAGAATCAAAGAACCAATGCCGCCCTCGTTTGCAGTTGCTACAAAAAGATTCATGGTTTATCCTCCGTTGTTGGTTTTTCACATATGTACCTATTATATCCCATATTTTTCCGAAAGTCAAGTTGAATTTGAAAAAGGTGCAAATAATTCATATCATGTTAATAATCGTGTGCTATCATGTAGTGTGATATATTGTGCAAGTAAGGAGGAATTCCTATGAAAAAAGATAAATGTCCTTGCAAAAAGACTTCTATCGGCGGTCAGGCGCTGATGGAAGGCATTATGATGCGAGGTCCTAAAAAGACCGCCATGGCGGTACGCAATCCCGATGGGGAGATCGTGCTGGAGGTTTCTGCCAACAGCACCAAAACGCCTGTGATCACCAAGATTCCCGTGGTACGTGGTGTGTATAACTTTGCTATGTCCATGATTCAGGGATATAAGTGCCTGATGCGCTCTGCCGAGATTTCGGGTCTTGAAGAGGCAGAGGAGGAGATGCGCCGCGAAAAAGAAGCCAAAAAGGCTGCCAAGGCAGCAAAGAAGGCTGCAAAGAAGGGCGAGCCCGTAGCGGTGGAGTCTATATCCGCCGTTGATACCGAATCCGTAGAGGCGGAGTCTATATCCGTCTGCGAAACCGAAGCGCCCGTAACCGAGGTGCCTGTAGGGGCGGATTCTATATCCGCCCGTGAAACCGAATCTCCCACACCCACCGCTCCCGAAAAGAAAGAGAAAAAGGCTGACAGCGCGTCGCTGACTACCACGCTTGTCATGGTGCTGGGTGTTGTGCTTGGCTTGGGTCTTGCCATTTTGCTGTTCAAGTTTGTGCCCACCGCGCTGTATGATCTGCTGGTCGGACTCGTGCCCTCGCTGAAACCCGAGGACGTGGCACTTGAATCGTTTATCCGTTCTTTGATCGAGGGTCTGCTCAAGATCGTCATTGTAGTCGGCTACATGGCTGCGGTTTCGCTGATGAAGGAGATCCGCCGCACCTTCCAGTATCACGGTGCAGAGCACAAGACCATCTTCTGTTACGAGGCAGGACTGCCCCTGACCGTTGAGAACGTGCGCAAGCAGAAAAGATTCCATCCTCGCTGCGGCACCTCTTTCCTGATCTTGATGGTGCTTGTCAACGTGTTTGTTTCGTTCTTTATTGAGCCGACCTTTGTTGCTATTTTCGGCGACACCATGAAAAACGTGCTCACCCCCATTCATAGCGTGCTTCCCACTCTGGTACGTACCGGCATATCCTTAGTATTGCTGCCCTTGGTTATGGGCATTGGCTACGAGCTGCTCAAGCTCGCAGGCAGATATGATACCATCATCACCCGCCTGATCTCGCTGCCCGGCGTTTGGCTGCAGCACATTACCGTGCTTGAGCCGGACGACAGCATGATCGAGTGCGCCATTGCTGCCGTCAAAGAGGTCATTCCCGAGGACGAGAGCGATCAGTGGTAAGCCGAAACATTGATAAGGAGAATTGATATGAGAATTATTTGTTGCAATGATTATCAAGAAATGTCGCGCGTAGGTGCGGATATGGTGGCTGAGGTTGTCAAGGCAAAGCCGTCTTGCGTGCTGGGTCTTGCTACGGGATCTACCCCCGAGGGCCTTTATGCCGAGCTGATTGCCAAGTACCAGCGCGGTGAGCTGGATTTTTCCGGTGTAACCACCGTGAATTTGGATGAATACTATCCCATCTCGCCCGAGAACGAGCAGAGCTACCGCTATTTCATGAATACCAAGCTGTTTGACCACATCAACGTGGATAAGGCAAACACCTACGTGCCAAACGGCAGCGCGGAGGACGCAGCAGCCGAGGCTGCAAGATATGAAGCATTCGTGCGCTCTTTGGGCGGCGCGGATATTCAGATTCTGGGTATTGGCAGAAACGGCCACATCGCGTTCAACGAGCCTGCAGAGTCTCTGCACCCTGCAACCCACGTGACCAGCCTGACCGCTGATACCGTGGATGCTAACGCGCGCTTCTTTGCAAGTGCTGACGAAGTTCCTACGCTGGCGCTGACTATGGGCATGGGTACTATCCTGTCCGCCAAGAAGATCATCATTTTGGCAAACGGCAAGGGCAAGCATGAGGCTGTTTCGGCTATGCTGCAGGGACTTGTGACCACCTCTTGCCCCGCATCCTTCCTGAATCTGCACGCTGACGTGACACTGATTTGCGATCACGCGGCTTACGAGGGCTGATATGACAACGCAAGAGATCAAAGCGCAAGCTGCTTTGGCAGCAGAGCAGCTGCTGGACGCCGCAGGGGCTAAGGCAGGGCAGATCATGGTTGTGGGCTGCTCCTCGTCCGAGATCGCGGGTGGACAGATCGGGCATGCATCTGCGCCCGAGGTGGCTGTCGAGGTTTATGATGCTATCGCATCTGCTTGTGCCGCACGCGACGTGTATCTTGCCGCACAGTGCTGTGAGCACCTCAACCGCGCGTTAATCGTAGAGCGCGCGTGTGCCGAGCGTTACGGACTTTGCGAGGTCTGCGTGCTTCCGCAGCCCAAGGCAGGCGGCTCGTTTGCAACCGCTGCATGGGCGGCTATGCAAGAGCCTGTTGCGGTTGAGTATATCAAGGCGCATCTGGGTATGGACATCGGCGGCACGCTGATCGGTATGCACCTGTGCCACGTGGCAGTGCCCGTGAGAATTGCGCAGAACGTCATCGGTGCGGCAAGCGTGCTTTGCGCACGCACGCGCCCCAAATATGTGGGCGGCAGCCGCGCACACTACCCCGAAGGCGCGGGAAGATGAATTTTCTGTAAACAATACGCCAAACCCCTTGAAACTTTCCTTGGGTAAGAATGTAAAATGTGGGTGATGGATATCACTCACATTTTGTTTTTGAAAGGAACGACCTATGAAGATGAAAGAAATCTGCGCGCGCTCGGGGCTGACGGAGCGCGCAGTGAGATTGTATTGCGATAGAGGATTGGTGCATCCCGAAAAGCATTGGGAGCGAGGCAGGGAATACTTGGAGTTTTCGGATCACAATTTGCGCGAGCTTGCGGTGGTATCGCGGCTGCGCCATGCCGATTTTACGCTGGACGAGATCTCCCTTATGCTTGCCTCGCCCGAGCAGTGCGGTGACGTACTGGCAGGCTGGCGCGGCAGAATCACCGAGCAAAATCAACGCTTGGAAAATGCCAAGGATAAGCTTGCCGAGATTTCCGCGCACGATACGATCAACGCAGAGCACATTGCCGAGCTGCTGGGGGCAAGAGTGACCGCGCATGGTGCGGCGCCTTACGAGGGCGAAACCTTTGCAGAGTTTTGCGAAAGACAAGATCACGCCCCTGCATATAGTGAGGAGATGCAAAAAATCAGCCTAAAGGAGGAGCGGCGCGAACGATTGGGCAGGCTGTTTTTGATCCTTTACACCGTGATTATGAGTGTGATCTCGCTGATTGACCTCGCCTTGGCGTATGCAAGTACCGGCTCAATCCTTCCCGGGCTGATCGGTATTGCCGTGTTTGTGCTGCTGACCGTATTTTTGTTTCGCGGTGCGACTTGGGCGCGAGTGGTCATCATCGTGCGTCACGTGCTTGCCGCCTTTGTGGGGGCAATGCAGATGCCTAAGTATTTTCCGGATACGTATCTGTACACCGAGACCATCACGGCAATGGACGGCACGACGCAAACCATCGTACACACCATGCCCATTGCGCAAGGCATCTTGATCACGGCTTTGCTGCTCGGTGCACTGCTGCTCGACCTCTTATGCGTGTACATGCTGTGGTTTGACTGTGGCGTTAAGGATTATTTGTACGAGCGATCGCTGGAATATTAAAAAAACGCGATATCCCATTACGGGGTGTCGCGTTTTTTTGCCCTGCGATTTTCCCCAAAAAATCCGAAAAATCTATTGACAAGAGTACGAAATAGGACTATAATATTAGCGTAGAGTACGATATAGGACTCTTTGGAGGTAATATGGATCAAAACTATACAGAGCAGGGCAGCCCGATCATCCAGCAGATCAAGGAGCTGGTGGGTGTTTATCGCGGCGCGATCAAGCACCTTGCCATATCCGAAAGCGAATTCTGGATTTGGTATACGCTGGTTGCCGTGCAAGGGGAGCACACGCAGCAGGACATTTGTGCCATGTGGTCGCTGCCCAAGCAAACGGTCAATACGGTCATTACGGGCATGCGCCTGAAAAAATTTGCTTACCTTGAGGTCATTCCGGGTACACGTAACCATAAGATCGTGCGCCTGACCGAGGAGGGCAGACGCCGCGGTGAGGAGATCGTGGGGCCTGTCACCAAGGCAGAGCAAAAGGCATTTGCAAAAATTCCGTCCGAGGAGCTGATGCTGCTGACGCAGATTTTTGGCAAATACATTGATGCGATGCGAGGAGAACTGCATGAAGCGTAACGGTATCCTACAAAGCATCGTAGACTTTATAGAGGGAGCGATCGTTGGCGTGGGTGCAATCCTGCCCGGTGTCAGCGGCGGCGTGCTCAGTGTGGCTTTTGGCGTGTATGAGCCTATGATGGAGCTGCTCACCACCCCCGTACCCGCTATCAAAAAGCATTACCGCATGTTTATCCCGTTCGGAATCGGCTGGATCGTAGGCTTTTTGCTGCTTGCAAAGGGCGTGGAGATTTTGTTTAACGCTTGCGCACCCGTGGCACTCATGCTGTTTTTCGGCTTGATTTGCGGCACGCTGCCCGAGCTTTTCAAGGTCTCCGAGCAAAGTGACGCCAAAAAAAGCTGGACGCCCTTTGTGGTGTCGCTGTCCTTGGCGTTCTTGTTCTTCCATCTGCTTGAGAATATGTCGGGCATTACCATTCCGCCCTCGTTTGGCAGCTTTTTGTTCTGCGGCTTTTTGTGGGGACTTTCCACCATCGTGCCCGGACTTAGCTCGTCCTCGATTCTGATCTGCTTTGGGCTTTACGAGCCCATGACCGCGGGCATCGGTTCGCTGGATATGCGCGTGCTGATCCCCATGCTGCTTGGTATCGCTGTGACCGCGCTTGCGCTTGCAAGGCTGGTCAATATGCTGTATAAGAAGCATTATGCCGTCACTTCACGCGTTGTGCTTGGCTTTGTGGTGGCATCCTCGATCAAAATCGTTCCTGCAAAATTTGATTCCGCTTGGCTGCTGGCCATATCCCTTATCTGCTTCGTGCTCGGCTTTATCGTAGCGCGCGGCATGGATATTGCGCAGCGCAAGCAAGAAAAATCCATTTCGGAGAAAGGCGAATAACATGAAATTCATAGGTGTATACGATTATACGGTTATTTTAACCTACATGAGCCTGATCTCGGGCATTGTCGGCATCAAGCTTGCCTTTAGCGGCGAGATCATGTGGGCGATTTTGTGCGTGGGTATTTCGGGCATTTGCGATATGTTTGACGGCGTTGTGGCGCGTACCAAGAAGAACAGAACGCAGGACGAGAAGAATTTTGGTATTCAGCTGGATTCTCTTTGCGACGTGGTGTGCTTTGGCGTCGTACCCGCAATCATTCTGTATTTTTGCGGCGTAGACGAGGTTTGGGGCGTTGCGTTCCTGGCGTTTTACGTGCTGTGCGCGGTCATTCGCTTGGCGTTCTTCAACGTGCTGGAGACCAAACGCCAGCAAAACGAGGGCGGCTGCGCCAAATCCTACCGCGGCTTGCCTGTCACCACGGCTGCCATCATCATGCCTGCCTGCTTTTTGGTTGACCTTGTCCTGCCCGGCAACGTCATGAACGTGATCTATCACGTCCTTCCCGTGGTCGTGGGTCTGATGTTTATCACCGACGTGCGCGTGCCCAAGTTGGATATCGCCAAGCTGTTCCGCAAGCTCGCAGAAAAGAAAAAGAAGACGCAAGAGTAAAAGTAAAAGAGCTTTCCCGAAAGGGAAGGCTCTTTTTTTAAGTTAGTTTGCTCCTCCTCGTTGGGCGCAAACTCAATAAAAACAACGCCACCCCGTATGGGGTGGCGCTGTTTTTGGATGACGTCACTTTCGGTTTATAATCAAATTGCTCACAACGACTGCAATGATATACAACAGACCAATGGCTGCCGCAATGCAACAACCGATGAGTGTGTTTCGCGAAAAATCAAGGTCAAGGCTTACAATGATGTAAAAGATCGGGGAGAGCATGGCAAGCAGGGCAATAAATGCAGGTATGTAGCCGACAAATCGCAGAAACCCATCCATCTCTTCCGAACGTTCTTTTTTAGGGAAAAACGGGTACAGGGAACAATTCAAGAACAACTTTTCTGCACTTGGACTATCCGCGAAAATGCCTATGAAAATATCTAATAAGAGTTCCAATAAGTCATCCATATCTGTTTTTATCTCTTCGCCTTTTTACTTGTTACTTGCCAAAGACGCGGGTGACGACTGCATCATACTCGGCAGATTCTCCTGCCATACGAACAATCACGGTTTTGTTTGCAATGTCGGTCAGCGTGATTTGTGTGCTTTGATTGATCGGCACCTCGCTGTGCAACTCACCGTCAATCAGAATGATGATGGCGTAATTGCCCGACGTGACCGTGCTTTCAATATCCAACGTGAGTACGTTATGCTTGGTGATGGTAACCTGCAACTCGTCTACGCCGGAGAATGACTTGGCATACGCGCTCATTTTCGTGTAGTCGTATTCTTTTCTGTTGTCGCGCACGTTGGTTTGCTCTCCCGTGCCTTTGCAACCCGAGAGTTTTTGGTAAGACCCGAGCTCTTTATTGACAATTTGCTCTATGGTTATGGTGGCAAGTGCAAAATTTTCTGTACCGTTGGTATCCGGTATGGTGTTTTTCTCAACTGACCAAATAGTGGAGAAAATCATAATCAGTGCAATGATCGCAGATGCAATTATAGTGAACAAGACAAATGGCTTTTTCATACATAGCTCCTTTCGCGGGCTTACTGGTTACGCGCGGCAATACATTTTTTTTGCAGCTCAATAAACAGTACGTTGACAATGGTTAAGATGCACCATTGCAGCAGGTATTCCAATGCTGCAATGCCGCTCCACAAGATCGCCTGAGGAAGTGCGAAAGCAACAAAGCCGCCACCGAAGAATATGAGTGCGAACAATGCCCAATGCAGAAATCGATGCGGATGCTTTTTGATGATAAACATGGTCGCAAACGCAATAAAGAGTGTGGAAAGTCCTGGAATCAGACATAACCATAATTCGATTTTTTGAAATTTGTTCATGTATTTATCTCTTCGCCTTTTTACTCTTTTCCAGCTTATCAAGGTCGCAGGTGTCGATCCATTCCTCGCTAAAGCCGCAATTCAGGCAAACGTAGCGGTTAACGTTGACCGCCGAAAACACTGTGGCGCCCAACATGATATGGTTGCCCGAGCCGTAAGGACCTGCAAAGCCGTCAAAGCGCACGATATCGTGTTTGCCGCACTTGGGGCAGGTGTTGGTGTTTTTCATGCTATCTCCTTTAATTCTGCGTGATCTCAATGACCAGCTTGAATTTCGCGCTCTCACCTGCGGTGCAAAGCTCATATTTGCCTGCGGGCGGGTTTTCCAGCGTTACCGTGTCGTTCTGCCCGATGGCAAGCTCGCCCACGATCTGACCGTCATGACGCACGTACACGTACAGATTGCCCGACTCCAACGTGGTATTGACGGCAAAGGTGACGCTGCTTGCGCCTTGCTTGACGCGCACCTCTTCGACTACCTCAACGCCCGAGAACTTGCCGACCGAGTATTCGATCTTGCCGTTGATGTCCAAACGGGCGGACATGGTTTTGGATGAGAAGCCGCTGCCGACCAGATCTTTTTGCGTAATGGTAACCAGCGAAAAATCATCCGCGCCGTTGGTGTCCTCGATCTGTCCGCAGGCAACCATACCAAGGCATAGAACGAACAACAAACCAATACATAAATAACGTTTCATATCGTTTCTCCAAAAAATCTTATTTTTGTTTCCACTCACCGTCAGTGCGGCGGTAGACTTGGGGTGCGCATTGCAATATTTGCACCAGTGCGTCATAGTTAACATCATGTTCGAAAATTCCCATACGCTGCAAATACTCCTGCACGGCAGGGAAGTTCTTGCGTGTAATGTGCACAACTACTTGGTTTTTGCGGTGATATTTCAATGCAATGTACTTGACTTGCGCATAATATTTATCCGAGCAGACAAGATAAATGGCGTCCTGAGTGACGAAATCCTTCCAAATCTCTCTTGCCCACTGTAGCTCAATTTGCCTGACCTCGCTATCCTCCAGCCGACAGCGTGTGCAAAACAAGTTGCGGCTTTGCACGTATGCATCGGTGATGCTATACCGCATGGCGGTTTTGTCAAATGCCAATCCCACAAGGGGGATCAGGCAGCACAGCAGTGCAAGAGCAACGCTGATGACTGCAATTATTGTATAAGATGCGAAAAATATTGCACAGCTGACAAAGCATACCATGAATATCAAGGAAATTGCAAAATAACAAAACGCATTATAGGGTATGACGTACCCCTTACAAATTTTGTCTTGCTTCATACGCTTAAATGAGTATCGCCACAATGCAAAGCACTGTGATGGCAAGCGAGCAGAGCAGCCACAGAGAGGAGAGCAGGATGAGTGCATTCCAACGCTTTCTGCCGGGGATCTTTTTGATCGAGCGCAGCACGATGCCCAAAGCCAGCAGCAGAATCGGCGCGATGAACAGATAAGGTGACATCATGATCGCGAAAATGATCAGCGCAGGGGTCTGATCCATATTGATATCATCTTTAAAGGTGTTTTGGCTTATATATCGGTTGGGCGTATACACCGAGCTAACGAGCAGATCGGTGACTTTGCTTGTGCTGACCGTATAGGCAGGCACCTCGCCTTGTCTGAACGAAAGCATGCCGTCTGCATCCAGATAGTTGCTTTCCAATCCATCGAAGTGTACGTATACGTAGCCGTTTCCGTTCAAGGTTTCATAAATAGCACCGACGATATGCGCGAAGTGCCCGGTTTGGTCAATGCCGTAGATCAAGTATTCCTCTGCGCTGCGCAGGGTTCTGACGTCTATGGTGAGATTGGGCTGCTTGTCTGCCAGATCGATGAGATAGTCGTCGGGAATGACTGCTCTTGTATTGTAATCCTTGGCAAACTGGTAATGGCTGTATTCACCGCGAACAAAAGAGTCCACGATCGCCTTGCCGTTTTCGGTGACAAAAACGCGGTCCTCGGAAACGTTGGGGTCAAACAAGATCGCAATATCACGGTAGACCTCGGGGATATTGGGGTCGGGCATAAACTGTCTGACATAACCGGTTCTACTGCTGTATTCACCCATGGTGATGCTGCCCGCGTAGGTATATTCGCATGCAAAGATATCAAAGCCCGCAGGCATGAAGTATTCCTCATACACGGTGTCGCCGTGCACAAGCACGTTTTGGGTATAATCGTACGTCCAGTCTACCTTTTCACCCTCGACCTCGTCGATGGGTTCGGTTTCCCCGAACGCGTGTGCTCCAAGCGCCAAAAGGGAAGTGAGAGCGCAAAGCGCAAGCAGCGTTGCGAAAATCTTAGTCAAGTTTTTCATAGTGCACCTCCGATCAGGCAAGATTGAGCTTGTGCTCAATTCTTGTCAGGTTAAAGATGGCAAGGGAAACGCCTACGCAAAGCGAAGCAAGAATGGCAATGGTTAAGCCGAGATAGATCACGCTCATGCCGATATGCATATTTTCAAACAGCTTGGGCAATGCCACAGCGCCGATTGCAGCTGCAAACATGCCGTAATAGGAGGAAAAATACAATGCGGGCACTGCCAGCACGTTATTGATGATGTAATAGGTGACCAGCACGCTGAGCAGCTTGCGCTTGCGGAACATGGTGGCACCCAGCGTAATGCAGGCATAGCTGAGCATGAGAGAAGTGAACAGAGAGACAAGTCCCAGTATCAACAAAAGCGACGCGCAAATGAAAACGCGCAGGATATTGAGTGCGCCGATCTGCGAGAGAACGTACACAATGCCGTCCCACAGCATGCGCAAGGTCAGTTCGGTCCACAGCTCTGTCCAAAGATTACGCAGCAGCTGCCCAAGCGTAATGCCATGCTCCAGGATCATTTGCTTGAACGCAATGGCAATCACACCGCCACCAACGCCGATCATGCTTACGGTAAGCGCAATGACGTACATGATAAACGAGCCTGCCATAAACATGTAACCGCTGACCGTTTTCGACCAAAACAGCGTGGAACGCTTGACGGGCAGGGTAAAGGTCAGATACCCTTGATCGGTGAACAGGTGATTGTAGTAACGCAGGCAGATCGCGATCTCGGTGCCGAGCATGAAAATGGTCACGGCAGAAAAGACGGCAAAGATCGAGATCAAACCAACGAACAGCTGTGTAAAGAACCATAAATCGGATGTGGTATCAGGATTGGCGGATTGGGGAACGGTATCAAAGTCGCTACAAGCATAAACGAAGTTGCCCATGCCGATACCGCCCAGAATCGCAACCGCCAGTACCACGGCTGCCGCGATCAGCCAGATCTTGCCAAAGGCGCGAAGATCGTATTTTAAGCATTTCTTGAACATCTGAACACCTCCCTGAAAAGCTCATCAAGGCTCTTGCCGTGCTGCTCACGCGCTTCGTCGGCGTTGCCCGACATGGCAATTTTGCCGTTGTCCACAAAGGCGAAGTCGTCCAGCACGCCCTCCACGTCTGCGATCAGGTGCGTGGTGATAATGACCGATGCCTCGGGATTGTAGTTGCCTATGATGGTTTTGAGAATGTAATCACGTGCCGCGGGGTCAACGCCGCCGATCGGCTCGTCGAGCAGGTAAAGCTTTGCGCGGCGTGCCATGACAAGCACAAGCTGTACCTTTTCCTTGGTACCCTTGGACAGTGTACGCATACGCGCCTTGGGGTCAATCGAAAGATCCTTGAGCATCACCTCGCAAAGTGAGCGGTCAAAGTCCTCGTAAAAATCTTCAAAATAGTCCATCATGGCGTTGACTGTCATGGAAGACGAAAAATAGGGTCTTTCGGGCAAGAACGAGATCAGCGCGTTGCTTTTCTCGCTTCTTTGCTCGCCGCAAATCAAGATCGTGCCGCTGTTGGGGGTCAGAAGACCCGAGACCAGCTTAAGCAGGGTAGACTTGCCACAGCCGTTGGGACCAAGCAGACCCACGATCCTGCCGGGTTCGACCGTGAAGTCGAGTTCATTCAGCACGGGCACGTTCTTTTTATAGCTTTTGCAAAGCTTTTCGCAAACTAAGATAGGTTGGCTCATGTGTCTGTTTCCTCGCTTTCCTGTAAAAATTGCATGAATTGCTGCTTGGTAATGCCAAGCTTTGCGGCTTGCTCTCTTGCGCTTTTCAGGTATTCGGTCTGCAAGAGCAGTCGCACGTGTGAAATCACGGCATCATCCTCGGTAACGAATCTGCCGCGTGTGCTGTGGCTGATCAAAAGCCCGTCCTGCTCCAGCAGCGTCAGCACCCTTTGCATGGTGTTGGGGTTGACCGATTCCTCGTATGCCAAGGCACGCACGGTGGGGAACTGGCTGCCTGTGGGGTATTTGCCGCTAATGATGTCCAGGCGGTATTTGTGCAGCAGCTGCTGCGATACAGATGCCTGTGGGGTGAGCATTGTCACGGTTGCATCCCTTCCTTTCTTGTTTGTTGTACCATTGTACTAATACAATCATACAACATTTTTCTCTGTTTGTCAATAGGTTTGCACCAAAAAATGTCGCTCACCTATATAGACGCATTTTTTTGCAAAAAGTTCTGCTATTTTTGAAAAAAAGTTAAAAAATTTGAGAAAAGGGAAGATGAAAAAACCGTTGCCCCCTTGACGGGAGCAACGGTTTTTATATAGGGGAAATCAATCCTTTCTCTTGGCGATCACCAATGCACCGAGTGCGATGACGATAATTGCTGCGCCGCAGAGCGTGCCTTGGCAGCCGTCATCCGAATCGGTGGGGGATTGCGTGCTTAAATCGGTTTCGATTTCGCTTGTGGTGGGGGATTGCGTTTGAATAGACGATGTTTCCTCCTGCGTTGTGGTGGGTTCATAGGTTTCGGGTGCTTGCACAACGGTCATGTGTATGCTTGCCAGAACGTAATGCGGACAAGCCTTGTCGGGACTTTCCAGCTGTCCGATGATCAGCAGATCGTATTCGCCCGTGGTCAAGGTGGAGCAATCGAAATACACGGTGTTGGGGTATCTGCCCGCACCGTTTTTTTCAAGTAGCACAGGCTTGGCTGCTTTATCGTATTCGCTTGTCAGCTCTTGCAGCTCACCGCCGTTTACACGCACGAAATAGCGTCCAAAGCCGCGCGAGGCGTGTGCGTTCAGTGTCAGCGTGATGGGCTCGCCCTCCACCATGGTCAAGGACTTGGTGGTAATGGCGTCAAGCACGGACTGGGTGGACATAGGCGTGCGCAGGACGGTTTCCACGTGCACCATGGTATTGGCTGCTGCATAGGTGTCGCATGCACCGTTTGCTGGGTCGGGATTGACCGCGGGTTTGCCCTCGTACACGGGAATCAAGAAGTGATAGGGCAGCTCCAGGCACTCGGAGGTGTACAGAGAATTGAAGATGGTACGTGCCTCGCTGACCGAAGCGCCCACGTTTTGCATGTACTGCCCCCAGAAATTACGCGAGGAACGGGGATCAACGTTGAATTTTTGCAGGTACAGTGTGTTCTGGTAGTCGCTTACGTACTTGTTTGTCAGCTTGTAAGCGCCGCCGTAAATTGCCTTTTCGGGGGTATCCCACGCGCTGCTGCCACCCCAAATCTCTGCCATTTCCTCGGTGCCCTTTTGCGCTTCCTTCATAGCACCAAGATAAATGGCAAAATATCCCGTGCCCGCAGCACCAATGTTAAAGTAGTTGTAAAGTCCGTTGTAAGCCGTCAGCGAGGACTCGGAATGCCCCGAATCGGGGGCAAGCACCTGCTTGCCGTCTTCGGATTGTACCTTGTTGGAGTAATAATACCAAAGCTTGTCGCCGCACTCGCCCTTAATCAAGGGGCTGTTACCGCTCACGCCCTGCTCCTGGCGCAGTCTTGCAGCAAGGTGCAAGGGGTCAACGTTGAGCGCTTTCCCCACCTTGACCAGATAAGCGGCATAGGTCACGTCATCGTAAAGGACCGCGTTTGCCATAAACGTACCCGAAAGTGCGCTTTCCACAATTTCAGGGGTAATGGCGTCCGAGTAGCAAAGGTCCTGAAACATGAAAATGTCTTTTTCGTTAAGGAAATTTTCGGGATCCATAAAGTAGGAGACCGCCTCGTAGGATGCCTGATACCATCCCGAATCGTAAAGCTCGGTATTGGTAGCGTGGCGGTAGGGAATGTAGGCGTTGCCCTTGTTGATCAGGTTTCGCTTGGGATTGTCGGTTTCCTGCAAAAGCACGTATTCCCAAGTATATTGCTCCTTCATCTCGCTCACAAGCAGCGGCTCAAATTCCCACGTGGGGTGCAGCGCGTGCAGAGCGGTCAGCTTTTCGGCATAGGAGGCGGGAAAGCCCTTGTCGATCAGCGATTGGGTATAGGGGTCTGCTTGCTCGGATGTGGCAGAAATGGGCAAGGCAAGCCCCGTGCAAAGCAGGGAAGCGCCTAAAACGGCTAAGAGAAAGCGTCCTAATGTTTTCATATCGCGTTCTCTGCCTCGGTTGTGGGAATCCAGGAGGCAAAGCTTGCGTCCTCTGCCCAGGAATTTCCCGCAGATGCGTAGTCGATCAGCGTCAAGATCTCGCACTCGGTCTGTATTTCTGCTTTCAAATAGCCGCCGCGATCCGAGGGCATGATGCGGTAGTCGGTCACTTGCGTGCTGCCGATCGGTGCAAGCGGATCTGCATGATCGCGGCTGTCGCGCGAGAGCAAGATCGCGCCATACGTAAAGGCACAGAAATTGTCGCCTGCGCGGTTGTCGCCCTTGGGTGCGGGGTGGCACACAAGCGGAATGTCAAAGGCAACCGTGATTGTGTCGCCCTTGCGCCACGTGCGCTCGATCTCAAGATACGTGCCGGGTTGACCGGGCAGTAACTTGCCGTCACAAATGGCGTAAAAATCCTTTGCAAACGTGGGCACGCGCAGACCAAGCACCATAGGAGCGTCTGCGTCCGAGTCGGTTACGGTCAGTACAGCAGAGCCGAGCAGGGGATAGCGCGAGGAAACCTCAAATCTCACGCCGCCAACGGTAAAGCTGCCGTTTTCGTAGAGGTTGAGCACGCAGCCCGTCTTTGTCTTCATGGCGTAAAGATAGGGTGCCATGGCAAGACCTGTAGGACCGTTTGCCGTGCAGCAGGAAAGGTCAAAGCCCTCTATATTAAAGGAGAAATTGACGCGCGGATTGCGCTTGCCGTTGAATTTGGGGAAGTATTCAAAGAACTGTCCGTCGGGGCGGATCGCGCCCACAATGGCGTTATACAGGCTGACCTCAAGTGCGTCCGCGTACTTGACCTCACCCGTCAGGGCAAGCAGACGATAGCAAAGGCGCATCCAGTAGACGGTCACGCAGGTCTCCATCATCAGGTCAATGTCGGGGTTGGTTTGGTTTTGGCGCGTCAGATTCCATTGCTCACCCGTGCCGGGGCCGAGATTGCGCGGTGCATCCGCACCGCCCGAGCCAAGCAGCGTGATCTCTTGATCATACACCTTGTTCCAAAAGATGATAGCCGTATCGTAAGCAACTTGGTCGCCGGTATTTGCGTAGTAGCCAAGCAGACCCTCAAAGCAGGACATCATCTCGTAAGCCTTGGCAATCGATTCTTTGGGTACACCGTTGCCCCCGATCTCCCAAGGATCTTTGCCGCCTCTGATGGCGTCAAACATATGCTCGCGTGCGCAGCAGCCCACTTCTATGATGTGCTTTGCAAGCTCCAATGCCGCTTCTTCGCCGCAAATGGCGTAAAGCTGCATGAGCGGATCAAGAATGGACGAGGATTCAATGCCGCAAAACGCCCAGCCTGTCTCGGTGATGGGAGTCTTGGGCGCAGCACCTACCTGATCGTTGGTGTATTTCACCACGCGGCGGCAAGCGTCAAGCGCACGCTGATCACCAAACACACGATAATACTCCAAAAGCCCCATCAGCGCGTACTTGCGCTCCCATAAATCGCTGCCGCATGCGCCCTTGGGTTGGGTTGCCTTTTGGCAGGTGCTCAGGTCGCCCTCGGCATCCTGCAGGCTAAGCAGATCGTCCACAGCGGTCTTGATCACGCAAGAGAGCTGCTCGTCATGTGTGTAAGCGTATGTCATACAGGCAGCGCGCATCAGCTTGCCCCAGAATTCACCCGTGGCAAAGGCGTCTGTGCGATAGCGGAAATAATCCGCGAGGGCATGCATATCAATTTTCTTGAGCGTTTGCTCGCATACAAGGCGCAGCTTGTCGTCTATGATGCCATGCATTTTCACGTCTTTGACGTCAATCGCGCAAAGCTTGTCGGAAACGATAACGGGCATGATAGTGTCCTCCGTTTGTTTGATGCTTCCAGTATATCATAATTATGGAAAAATGTAAAGGGGAAAGATACAAAAAGAGCGACCGCGCGGTCGCTCTCTTGTCATATATATTCATAGGGACGATTCACGAATCGTCCGCGCATATACGGTTAAGTAAACATCAAAAAAACAAGAACGGCGATATTGATCAACTCGCTGACAATGAAAGGAATCATGCCGCCCCAAAACAGCTTTTTGGATTTTTCAATGATTTGGGTTTTGACTAAATGCTTGTAGTTTTCAGAGTAGAATCGAATGAGTGCGATATAGGACAGGTGCAGAAAGATCTCACAGGAGATCATCTTTCCGACAGCACCGCTGCCCAATACGTGATCTAACGTCAATGCCGCCATCAGATGCAGAGCGACCATGATCAAGGATAATAGGATCGATGATTTGCAGAGTTCTCTGTATGATTGGACGTACTTTTTTTCTTTCATCTGTAGCCCCTCCTATGCTTTGGTTTTGTTCCTCTACCTATATAGACGCATTTTTGATGCAAATGTGTACGTTTTTTTGAAAAAAGTTGAAAATATTTTAGTAATTTCATTTTATCATATTTTTCGCGGGGTGTCAAGGGACACCAAGGTGTCGTTTTAGACGGTACCTTCCCTCGAGTGTCATCCTGAGCGGAGGAATTTCGCAACGAGTTGCGAAATGACGGAGTCGAACTTTTGCGGAATGGAGTTGCAACGCAACGGAGTGGAGCAAAAGCGCGAGGCGCGACACTCGGGGACTGTCCCCTGTGTCGTGTCCGCAGGACATGATACAGCGGGACTGTCCCCTGTGTTGCGCTGATGCGGGATCTCCTGACGTTTTATGACACGCCGCCTGCACAAACAACATCTTGTAGGGACAGGCGTCCTCGACTGTCCGCTACAAAAATGTAACCAAGGCTAAGCAGACATTGAGAAAATCCATCGCAGATCCCGCTACGCCACGACACGGTGGACAGTCCCGCTGTATCATGTCCTGCGGACACGACACAGGGGACAGTCCCCGGTATCATGGCTTGCGGTTTTGCTTCATTCCGTTGCGTTGCAACTCCATTCCGCAAAACTTCGACTCGGCTGCTTCGCAGCACTCGCTCAGGATGACGCTCGGAGTATTTGTTTTTTGGTATTCTCTTGACAAAATCACCCGTTTGGAGTATAATGCTAAACAGAGAAATATGCCTTTTGAAAGGAGATATGATATGAAAAAAGTATTCAAAATGGAAGACCTCGATTGCGCACATTGCGCTGCAAAGATGGAAGAGGGAATCAAGAAGATCGAGGGCGTGACCTACGCAAGCGTCAGCTTTATGGCGCAGAGACTGACCGTGGAGGCAGACGAGGATAAGTTTGAGGAGATCATTCCCCAGATCGTCAAGGCTGTCAAAAAGGTCGATTCCGATTGCAAGGTGATTATCAAGTAATGAAGCTCAAAAAAAGTCAAAAAAAGGTACTTTTGCGCATTGTCCTGTCGGCTGCTTTGCTTGTGCTTTGCCATGTATTGATCGGCGGACACAGCCATTTCGGGGAAAACCACGGACACGTGCACTTGCCCGAGTGGGCGGCTGCCTTGTGCTACTTAGTACCGTATTTCATCATCGGTTACGACATTTTGTACAAAGCCCTGCGCGGCATTTTGCACGGGCAGGTGTTTGACGAGAATTTTCTCATGGCAATCGCTACGGTGGGCGTGCTTTCGATCGGTCTTTTCCCCGATCAGGAGCCGGAATACCTCGAGGCGGTCATGGTCATGCTGCTGTACCAGACGGGTGAGCTGTTCCAAAGCATCGCTGTCGGCAAGAGCCGCAGCGCAATCGCTTCGCTTATGGAGATTTGCCCCGACACCGCAAACGTGGAGCGTGACGGTGAGATTGTCGAGGTGTATCCCGACGAGGTTGCAGTTGGCGATATTATCGTGGTAAAGCCGGGCGAAAAAGTGCCCTTGGACGGCACTGTGGTGGACGGCTCGAGCAGTTTGAACACGGTTGCGCTGACGGGCGAGTCCAATCCGCGCGACGTTTCGGTGGGTGACGCGGTCATCAGCGGCTGCATCAACATGAACGGTGTTTTGCGCGTGCGTGTGGACAAAGAGTTTGGCGAGTCCACGGTATCCAAGATTTTGGAGCTGGTGGAGACCTCGGGCGATAAAAAATCCAAGAGCGAGGCGTATATCACTCGCTTTGCGCGCTGGTATACCCCCGTGGTGGTGTGCTCGGCTGCCGCTTTGGCGGTGCTGCCGCCCGTGATCATCGGACTGATCAGCGGCTTTGATACCGCCCCTTGGAGCGAGTGGATCTTACGCGCCATCAATTTCTTAATCATTTCCTGTCCTTGTGCGCTGGTCATTTCTGTGCCCATGTCGTTTTTCGGTGGCATTGGCGGTGCGTCGCGCCACGGTATTCTGATCAAGGGCTCAAGCTATCTTGAAACGCTTGCCAAGGCAGAAACCGTTGTATATGACAAGACAGGCACGCTGACCAAGGGTAACTTCAAGGTCACTGCCATTCATCCCGAAACGATTGACGAGCACGCGCTGCTTGACTTGGCAGCCACTGCCGAGAGCTATTCGGATCACCCCATTTCGCGCTCGCTCAAGCAAGCGTACGCCAAAGAGGTGGACAACAGCCGCGTTGGTGAGGTGCGCGAGATCGCAGGGCATGGCATCAAGGCAATGATCGACGGCAAGCAGGTCTGCGTAGGCAACCGCAAGTTCATGCGCAGCATTGGTGCACAGTGGCACGAGTGTGACGCGGTGGGCACGGTGGTGCACGTGGCGGTGGACGGCGAATACGAGGGGCACATCATCGTATCCGACGAGATCAAGCCCGATGCAGCGCGTGGCATTGCGCGTCTGCGTAAGCTGGGCATTAAAAAGACGGTCATGCTGACTGGTGACGCCTCTGCCACTGGCAAGGCGATCGGTACGGCATTAGGTATTGACGAGGTGTACAGCGAGCTGCTGCCCGACGGCAAGGTGGAAAAGCTGGAGCAGCTGCTTGCAGAGAAGTCTGCCAAGGGCAAGGTCGTGTACGTGGGTGACGGCATCAATGATGCGCCCGTGCTCGCAAGAGGTGACGTGGGCATTGCCATGGGTGCGCTTGGCTCGGATGCCGCAATCGAGGCAGCCGACGTGGTGCTCATGGACGATAACCCTGCCAAGGTGGCAACCGCCATTGATATTGCACGCAGAACGCTGCGCATCGTGCGACAGAACATTGTGTTTGCCATTGGCGTCAAGGCTGTGGTGTTACTTCTCAGCCTCTTGCCCTTTGTGGGCACGCTGCCTCCCATTGTTGCCATTTTTGCAGACGTGGGCGTCATGATCCTGGCAGTGCTTAACGCCATGCGTGCGTTATATGTTCCAAAAAAATAAGTGCGAATTTGTACAAGTATCCAAAAACGCCGAGGTGCTATTGCATTTCGGCGTTTGTTTTGTTATAATATAAAGTAAGATATCGGTGTCCACGGCATCGGAATTTCATATCTCGGAAAGGAACGAAACATGAAAAAAAGAGTACTTTTGGTAGCGGCACTGTTGCTGTGTATTGCCTGTGTGGCAGGCGTTGCGGCAATGGGACGCGCAAGTGCGGGTGGCGAGAGCGTGATCACCTCTCTGACCAATCTGGCAAACGCTGATTCTACCGCCACCACGGGCAACAAGCTCAGCTTTGATTGGCTGTCGGATGCGGCATCCGGCGCTCCTACCTTTAACACCTCTAAGCCCAATCTTTTGTATGACTTCAGCTCCTCTGACGCTGCAAGTGATTTTCAGAACGGCCACGATACCGTGCACATTGAAAACGAGGGCTACTATACCTTCCGTATTGACGGTGGCGACCCCTACGTTTGGCTTGGCAAGCCCGGCATCAAGGGCGTACAGGCTAAGTATGCGGTAATCTCTTATCGCACCGATCTTGCCGCGCAGGGCGAGTTTTTCGTGCAGAGAAACGATGGCGTGGAAATGGGCCATGGCGGCTCGCACATGAGCTGGGAATGGAATGCAACCGGTGCGTGGGAAACCATTGTTGTGCATTGCAACGCTTGGGGCGATTCCAATGCAAACCTGAACATCCTGCGCCTTGACCCCATGGCAAACGGCGCGTTTGAAAATGGCAAGACCACCATTGATATTGCTTACATTGCTTTCTTTGCAACCGAAGAGGATGCAAACGCCTTCAATATGGAGGAGTACAAGAAGTTCCTTGCTTACGAGGAGCAGCTCAAGGCTGAGGAAGAATCCAAGCGCCAAGAGGAGGAAGAGGCAAATAAGCAGGTGGAATGGGCAGACCCCACTCCCTCCGAAAACCCTGTTTTCTCGGTAGACACACAGGCAAGCAGCGTACAGTATGCGGTATCCGCTGATGGCAAGGAGGTTACCATCTCCTATCTGCTCAACGGTGAAACTGTCAGCTACACCGTGCCCAATAACGTCAACTACGTATTCGGTGGCTATGCAGGCACCGATGACCTTGGCAGAAGCCTTTACACCCAGTATTCGCAGTACACCACCACCAATAACAAGCAGATCGTTTCCGATCCCAAGACGGTTGGCGTGTACGGTCAGAATGGCGAGCACTACGTTGGTATCTTCTACTTCCTGTGGATGGGTGAGCACCAGGATAGCGGTGTATGGGATATGACGCATATCGTGGAAAAGTACGGCGATAAGGCGTTTAATACCAAGACCTGTAACGCATGGGGCCCCGTGGGTCAGATGCACTACTTTGCAGAGCCTTTGTACGGCTACTACTATTCCAGCGACCAGTGGGTTATGCGTAAGCATATGGAGCTGCTCTCCAATGCAAACGTTGACTTCCTGTATATCGACGTCACCAACGGCTACGAGTATTATGATAACGCTATCAAGCTCATGCAGGTTTGCCACGAAATGAACCAGCAGGGCTATGATGCACCGCAGATCGTATTCTACACGCACTCCAGCAGCAAAGACGTGGTTAAGAGACTGTACAATAAGATCTACTCCAAGAATGAGTATTCCGATACTTGGCTGTACGTAGACGGTAAGCCTTTGATCATTGCAGAGGAAAGCGACAACATTGATGATTTCTTCAGCATCCGTCTGCCCCAGTGGCCCAATGAGGCTACCAAGTCCAACTCCTGGCCTTGGATGGACTTCCAGTGGCCGCAGCGCGTGTTCAAGCACAACGGCAAGGGCGAGGCGATCAGCGTATCCATGGCGCAGCATGCAGGCACGGTTCGCTTTAGTGACTCCGCTTTCTACGGTGACCGCTCCAACCGCGGCAGATCCTACAACGGCAGCTACGACCTGCTGACTCCCGATTCCTACAAGCTGGGTATTAACTTCCAGTATCAGTTTGACAGAGCACTGAGCAAGGACGTCAAGTACGTGCTTGTCACGGGCTGGAACGAATGGGTAGCACAGCGTCAGCCCTCCAATGATGGCTCGATTGTGTTTGTTGACACCTCCTCGCTGGAGTTCTCCCGCGACGTGGAAATGACCATTGCAGACTACTACTTCGATAACTACTACATGCAGATGATTTACAACATCCAGGCACTCAAGGGCGCAGCTCCCATTATCGTGCAGGACGGCCGTACGCCTATCAACGTCACCGGTGACTTTGCACAGTGGGATAACGTTGCTGTAACCTACTATGACGTAGAGGGTGATACCGTTGACCGTAACGGCAAGGCATTCGGTCATCAGACCATGACCAACACCACCGGCAGAAACGACATCGTTTCCGCAAAGGTAACCCAGGATACCACCTACATGTACTTCTACGTGCAGACCGCAAGCGATATTTCCAAGCCCGTTGCAGGCACCTCCTGGATGCAGCTGTTCCTTGACGTGGACGGTAGCACCGAGACCGGCTGGTACGGCTACGATTACATCGTCAACTACAATGCAAGCGAGGACTTCACCACCACCGTTGCCAAGTATTCGGGCAAGGACGGCGCATACGGCTTTACCGATTGCGGCACTGTTTCTTACCGCGTAAAGGGCAACCAAATGATGATCGCAGTTCCCATGGAGCTGATTGGCGTGACCTATTACAATCAGGTTTGCATGCAGTTCAAGTGGGCTGACAGTGACACGCTGCTGGATTCCATGTCTGATCTGTATATCGACGGTGATATGGCACCTCTTGGCAGACTCAACTACGTATATCAGAACTACATTCCCGGCGTGAGCACCGACATTCTGCCCGAAAGCGTTATTACGCTGGCAGAAAAGGCAGCAGGCGAGGAGAACTACACCCCCGATAATACCGAGGCTGAGTCCGAAACCGAGCCCGAAAGCACTCCCGATACCGATGCTGAAACCGAACCCGAATCCGAAGAGGAGATCACCACCGAACCCGAGCAGGTGGCAGGCTGTAAGGCAATTGCGAGTAGCGCAGTGCTGATGGCTATGATTTGTCTGGGCGCGATCATGCTTGGTAAGAAGAAGGATTGATGCAAGCGCTGCAACCCTTGGAAAAGGATTATTCGTATCTCGGATATCCCATGCACCTGACTCCTACAGAGCTGCGTATTGTGCGCGCTTTGACAGAGAACAGAAGCTGTGACGTGATGACGCTTGGCGTTGGCAACGCAGCAACTGTATCGGTGCACGTGTGTGCCATCAATAAAAAGGCGCAGACGATCGGCGGCAGACGCCTGATCTGCAAGGTCAAGAGCGCAGGCTACAGACTTTGCGACGATATATAAAACTTTACCGTAAACCGCCAGGGCGATTTCCGGTTTTTTCTAGATGGGACGCCTCGACGCCCCGAACACGGTGAAACCAACTTTTTTTTGACTGTACGTGTTTTATCTGTTATAATATAGATAACGATTCAAAGGAAGGGGGAACGATATGCAGGACGTCAGAGATATGCCGATCACGGCGCTGCGCGGTATAGGCCCTGCCAAGCAAGCAGCATACGCAAGGCTTGGCGTGCTTACGGTGGGAGACCTTTTATATCATTTTCCGCGTGCGTATGAAAATCGCGGCAATATCAAAAGACTTTGCGAGAGCGACGGACAGAGCAAAATGGCGGTGGTCATGACAGTCGCCACGCAACCGCGTCGCGCTATGATCCGCAGGGGCATGACGCTGATCAAGTTCCGCGCCTTTGACGATAGCGGAGATTGCGAGATTGTGTATATCAATCAGGATTACGTGCAAAGCATGTTCCCGGTGGGCAGCCAATTCCGCTTTTATGGCAAGGTGGAATTTGACGGCAAGCGTTATCATATGTCCTCGCCCGTGGCAGAGCCGGTGGTAGAGGGAAAGCCGCTGCCTCCCTTGCATCCCGTTTACCCTCTGACCGAGGGGCTTTCCTCCAAGCAGATCGGGCAGCACATGGAAATGGCGCTCTCTCTTGCCGCAAAAGGATTGGAGGATCCCATTCCCGAGCAGATCCGTATTCGCCAAGGGCTGTGCACGCTGATTTTTGCCTTGCGTGCCATGCATACCCCCACCGATCTTGCAAGCGTGGAGATTGCCAAGCGCAGGCTGATGTTCGAGGAGCTTTTCCTGTTTGGTGTGGGCTTGCGCAGCGCAAAGCATACCAAGGAATTGATCAGTGCACCCGCGTGCACCAAGAATGATCTGACCGCCTTTCTTTCGCTGCTGCCTTACGAGCTGACAGACGCGCAAAAGCGCACGGTGGCAGAGATCAAAGAGGATATGGCAAAGCCGTACGCCATGACGCGCATGGTGGTGGGTGACGTGGGCTGCGGTAAAACGGTTTGTGCTGCGGCTGCAGCCGTCATTGCCGTGCAAAGCGGCAGACAGGCAGCGATCATGGTGCCTACCGAAATACTTGCAAGACAGCATTACGCCGATCTTGCACCGCTGTTTGAAAAAATGGGCATACGCTGCGCACTTTTAGTGGGAGCAATGACGCCCGCGCAAAAGAAAAAGGTGCATGCCTCTCTTGCCCAGGCGGATGAGGAAAAGCGCGTGCAGGTGGTCATTGGCACGCAAGCGCTGCTTTCCGAGGGCGTGGAGTTTGCCGCTCCGGGACTTGTCATTACCGATGAGCAGCACCGCTTTGGCGTTGCACAGCGCGCCAAGCTTTCGGATAAAAACGCACACGCGCACCTGCTTTGCATGAGCGCAACGCCAATTCCGCGTTCGCTTGCGTTGGTGATGTACGGTGATCTTGCCGTTTCGCGTATTGATACCATGCCGCCCGGCAGACAAAGGGTGGATACCTTTGCGGTCAATCAAGGCTATCGCGAGAGATTGGACGCCTTTATTCGCAAAAACGTGGACCAAGGCGGACAGGTGTATGTGGTTTGCCCCGCGGTCGAGGAGCAGGAGAGCGAAGAGGATCTGCTGCTTGAGGAGATTGGCATGGAGCGCGAAAGCAAGCCGCCGCTTTTGGCTGCGGTGCAGTATGCCGAGCAGCTCTCAGAGCGCTTGCAGGGATATTCGGTAGCGTTTGTGCACGGAAAGCTTAAGCCCCGTGAAAAGGATGAGGTGATGAATCGCTTTGCGGCAGGCGAGATCGACGTGCTGGTGTCAACCACGGTCATCGAGGTTGGTGTCAACGTGCCGCGTGCTACGTTGATGATCGTAGAGAATGCCGAGCGGTTTGGACTTTCCCAGCTGCATCAGCTGCGCGGACGCGTAGGACGCGGACAGCGCAAGTCATATTGCGTGCTGGTTGCCGGTGCTATGAGTGACCATGAGATCGGCGAGACTGCAAAACGCAGACTCAATACCATGAAAACCACTTACGATGGCTTTGCCATTGCCGAGCAGGATCTGGCACAACGCGGACCGGGCGACTTCTTTGCCAAAAACTCGGGAGGCGCGATCAGGCAAAGCGGCGGTGTGGAGTTCAGGCTTGCATCGCAATGCTCGGACGGTGATTTGCTGACAAGCGCATTTGAGGCAGCCGACGAGGTGATTGCCAAGGGACTTGCAGAGCAGCATGACGCACTCAAAGACGCCGTGGTCAGAATGTTCTCGGATGCGGACAATCACGATATTTTGAATTAACAAAAAGGGAGCTGCCATAAAAGCAGCTCCCATATTTTTGATTTTATTAGGTATCAATATCAAACTTTGCAAGCGTCTTGCCCATCTGCTTCTTGAAGCTGTTGGGCTTGGTGGATGCAACGTTGGTCTTGCCGTCCATGTACTTGTTTGCGATCTGGCCGACGTAGCCGCCCCAGGATGCGTCAAATACGTAACCAATGTCGTAAATACGGTTTGCGAGAATCAGATCGATCATAGGTCTGGACTCCTCGTCTCTGGTGGACTTGGAGATCAGGGAAATGTCATAGTAAGCAGGGGTCAGGGTGTCAACCGAGTAAGCAGCCATGGTCTCGATCAGAGCACCGATGTCCTCCAGATCTTGGCCAACAATGCTGGTGGGAACGGATACCATACCGCCTACCTCGTTCATGTGCGAATAATATTCGCCCTGCTCCTCGTTGTACATCGGGAAGGGAACAACGCCGAACTCTACGTCATAGCTACGCAGACGGATTACGCACTGCATGCACTCCTGGAAGAACAGCGCATGTCCGTTACCAAAGCAGGTCTTACCGTTTTCCACAACGTCGGTGCTGCCGCCTGCAGAGTTCATGCTCAGAGCCATGTTCTTGTCACCGATGATAGAGTAGGAAAGCGGAATGGTCTCAACTGCACGCTCAATATCCAATACGTATTCGGGAACGTCATTTTCGTTCTTTGCGGTGATCACAACACCGGCAGCATACATCATACAGAAGCCGGAGTTACCGGTGGTAGCAGTACCCAAAATGTCCTGGTCGTGCTCCATCTTGCCATTACCGTTGAGGTCCTTGACCGCAACCTTGGACATATCGTACATCTTCTGGAAGGTCCACTGCTTGTTGTTGACAAGCTCGTAAATATCCTCAAGTCCGTTGTCCTCTGCAATGCTCTTGTTGAACATAACGATAAACGTACCGTCGTTGTCACTGGTCAACAGGTCACCGGTTGCAAAATAAACCTTGTTACCGATCGAAAGACCTTCCAGTGCCTTCTGGTCCCACCAAGACTGGTCAAAGTTCATATGGGGTACTTCCATCAGGTTCTGCAAATAGCCCTTGGTAGCAATGGTTGCGCAAGAGCCCAGCTTTTGCACGATTGCATCATACTCGCTCGCGCCACCCTTAACGTCCTTTTCCACAGCAGCGAGCGGATCCTGTACTTGTGTCTCAAGGATGACAAGGTCGTATTTGGTCTGAATGGCGTCATTTCTGCGGTAAACTGCGTCATTGATGGGGTCGGACGTCAGCTCTGCTGCAAAAATGTCAACCGTGGTCCACTCGGAAGCATCTCTGGTCAGGAACATGAATTCCTTGCCGTCATATTTCTTTTCGGGAACATCCAAGAAATCCAGAACGTTGGTCTCTTCGTCCGCAGCGGTGGTGTTCTCGGTCTGCGTGTCGCTACTCTCTGCACAGCCGGCAAGCAGAGCGCCAAGCATCAGCAATGCAAGAAGCAATGTTAAAATCTTTTTCATTATAACCTCCGTAAAAAATTTTAATGGGGATATACATTCATTTTATTATACCGCTTTACATAACAAATGTCAAGCCAAAAAAGCGGTGTCACTCCAGTTTTGTGAAACCTACACAATATTGATCTCGCGTATTTGTGCTTGACAGAGAGAGCGGAATGTACTATAATAGTAGCAATGAGCAAAAAATCGAGGTGTTTTGAAATATGAAAGAGTACGTGAGTGTCAGTATCGTGTCCGAGCGCAGCGCGGTCAAGGCAAATTTGTTTGACGCAGTGTATGAAAAGCAGATTGCAGAGCTGAGTGAGGATATCAGCATCATGGTGCCCGAGGAAATCGAGGGCGAGCAGGATGGCGAAACCTTGGAAATGATTACCGAGGGACTTGTCCGCGTGCGTGGCGGTCGAGTTGAGATCGTATATGATGAGGGCGAGCTGAGCGGCATGGAAGGCTCCCGCACGATGGTGTCCTATGCAAAAAACGAGCCACAAACGGTCAGCATGATCCGCACGGGCGCGGTCAGTACCGCATTGGTGTTTGAGCGCGGTGTGCGCCATCTTTGCACCTACGAAACGCCGTATATGCCTTTTCAGATCGGTGTGCTGGCGCTTTGCGTGGATAATCGCCTGGAGAGCGAAGGCGTGATCGTGCTTGATTACCTGATCGAAATCCGCGGCGCGCAAGCCGAGCGTTGCAAGATGACGCTGAAGGTCAGCAAGACGGAGTGACTTGCATTTGTTTTTTCAAGCTCCGTATGCTGCATTTCGAAGGATGAGCAACCGAAGCGGACGCGCGCTGCAAAGGCGTCCCCGTAGGGGAAGAGGACCCGCAGCGAGTGGAGCACGGCGGAATGAGCGACCGCGGGAAAAGGGGCCGTGTGATGATGTTGGGACAGTATCACGTTTGCCGACCTTTAAAAAGATTCGATAACTCGTGTCATACTGAAAAACCATTCAAGGAGTCTACCATGTCATTGCCATATAACAAGAAAAACAAACCATCTGCCCAACATATGCGCAATCATGCTCATGCCACGAGACAAGAAAACCACTTGTGGTATGATTTTCTTAGTAATTATCCCGTGAAATTTCGCAGACAGGCCATGATCGACAACTTTATCGCAGATTTCTATTGTTGCCGAGCAAAATAGATTATCGAGGTGGACGGTAGCCAACACGAAACGGAACAAGGTATGCAAAAGGACGAATTGAGAACCGAAAAATTAGAAGCATACGGGCTTCTGGTGATCAGAATTCCGAATCGGTGTATTGATAAGGAGTTTTGCAGGGTGTGCGATTATATAGATCAAACCGTAAAAAGTATATTAGGAGGTGCTTGAAAGCACCTCCTTTTACTGTTTATTCTGAATAATACTGTCCCAAATTCAATCCACGGCCCCTTTTCCCGTGGTCGCTCATTCCGCCGCGCTCCACTCGCTGCGGGTCCTCTTCCCCTACGGGGACGCCTTTGCAGCGCGCATCCTGCTTGATCAGTCATCCGGGTAACGGATTCCTTCAATCCGTGTATCGTTTCTGCTTTTATTGAATCTCCTCAATGTTGTAAGGTGTGGTCTGATAAACGAAATAATTGAGCCAGTTGGAGTAAAGCAGGTTCGCGCAGGAGCGCCAGGAAACCACGGGATCGCGGCTATCGTCATCCTCGGGGAAATAATTCTTGGGCAGATCAATGGGGAGCCCTGCGTTCTTGTCGCGCAGGTATTCCTTCTTGAGCGTGTCCGCGTCATATTCCGAGTGACCCGTGATAAAGACCTGTCTGCCTCTCTCGGTCATGCAGGCAAACACGCCCGCCTCGGGAGAGCTTGCCAGAATGCGGATCTCGGGCACCTTTTCAATGTCCTCGCGGTGGCAGGTGGTGTGGCGCGAATGGGGTACCTTAAAGGTGTCATCAAAGCCGCGGAACAGAATCGAACGCTTGTAGTCAAGCGAGTGCTCGTAAACACCGAAAAGCTTTTTGTCAAGAGGATATTTGGGTACGCCGTAATGGTAGTAAAGACCTGCCTGCGCGCCCCAGCAAATATGGAAGGTGCTGGTGACGTGCGTCTTGCTCCATTCCATGATCTCGCAAAGCTCGGGCCAGTAGTCCACCTCTTCAAAGGGCATTTGCTCCACGGGTGCGCCCGTGATGATCATGCCGTCATAGCGCTTGTCCTTGACCTCGGCAAACGTCTTATAAAACGCCAGCATGTGATCGCCCGAGGTGTGGGTTGCCTTGTGCGTGGCGGTTTGCAAAAGCTCCAGCTCTACCTGCAAGGGCGTGTTGCCGATCAGTCTTGCAATCTGCGTCTCGGTCACGATCTTTTGCGGCATGAGATTGAGCATGAGCACGCGCAGAGGACGAATGTCCTGCGTGATAGCGCGCGTTTCGGTCATGACAAAGATGTTTTCCTCCAGCAGCGTGGTGGTGGCAGGAAGTCTGTTGGGAATCTTAATGGGCATTTGCGATGCTCCTTATACGTAGATTAGTAATTGGTATAGATTAGACCTGCTCGAGCGCCTGCTCCAGGTCTGCGATAATATCAGCGGGATTTTCAATGCCGACAGAGAAGCGTACCAGCTCGGGACGTACGCCTGCGGCAATCAGCTGCTCGTCTGTCAGCTGTCTGTGCGTTGCACTTGCGGGGTGCAGGGCGCTGGTGCGCGCGTCTGCCACGTGGACTACGATAGCAGCCAGTTTCAGGCTATCCATGAGTCTGACGGATGCCTCGCGACCGCCCTTGACGCCAAAGGAAATGACGCCGCAGCAGCCGTCGGGCAGGTATTTCTGTGCCATTTCATACTGCGCATCTCCGGGCAGGGAGGGGTAGGATACCCAATCGATCTTGGGGTGATTCTGCAGGTAGGTGGCAACCTTGAGCGCGTTGGAGCAGTGCTTTTCCATACGTACTGCCAGCGTTTCAAGACCCAGATTGAGAATGAACGCGGGGAGCGCTGCCATGGTGCAGCCAAGGTCACGCAGCAGCTGCACGCGCACCTTGGTAATGTAGGCATTCGCGTTGCCAAACTGCTTGGTGTAGATGACGCCGTGATAGGATTCGTCCGGCTCGTTCATTTCGGGGAACTTGTCCGAACCTTCCCAGTCAAACTTACCGCTGTCAACGATCACACCGCCCACAACGGTTGCATGACCGTCCATGTACTTGGTGGTGGAGTGCACAACGATATCCGCGCCGTGCTCAAAGGGACGGCACAAAATGGGGGTGGCAAAGGTGTTGTCCACGATCAGCGGAATGCCGTGCTTGTGGGCAAGGTTTGCGTATCTTTCAATGTCAAAAACGATCAGGGCAGGGTTTGCCACGGTCTCGCCAAAGAAGAGTCGGGTGTTTTCATCGATCATTGCCTCAATCTCTTGATCGGTCATATCGGGCGTTGCAAAGCGCACCTCAATGCCCATGCGCTGCAGCGTGACGGCAAACAGATTGATGGTACCGCCGTAGATGGAGGACATGGAGATAAAGTTCTGACCTGCCTTGGTGATATTGAGAATGGAAAGCAGGCTTGCGGACTGACCCGAGGACACAAGCATAGCACCAACGCCGCCCTCCATATCCGCGATCTTTGCCTCCACGCAAGCTAAAGTGGGGTTGGAGATACGGGAGTACATGTGACCGTCAGCCTTGAGGTCGAACAGGTCACCAACGTGGTCAACGTCGGAGTATTTATAGGTGGTGCTTTGTACGATAGGCAGCACGCGAGGCTCGCCGTTTGCAGGCTCATAGCCCGACTGTACGCATTTTGTATCGATCTTGTAAGAAGACATGGAAAATCCCTCCTTGGGAAGATTTCATTTTTTGTTACTAATATCACATTATATCACGTTTTTCGTATAATTGCAAGTGCTTTTGGGCAATTTTTGCGAGAGGCGCGCGGCTTGGACTTGATTGATGAAAGTTTTTGATCGCCCTTTTTTCAAAAAGGGCGCAGGGTCTTGGGACAGCGTCCCAAGTCGCGCTTCGCAAAGCGCGAAACACTCTTTACGCTGTTTTTGGTTCTTTTTGCAGCTCCTTGCTCAAAAAGAACGGAAACGGTTTCCACACATAAAACCCCAACGGTTGTTTGCGGGCGATTCGTGCATCGCCCCTACGTTTGCGTGAAAAAAAGACCACAGGGAATTGCCCAGCGGTCTCATACTTGCTCTTGCAGCCTTTCTACGAAGAATTTTGCTTTTCAAATTGCCGAAATTAAATGAAAACTATTGCAATTATGGTTCTTTTATGATATAATACTATAATGTATTTTAATGCAATGAGATAAAGGATGGGCGTTATGAAGCGTTTGGAGAAATTGCTTGGCAAGATTGCCGGGCTGATTTTCAGAGGACTTTGCGTTTTGCTTGTATATATCGGGTTTCGACCCAAGGTGATCTATGCCAACCCCGAGCGGAAAAAGAAAGGCTTTGATAAGCCGGTGGTGTTTACCTGCAACCACCTTTCGCATAAGGACGGCATCGTGATCGCAACACTGCTTTGGAAATACCGTATACACATACTCTCCGCGAAGGACCAGATGGAAAAAAGCTGGATCGTCGGCCAAGTGCTCTCTAACAACCGCGCCATTCCTGTCAATCGCTTTGGATTGGATACAGGCTGGATCAAGGAAAGCATGCGCGTGATGAAAGAGGGGAACAGTATGATCATTTTCCCCGAGGGTCACACCTCCAAGACCGGCGAGATGGATAAGTTCCGTCCCGGCTTTGCGCTGCTTGCCACCATGGCGAACAGCGAGGTCGTGCCGATCGCGATCGACGGCAATTATCATTTCCTGTTTGGCAAAAGACTGCGCGTGGTAGTGGGTGAGCCTCAGCCGCTCTCGCAGGCTGAGAGCGGACAGCGAAGCTCTGCACATCTGCAGAGCGAGGCGGATCGCTTCCGCGAGATTACGGCAGAGCTGATGGAGCTTGCCAAGTAAACCAAAATTTTACGGAGGATTTTTGAAAAATGCTTCTTGAATTGTTTTTGACGCTGGGTGCGCTTTGTTCTGTGCTGACCGTGTTCCTCAACGCAACGTTGGTTACCTCGATCTTTGATATCTGGATTCCGATTGTTATGTGGATCGGCTATTCGGTAGGATTTTTTGCATTGTACGTGCTTGGTTTTATTTCGCTGTCCCTGTTTGTGGACAAGTCCAAGCCGCAGACAAGCCCTAACCGCTTTTACCTTGCGCTGTTGGTTGAAACCATTGCGCTGTATCTGCGCCTTGCGCGCGTGGAGATCCGCGTTCGCGGCAAGGAAAAGGTGCCTGCCAAGGGGAATTTCCTGCTGGTTTCCAACCACCTTTCCGATCACGATTTTATGTCCATGCTGACCGTTTTGCGCGGCAGAAGCGTGGCGTTCGTATCCAAGCCCGAGAATTTTAATTATCCCATTGCAGGCAAATACTTGCACAAGGGTGGCTTTTTGCCCATCAACCGCGAGGAAGCGCGTGAAGCGCTGACCACCATTCGCGAGGTTGCCGAGCGCATGAAGACCCTGCCCATTTCTTACGGCGTGTTCCCCGAGGGAACCAGAAACCGACAGATTGAAGGCTTGCTGCCTTTCCGTGAGGGCGTGTTCCTCATGGCAAAAAAGGCAGGCGTGCCCATCGTGATCGTGCGCGTGACCGATACCGACAAGGTCAAGCACCGTTCCCCTTGGAGAAAAACACGCGTTTACGTGGATTTTGTAGATGTTATTGACGCTGAAACGGTCAAGGCAACAAGATCGCACGAGCTTTCCGAAATGGTCAGAGAGCGCATGGCTGCCGCTGAAGGCTTGCCCTCTGTGCCTGAAGTCCGCCGCACGTTTAAGTACGGCAATAACTAAATTGTAATGCGCCGCTTTGGCGGCATAGGAGACCTGATATGTTAGAACTGCAACACATCTCTTACTCGGTAACCGATGAGGTCACCGGTAAGACAACCGATATACTGCGCGACGTCAATCTGACCATTGATGACAGATTCGTCGCCATCACCGGCCCCAACGGCTCGGGTAAATCCACCCTTGCCAAGGTGATTGCCGGCATCATTACCCCCACCTCGGGCAAAATTCTGTTCCAGGGTGAGGACATTACAAATCTCGGTATCACCGAGCGCGCAAAGCTGGGCATCAGCTATGCGTTCCAGCAGCCTGTCCGCTTCAAGGGCATCACGGTCAAGGATCTGATCTCGATCGCAGCAGGCAAGGATATCTCGGTTGCGCAGGCATGCGCGTACCTTTCCGAGGTAGGACTTTGCGCAAAGGAATACGTGAACCGTGAGGTCAACGGCTCGTTGTCGGGCGGTGAGCTCAAGAGAATAGAGATCGCTATGATCAACGCAAGAAACACCCCCTTTGCTGTGTTTGATGAGCCTGAGGCAGGTATTGACCTGTGGAGCTTTGGCTCGCTGATCACCGTTTTTGAGCGTATGTACGAAAAGAACAAGGGCAGCATTCTGATCATTACCCACCAGGAGCGTATTCTGGATATTGCGGATACCATCATTGTGCTTTCCGAGGGTACTGTGAGCGCACAGGGCACCAAGGACGAGATTTTGCCCGGACTGTTCGGTACGCAAAAGCCCTGCAGAGTAATCGTAGGAGGTGAAGCGTAATGGCACTTGACAGCATTCAGAAAAGCTTGCTTGATCAGATCATGGATCTGGAGATCGTACCCGAGGGTGCGTTCAATATCCGCGCAAACGGTGAGGGCGCGGCAAGACACACCACCGCAAATATTGATATCGTGACCAAGACGGATAAGCCCGGTATCGATATCATCATCAAGCCCGGTACCAAGAATGAGCGCGTGGATATTCCCGTGCTGCTGACCAAGACCGGTTTGAAGGATTTGGTTTACAATGACTTTTACATTGGCGAGGACGCTGACGTGCTGATCGTTGCGGGCTGCGGCATTCACAACGCAGGCGACGAGGAAACTGCACATGACGGTATCCACAGCTTCCACGTAGGCAAGAACGCAAAGCTCAAGTACGTGGAAAAGCACTACGGACAGGGCGAGGGAACGGGCGAAAAGGTGCTTAACCCCACCACCGAGATCGATATTGCCGAGGGCGGCTACATGGAGATCGAGTCCGCACAGCTGGGTGGCGTGGATTCTACTGTCCGCGTTACGCGTGCAAAGCTTGGCGATCACGCAACGCTGGTGATCGGTGAGAAGATCATGACGCACGGCAAGCAGGTGGCTGTGACCGACTTTACGGTCGATCTGGACGGTGAGAATTGCGGCGCACACGTCGTATCCCGTTCGGTTGCCAAGGATGAGTCTCGTCAGACCTTCCTTTCCTGCATCAACGGCAATAACTGCTGCTCGGGTCATACCGAGTGCGATGCCATTATCATGGACAGCGCACGCGTGGATGCTATTCCGAAGGTAGCGGCAAATCACGTGCAGGCTTCGCTGATCCACGAGGCTGCCATTGGTAAGATCGCAGGCGAGCAGCTGATCAAGCTGATGACGCTGGGACTTACCGAAAAAGAGGCAGAGGAACAGATCATCAACGGATTCTTGCGCTGATATGGCACATCCCGTTAAGCATTTTATCACCATCACGCACCACCGCCATCAGGTGATCGCGCATTGCTTTCGCGTCGGCATCGGCTTACAGGGACTTGGGCATGACCTTTCCAAGTATTCGCCTGCTGAGTTTATACCGGGGGCAAAGTACTACCAAGGCACGCGCAGCCCGGGCGAGGCGCAGCGCGAGAGTGAGGGCTATTCTGCCATGTGGCTGCATCATCAGGGGCGTAACAAGCATCATTATGAGTATTGGTTTGATTACGTACCCGCCGCACGGGCGTACTCTGCTGTCAAAATGCCTGTGCGCTACGTAGCCGAGATGTTTTGCGACAGAATGGCTGCTTGCAAGACCTATCAAAAGGAAAAATATACCGATGAAAGTGCGCTTGCGTACTTTATGCGCGGGCAGGCACGCTCGCGTATGCATCCCGAGACCGCGGCACTTTTGGAGAGCTGGCTGCGAACGCTTGCCGAGAAAGGCGAGCGCGAGGCATTTGCTGTTGTTCGGGCAGCGGTCAAGAAAAGAGAGTATTAAGACTATTTTTGTTGGAGGCGAATCGTCATGAAGATCAAATTGATCAGCTATGTCATTGTTTTAATATGCCTTTTCTCTGCAGTATTTGCGGGGCTGTTTTCGGTATACCGCAGCGAGGGAAGGGTTATATCTGACGAGGCACAGGCAAAAATCGAAGCGTTCTTCCAACAGTTCGAGACCGAATCTATCGCAGAATAATGCGCGTGAATATGACATAACAAAAGGGCTGCCGCAAGGCAGCCCTTATTTTATTGTTTAGTCTTGATTTTGTTCGATCAGCAGAGCCAGCTTTGCGCGAAGCGCGTAGAACTGCTCTTGATCGGTGCTGTATTCGTACATGCTTGTGGTCCACTGAGAGATCATGCCGTCCACGGTGTCCTCTCCGTAGATCTCCTGCAGTAAGGTCAGGTAATCGTAGTCCTCAAGACCGTCGCGTACGCACTCCAGGCGCAGAGCCGGGATGGGATCGCGGTCAGCAAAGTAAATGCCGCTGTAGATCAGAATGCCGTTTCCGTAAATGTCAATGCCGTCCGAGTCACGCTTTTCGTAAACGGGGTTCATACCCTGCAGCCATACGTTACCGGTGTCCTGAATGATCTCGGGAGAGCCGGTCCAGTCGTTCATGGAATAGTACAGGAAACCGTCCACGTCGTAAAGCTTTTGCTGCCAGAACAGTGTGCGGCAGTTGACAGCCTCGCTGTTGATATCAAAGGTGATCTCGGGCTTGTTCGGGATACGGGTGATGTACCACCAAACCTCGTCACCACCCTCTGCCTCTGCCTTCATGCGGTCACGGAGCGTGCCGAACGAGGATTCTGCGATCACGGGCATGCGGTAGTAAAGGTCGGGATTTTGCTTCCACTCTGCATAGGTGGTAAAGAAGAAATTGTGCGGACACCATGCGGTCACAGCATCTGCAAGGTAGGAGAAGAAGTCACCGCCTGTGACCATGTTGTTGAGGTGCATGGGGGTGATCAGTTTATAACCGGGGAAATGCTCCTTGAGCAGATTTGCAGCGTTCTTGATTCTGTCAAGATCGTTGAGGTTCATAGGCTCGTCAACCGGATAGAAGTACGCCTTGGCAAGCCATTCGGGCTTTTGCGAGAGCACAGCGTAGGCGTTGGATACGTTGGTGGCATTGAGATCCGCTTTCCAACCCAGGGTCTGGAAGCACTGTACGCGCGGATCGTCCAAGTATTGCATCAGGATCTCGGAGTCAAATCTGCCGTCCTCATTCTTGATGGGCAGGGAATAGGGATTGATGCGGTAGTCAAGAGCGAATTCGTAATAGTTTTGGATCAGGGTTCTTCCTTGGTAGTCTGTGACTTCACCGGGGAAGTCTCTGTAGGTATAATAGATGCTGTAGGAATCCAGATCCATCAGCGTCTTGCAGGAGGGAGTCAAGGGCAGGGAGAAATCCCAAACGTATGCAAATACGGTTGCCTTCTTGATCTCGTTGCCCTGTGCATCGGTCACGGTAAAGGTTGCGGTGTATTCACCGGGAGCTGCACCGTAGGGTGCGCTTGCCTTGATGACGAACATCTGGCTCTTACCGGCTTCAATATCAAAGCCGTCATAGGTTTGGAAGTTGGGAAGAATGTCACCGGTTGAGTTGGCGCCGTTTTGGCGGTCGATCATTTCCTGATCCTTCTCGTAGGTGACCTTGGGCAGCGGCTCGTACATATCCTTGCCTGCAATGTTTTTGAAGTAGTAGCCCCAGCGCAGCTCACTTGCCAAGGTATCACCCGCCGCGTTTGTAAAGTCGGTCAGGTATACGCGCAAGCCCTCAACGCTCTGCGTGGGTGCAAGCAGTACCTGACAGCCCTCGGTCTCGTTGCCTGCAAGCAGGATCTGATAGGTATCCATGCCCGAATGGGTGGTGTCGTCCTGCGGGGTGCGGCTGAACATGTGGTTGAACCACATGGAAAGAGAAGCATCCTCGTGTGCAGCGGTCAGCGGCTTGTAGGAATTGAATGCGGTGGTGGGCATGGTCACAGAGCCAAGCAGCTGTGCAGCCTCCTCTTTTGCCTGATCCGAGATCGGAATACCAATGGCATTCATGTCAAGGTTGAGATTTTCATAGTAGGCGTCAGCATTGGGCAAAAAGCGGATTTCCGCAATCTGCAAAGCCTCGCCTGCCGAGGTGGCGCTGATCATGTAGTCAAAGCGCAAAAGGTTGACCTTTTGCTTCCAGTTTGCCTTTGCGGAAAGATCAAACAGCACGTACTGCCAATCTGTTCCCGCAGGGTCATACGAGGCGGACACGTAAGAATCACCTTGAATGCCGCCCATGCCCTTGGCTTGGTAGAACATTTCCATCGTGCCCGAGGAACAGCCTATGCTGCGCACCTTGAGCATGACGAAGGGATAGTCATCAATGTTGGTTGCATCCATTTCCGCGTATCTGTAGAATTTGGTGCAATCGAACGTGGCATGAGGATCGTTGGCGTTGTTCTGATTGACGGTCAGCGTTACGTAAGTTTCACCGCCCTCGTCCTTTTCAACCGTGATGTCGGTTTGGTTGGGCGAGACAAAGCACTTGTTCAGCTCCTTTTGCTCAATCAGGTCAAAATCCAGCGTTGCATTGGCAGGCAGCGGCTCAGGCTCCGGCTCGGTGGTGCTTTCCTCGCTTGAGGGCTGCTCGGTTACCTGCTCGGTCGTCTGTTCGGTCGTTTCCTGCGCTGTGGTGTCTTGCGTGGTGGCATCGGTGCTTTCGGTATCTGTGCCGCCGTTGCCTGTGCAGGCACCGAGCAGCATGGCAAGCAAAAGCAGCATAGCCGTCATGGTGACAAACAGTGACTTTTTCATAATCAATACCTCGCGTTTTTTAGTTTCGTGGGGTGCTTATTTTTTGAATTGACCGCGCAGAGCAGAGAACAGCTGCGCGTATTTGTAGGCGCAAAAGCCGCCTGCTCCCGCAATTTCCCAAGTGCCCTGTGCCGTGGTAAGCGAAAGCTTGGTTTTACCGCAGGGCTTGAGCACGGCAACCGAATCCAGCGCAAAGCCAACCGTTCGCGTGCCTCTCTCACCGTCCTCAAAGCGCAAAAGCAGCTTTTCGCGGGTCATAATCAGCGTGCCGAACAAGGGCTCGTCCGCAGGGGTGCGGTCAAGCGAGTGAATGGTCACGCCGCCGTCGGTATAGATCTCGCCCGCAAAGCCGTCAATGCGGTTTTGCAGCCAGGAGACCTGATAGTCCATCCACGCATCCACCGTGGAAATGGGTGTTTCGCAGTTGAGAAAGACCAGATTTCCCGCCTCCGTATAATTGGCGGTCATGCCGCAGCCGCGGCAGCTGACGTGATTGCCTTGGGAGTACAGCACCGAATGCTCGCGGCAGCGCGGGCAAACGTACAGCACTCTTTCCAATCGCTCGGCGCGGTGGTTGCCACCGTAGGTCAGCCCCAAGGGCTTGTCATTGACAGAAAGCGTGCGATTGATCAGCGCGTACAGCTCGGTATCACTCATCCCTGCATATTCCTCGGGGGTCAGCGTGCGCTCAAGGCGACCGATAAAGGGACCTTTGCGTCTGCCGTCACCCCAACGGGGCAATGCACCCACGCCGCCGTGCAGCGTGTACAGCACAACGGGCACGCCAAGCGCACGAATGAGCGGTACTGTCTGCTTGCTTACGGGGTTGGGCGTATGGCTGTATGCGGGATCACCGCAGGGGAACAGGCATACGCTGCCTCCCTCGCCCAGTACTTGCTTAATTTTCTGCACGGCAGCAGTTGACCAAGTGCCAAGGCAGGGCTTTTGCCAAATGGGAGCGGTGAGCAGATCGGTCAGCATGCTGATCGGTCCGCGACGCTGTGCGCGCGTTTGTACGCAATATACGGGATGATCGAATGCAAGGCGCACAAGCAGCGCGTCCTGCAGGGTCTGGCTGTTGCAAAGAATGAGCTGTGGTGCTTTGTCTGTGCTCGGTACGCTTTTGGAGCGGTAGCCGAGATACGCGCGCGCGTAAAGCTTGCCAAGCAGGCGATAGACGCCAAAGGTAAAGCTGTGCTTTGCAAGGCAATGCGTGCTTTTTTCGGGGGAAGCGACCTGCTTACTCATTGGCTTGCGCTCCGAAGGTGTCGGGGGTGATGGCAGAGGCGGTGGTAGTTTGGATCGCACCGGGATAGTCACCGTCCACCAGCATCTCAACCGAAATTTCAGGGTTGCCTTGCGTGGTCATCGTCAAATAGATCAGGTCATAGCCATAGACCGAGGTGTCAGAGGAGGCGTAGGTGGGGGTCACGGTCAGCATCTCGCCGTTCATGGCAAAGTCTACCGTAAAATCCTTTGCGTCCTTTTCTGTTGCAGAGCGGTAAAGCAACAGGTGATGCGTGGTTGTGCCGTCGCTGTTTTCTACCTTGTTATGCAGCACGTAATGTCCAATGTCATCTCGCTCGGGCTGGGAGCAGCGTGCGATCCAATCCGCAACTGCTTTGTTCTTGCAAGCATCGGTCTTGGAAATGCCGATTATCCAGCTGCTGTTATATTGCGAGCCGCTTTGCGTTGCGGTCGAGCTGTATTCTTGGGTGGTTTCTTGGGGAGTGTTGGGGTCTTGTGTTTCGCAGGCACACAGTGTGCAAAATAGCGCCAAGGCGGCTGCTAACAATCCGGTATATTTCATAGAGCGTTCTCCTGTTTCTTGCCATCTTTTTTACCATTATATCATATACGCGTGCGTCTGTCACGCATTTTTTGTAAATTTATTATTTTTTCGCGCACTTTCCCCGATGTGACCTTATCCGTCACAGACGGGGGCGTATAATAGGGGCGGAGGTGAGAGGATTTGGACGTATATGCGGACTTGTTGTTTTTGGTCAATTTCAGCATGGATTTTTTGTGCCTGTATCTGAGTGTCAAGCTGCTGCATCTGCCGCGCGTTCGGTGGCGCATGCTGCTTGCAGCCGCTGTGGGAGGGGTGTATAGCGTTGCCTCGCTGTTTTTCTCGGTGGAAGCTTGGCTTGCTTTGGCGGTGGATATCGGCGTGTGCCTTGGCATGTGTGCGCTATGCGCAGCGGGTAAGGGCGTGCGCATGGGCAGGGTACTGTTGCTGAGCGGCACGTATTTTGGCGTTTCGGCGCTGATGGGCGGTGGTATGACCGCACTGTACAACTTGCTTGGCAGGGCGGATTTGCCGCTTGGCGACATGCCCGGTGACGGCATTTCGGCTTGGATGTTTTTGGCGCTTGCCGCTGCAGCTGCACTGGTAGCGGCGTTTGGCGGTCGATTGTTTTCAAAGCAGAGCGCGGTACGCACCTGTACCGTGCACGTGCGCATGGAGGGAGTGACGTGTAAGCTGGATGGACTTTGCGACAGCGGAAACCTTTTGTGTGACCCGATCAGCGGCACGCCCGTCATTGTGGCGGATAGGCAGACTTGGCTTGCCGCGCTACCCGATGCGCTGCGACGTGCGGTGGAGAGCGATGGCAGAGGATTGGATGCGCTGCCCGAGGGAAAACGCGTGCGCATCGTGCCCATGCACACCGCGCAGGGGAGCGCTTTGGCGGTCGCGCTTATGCCGGACGAGGTGCTGCTTGCGGGGCAGGACGGAAAGCGCCGCGCGGTGCATGCGCTGATCGCGCCCTCGGGGCAACCGCTGGCAGGGGAGTACCGTGCAATCGTGCCCGCAGCACTGTTACAATAATGGAGGTTAATATGAACAAAATCAAGGCTCTGCTTCTTCGTATGAAGCAAAAGCTGGCAAAAAAGAACGGCGTATTCTACATAAACGGACCCGAGCTGCTGCCTGCTCCCTATACGCCCGAGCGTGAGGCTGAGATGATCGAAGCGCTGGAGGCAGGGGATGCGGACGCGCGCGTGGCGCTGATCGAGCACAATTTGCGCTTGGTGGTGTATATTGCCAAGAAGTTTGAGGGTACGGGTACGGGGATTGAGGATTTGATCTCGATCGGTACCATCGGGCTATGCAAGGCAGTGGGCACGTTTCGCTCGGATAAGAATATCAAGCTTGCCACATACGCCTCGCGCTGCATCGAAAACGAGATTTTGATGCATTTGCGTAAGCAATCGGGCAAGGGCGGTGAGGTCTCCTTGGATGAGCCGCTCAACGTGGACTTTGACGGTAACGAGCTGCTGCTTTCGGATATTTTGGGCAGCGAAGAGGAGGGCGTGCTGTATGAAATCGAACAGCGCGAGGAGCGCGAGGCGGTGCGGCGTGCGGTGGCGTCGTTGGACGAGCGCGAGCGGCTGATTATCGAGCTGCGCTACGGACTTTCGGGCAGACAGGAAATGACGCAAAAGGAGGTCGCAACCTATCTGGGAATTTCACAATCGTACATTTCAAGACTCGAGAAAAAGATCATCAACGAATTGCGAGAACAAATGACGCACGCGTAAATCTGATGAAAAGTTTTCGCCCGCCTTTTTCAAAAGGCGGCGCAGTGGAGGGCGCGCAGCCCTCCTCGCTCGTCGCAACGAGCGAAATATCTCGGCGTTTGATTTGCGCAGCAAATACGTTCTTCTTTGCGCCCGCGGTGCCAAAAAGAACGGAGCGAATTACCTCAACGTAAACCACGTCACCCCAAAAGGGGATACCCGATCGGGTATCGCCTTGTTGTATTGATTTATCTTGCTAAAATTCCGCGCTTACAATATCTGTCATGTATGTCAACCGTGAACGGAAGCTTCGGTTTTCATGCGCTTTCCCGAAGCAATACCGTCAAAGCAGTCGTGCAGAGTAAGCTCAGCGTGATCAAAAGCCCGACGAGCGAGAAATACGAAATTCCCAAAAGCAACGGAGCAAGTGAGAGCAGCGTGGCAGCAGCCGAGACGCATAACACGGGCATACGCATACGCTGCCCGACAAAGGCGTACACGATGATCAATACCAATAGTACACAGGTCAGAAGTGCCACGATAAAGGGTGCAAAATTGGCGTAGCCGAAGGGCGTGAGCGAAAAATACGAGTAGGTCAGGCGTAAGGGCGGCTCACCCGGAGGGGTCATAAAGTTACATACTGCGCCGTACGGCAGAATCTCCAGGATCAGGGCTGTCAGGGTTGCGATCAATCCAAAAATCTTTTTCATAAAATGCCTCCGTTTTTTGTTCTTCAAAAATATAGTCGGTTTTTTTGCAAAAAGGTTTCGCATTTCCCAAAAATAGTTTCAAAAATTTTGAAAAATCAAGTAATTCAAAAAAATTTCAAAAAGTCCTTGACAATGGGCATAATATATGTTATAATATCTCCGCTTGTGAATCCGATGTCAAAGAACATCGAGAAAATTTATGCGAGGTATTGAAAAATGAAAAGCGGAATCCATCCCAATTACGTAGAGTGTGTCGTTAAGTGCGCTTGCGGCGAAACTGTTGTTACCCGTTCCACCAAGGGCAGCGAAATGAGAGTTGAAATTTGCTCCAAGTGCCACCCCTTCTTCACCGGTAAGCAGAAGTTCGTTGATGCTGGCGGCCGTCTTGACAAGTTCAAGAAGAGACTGGAAGCTTCCAGAAAGTAATCTTACGACAATTGATGATAAACGGGCAGACTCTACGCGTTATGGCGGAGTCTGCCTGTTTTCATTTATCTCGCGCCAAGGCACGATATGTTTCGGAGCCGAGGAGAAAGAAGGACAGATATGGAAATGCTGGACGTTTATACCCACGATGGGCAAAAGACAGGCAAGCTCGTGGAGCGAGGCCGCCGTTATCGCCTTGCCGACGATGAGTACACTATGGTGGTGCATGCCTTTATTTATCACAGAGATCACGGCTTTCTCATTCAAAAGCGCGCCGCAACCAAAAGGGTGCTGCCGGGCGCTTGGTGTGTGACCATGGGCGTGGTGCAGGCAGGCGAGGATAGCGAGGGCGGCATGCGTCGCGAGGTGCGTGAGGAGCTGGGGCTGGAGCTGACACAGGAGCAGATCCGCAGCTGCGTGCGTACCTATAACGGCCATAAGATCGTGGACGTGTATCTGGTGTATACCGACACCGAGATCGAGGACATGGTGCTGCAGACCGAAGAGGTGGAGCAGGTTTGCTGGATCAGCGGCAGAGAGGTGCTTTCACGCTTTGGCGGAAGAAACTCCAAGGTCAACGAGGAGTATCTTTCCTGCATGCAGCGTTACGTGCACGTGACCAACAAGGCTGCCAAAAGAAGGAGAAGAAGACAGAATGCAAAGCTTGCAAAACAAGGAAATTGAGGCTAAAACGCGCGCATTGCTTGTGGGCATTGTGACGCGCGAGGCTGATGCGCAGACCGTTGAGTCCGGACTTGACGAGCTGGAGAGACTGCTGGATACCGCAGGCGGCGTGGCGATCGTGCGCGTGGTGCAAAGCAAGGATACGCCCGACCCCCGTACGCTGATTGGCTCGGGTAAGGTGCGCGAGATCTCGGAGCTGTGCGAAAATAACGATATTGACCTGGTCATCACGGACGAGGATCTCTCGCCTGCGCAGATCAGAAATTTAGAGGACGATATCGGTCATGACGTGCGCGTTATTGACCGTTCGATGTTGATTTTGGATATTTTTGCCCGCCATGCTGTGACGGGTGAGGGAAAGCTGCAGGTCGAGCTGGCGCAGCTGCGCTATACCGCACCGAGATTGATCGGTAAGGGCACGCAGCTCTCGCGACTGGGCGGTGGTATCGGTACGCGCGGACCGGGTGAGTCCAAGCTGGAAAGCGCCCGCCGACACATTCAGCGCCGTATTACCGCGCTGGAGGCGCAGCTAAGCGAAATGGAAAAGAACCGCATGACCATGCGCGCCTCGCGCGATAAGAGCGGTCTGCCCAAGGTTGCCATTGTGGGATATACCAACGCAGGCAAGTCTACGCTGCTCAACCGCATGACCGATGCAGGTATCTTAGCCGAGGACAAGCTGTTTGCCACGCTTGACCCTACCACAAGAAAATTCGAGCTGCCCGGCGGCGAGAGTATTCTCCTGACCGATACGGTCGGCTTTATCCGTAAGCTGCCCCACCATCTGATCAAGGCATTCCGTTCCACGCTGGACGAGGCGGTGTATGCGGATATTCTGGTTATTGTCATTGACGCGTCCGACCCCGAGCACGAGCAAAAGCTTGAGGTGACCGAGCAGGTGCTTTGTGAGCTGGGTGCTGCAGGCAAGCCTACGCTTTACGTGTTCAATAAGTGCGATCTGGTCATGGGTACGCTGCCTCGCGTAAGCGGCAGAGATGCCGAGCATCAGACGCACATTTCTGCGCTGACGGGTCAGGGATACGAGCAGTTTGCCGAAATGCTGGAGAGCATGATCCACGCAGGCAAGGCACGCGTGACCTTTGTGATTCCCAATGCCAAGCAGGGGGCGCTCAACACGCTTTACCGTATGGCAACGGTGGAGGACGTGGAGTACGGCGCGGATGCTGTCCGAGTGACCGCGGTTGTGGACGCCAAGGTGCGCGGTATGCTGCGCGAGTTTGATCCCGATGCAAGCAAGGTCAAAAAGCCTGATTGGGAGATTTGATCTATGGAAAAAAGAGATATTTTTGACGCTAAAGGCAATAATCTCGCCACGCCCATCGTGCGTGGTGAGAGCATTCCCGAGGGCTGCTACGTGTTGTCTGTCAGTATTTTTACAGTCAATGATAAGGGCGAGATCCTTTTGACCCTGCGTGCACCCGAGAAACCCAATTTCCCGAACGTTTGGGAGATCACGGCAGGCGGCGCACTTGCTGGCGAGTGCGGTATTGAGGCTGCGGTACGTGAATTAAAGGAAGAAACAGGGCTGAAAGCCAAAAAAGAGGATCTGCAGCTGTTGCGCGTGATCCGTGAGCCGTCTGCGTTTGTGGAGTGCTATCTGTACAGAACGGGATTGCCTGCCTCTGCGGTTGTGCTGCAACAGGGCGAGACGGTAGCTGCGAGATTTACCACCATCAAGCGTTTTGAGGAACTGATGCACACCGACGGCATTGCGCAGCCCGTGGCATTCCGCTACGGTGTAGTGCGTGACGCGATCTATGATGCGTTAGGTCTGGATAGGGGATAAGCATGGCAAACGAGCAGCTTTACATGACGCTGGAAAAGGTGGCGTCGGCAGAATTTGAAGAGCGCGGCTCGATCTTTATCGGGCATGCCGCGCCCATCAGGTCCGAGGAAGAGGCGACTGCCTTTGTCAAGCAAAAGCAGCGCGAGTATTCGGATGCCACGCATAACGTATGGGCGTATTTGCTGAGTGGCGGCATTGTGGCAAGATACAGCGATGACGGTGAGCCGCAGGGAACTGCAGGCGTGCCTGTGCTGGAATGCATGCGCAAATCGGGGGCTACCGACATGGTTGTGGTGGTCACGCGCTATTTTGGCGGTGTTTTGCTTGGTGCAGGAGGACTTGTGCGCGCGTATTCGCACGCAGCGCGTATTGCGCTGGATGCTGCGCATATTATTACGTATTTTAAGTATGGTGAGTACAGCATGGTATGCTCGTACTCGGATTACCAGAAGTTCAATCTGCTGCTGCCCAAGATGGGCGCTTTGGTGGACGAGGTGGATTACGCGGATTGCGTGACCATACGCTTTGCGGTCAGGGACGAGCATCGCGAACCGCTTTGGCGACGCATCTCGGAGATCAGCAACGGAAAATGCGAGCCTGAAAAGACGGGCGAGAGATACGACTATCATGAAATCGGAGAGTAACCGAAAAATCGGAGGGTGACCGTGCGGTCACCCTCCGATTTTTCTCCCCCCACGGACAACCCACTCACGAGAGTTTTTGCGTCGCTTTTTGCAAAAAGCGACCGGGGCTCTTGGGGCAGCGCCCCAAGTCGCCCTCCGCAGAGGGCGAAACTTCTCGGCGTTTCTTTTTTGTGAACTTTTTTCTTTGCGCCAGCGGTGTCAAAGAAAAAAGTGGGTAATGGGTTTAAGACGCATCACATTGAGAAGACTCTCTCCGTTCTTTTTGACGGAGTAGCCGCAAAAAATGAACCATTCATTCGCTTCGCGAATTTAAACGGCGAGTAGGGGTTTCGCCGCTGCAGCGGCGACTCGGGGCGCTGCCCCAAGACCCCGCGGGCTTTTGGAAAAGCTCGACCAAAACTTTTCGTCATGAGGGTGTCCGGGTGGGGGGGGGCTTCCATATGTTTTTTGCAAAAGTTTATAAAAATTTCGCAAGAAAAAAAGGAAAATCGCAAATTTGTGCGTATATTATATATTGAACGAAGTATTGCAAAGGAAAGTGAGGTTTTACCATGGATCATACACAGGATAACTTAGTAAACATTTTCTTGGAAAGGGAAGAATCTTCTCTCTCTCCCTACGCTTTCCGTACCTCGCAAACCAAAGGACGCGAGCGCTATCAGGAACCCTGTCGCTTGCGTACCGAGTTCCAGCGTGACCGCGATAAGATCACGCATTGCCAGTCCTTCCGCCGTCTGATGAACAAAACGCAGGTCTTTCTCGCTCCCGAGGGCGACCACTACCGTACCCGTCTGACCCATACCCTTGAGGTTACGCAGATCGCACGTATCATGGCGCGCGCCCTGCGTCTGAACGAGGACTTGACCGAAGCCGCTGCGCTTGGTCATGACCTTGGCCATACCCCCTTTGGTCATGCAGGTGAGCGTGCTTTGCAAAAATGCTTTTCTCCCGATTTTTCGCACTATATGCAAAGCGTTCGCGTTGTCGAGGTGTTGGAAAATAGCGGGCAAGGTCTAAACCTGACTTGGGAGGTCAGAGATGGTATTGAGCACCATTCCGGCTCAATCGACTATTGCGGCGCAAGCACTCTTGAGGGTGCACTGGTCAAATACGCCGATAAAATTGCGTACATCAATCACGATATAGACGACGCTTGCCGTGCAGGAATACTTACCATCCAGGATATTCCCGCGCACCTGCGCGAGTGTCTTGGTCAAAAGCATTCCCAGCGCATCAACACTATGGTGACCTCGGTTATTCGTGCCTCTACCGATCAGGATCATATCTGCATGACCCCCGAGGTAAAGCAGGCGACCGACGAGCTGCGCGATTTCCTGTTTGAGAACGTGTATCTCAATCCCGTTGCCAAGGGCGAAGAGGGAAAAGCCGAGGATATGCTGATCAAGCTTTACGAGTACTTTGTGGGGCACCCCGAAAAGCTGCCCGAATCCTATCGCCGTAATATAGACAACGAATCGATTGAGCGTTGCGTGTGTGACTACGTGTCCGGCATGACTGACAGATATGCAATTCAGCTTTATAACGATCTGTTCATTCCGCAGGTTTGGAGGGGCAGATAAATGAGCATACCAAGAGAAGTCGTGGAGGAGGTACGCCACCGCACGGATATTGTGGAGCTGATCGGCAGCTACGTAACGCTTAAGCGTGCCGGCTCCAACTTCGGCGGTCTTTGCCCCTTCCACAGCGAAAAAACACCGTCGTTTACCGTGTTCCCCGATAGCGAAAGCTTTTACTGCTTTGGCTGCGGCGCGGGTGGCGACGCCATCACGTTTGTGATGAAAAACGATAATCTGGATTACCCCTCGGCGGTTGAGGTGCTTGCAAACCGCGCAGGCATTCGCATTGTGCATGAGAAAGAAAAGAACAATGCGGGTGGGCTGACGCGCGCACGCGTGCACGATATGAACAGGGAAGCCGCCAAGTTTTTTCACAAGTGTCTGCTTGACCCCATCGGAGCAGAGGGCTTGCGCTATCTGACAGAGAAGCGTGGGCTGAGCATGGCACTGATCAAGCATTTCGGTCTTGGCTTTGCACCGGGATCGTTCAATATGCTGACCGATTATATGCACAAAAAGGGATACACCGATCAGGAGCTGTCGCAAGGCTTTCTGTGCGGCATCAGCCAGAAAAACGGCAGAGCCTATGACTATTTCCGCAATCGCGTGATGTTTCCCATTATCGATACTGCAGGCAACGTCATCGCCTTTGGCGGTCGCGTGATGGATGACTCCAAGCCCAAGTATCTCAACTCATCCGATACCCCTGCGTTCCAAAAACGCAAGAATCTGTTTGCACTCAATTTTGCAAAGAATCACTCTGCAGAGAGATTGATCCTTTGCGAGGGCTATATGGACGTCATTTCGCTGCATGCCTACGGCTTTGAAAATGCAGTGGCTACGCTGGGCACTGCAATTACCCCCGAGCAGGCAAGGCTGATGACCAAATATACCAAGCAGGTCGTCATTTGCTATGACGCCGACGAGGCGGGACAGCGTGCCGCTGTCAAGGCGATGGAGGTGCTTGGACAGGTTGGTATGGACGTGCGCGTGCTGCACGTCAATGACGCAAAGGACCCCGATGAGTATCTGCGCAAATTCGGAGACGCGCGCTTCCGCCGATTGGTGGAGGGCAGCCGCACCGAGTTTTCGTATAAATCCGAAAAGATATTTGCCAAATACAGCATGGATATTCCCGAGGAGCGCATTAAAGCCTCCGAGGAGCTGTGCGCACTGATCGCGCTCTCGCCCTCCAAGGTTGAGCGTGAGATCTATGCCTCCACCGTAGCGGACAAGCTGCGCATCAGCGCAGAGAGCCTGAAAAATGACGTGGAGCGCACGCGTAACAAAAAGCTGCGCGCAGCCAAGCAAAAGCAGGTGCAGGAAGCAAGCCTTTCGGCAAGAGGCTATGGTGACCGCGTCAATCCCGATACTGCCAAAAACGTGCAGGCGGTGGCGGCAGAGGAAGCCATTCTCGGACTTTTGATGCTGTATCCCGAGCACCGTAAGCAGATCACCTCGGGCGCAATCGCGCTTGGCGAGGAGGACTTTTTCTCGGGACTTGGTAAGCGCGCCTATGCAAGCATTATGCAAATGGAGCGTAGTGAGGGCGGCTTTAACTACTCGCTTTTGGGTGAGGTTTTCTCTCCCGACGAGATGGGTAGGCTGCAAAGCATGCTGCAAAGACGTCGCGCCCTGGCTGAAAACGGCACGGCTGTGCTGCGCGCCAGTGTGCAAACGCTCAAGGAGCAAAAGCAAAAGAGCGACGCACGGGATTCCGGTGACGCTGTCGCGTCTATTCAGCAGCTGCTTGACGCAAAGAAGAAAAAAATATAAAAATATAAAGAACCCAAAACGTGAAAGGAAACCGAAAAATCATGAATGAGACCAAAATCGTAACCGGTGAACACGAGGAAAAGAAGATCACCATGGAGGAACTGGTCGCCAAGGGAAAGAAGGGCGATCTCTCCGCGGAGGATCTTGACGATGCACTGGAGGAAATGGATTACGACCTTGACAGTATAGACAAGCTGTATGAGGCATTGGAGGATAGCGGCATTCCGCTTGGCGATGAGATTTCTTCTGCCGAGATGGATGAGATCGAGAGTGAAGTAGAGCGTTACAGCGACGGTGAGAATATGGAAAGACTGCTCGGTCAAGAGGGTCTTGCCATTGACGACCCCGTGCGTCTGTATCTCAAGGAGATCGGCCGCGTACCGCTGCTGACCGCAGACAAGGAGCGCGAGCTTGCCGAGAGAATGGCAGCAGGCGATGAGGATGCCAAGATGGAGCTGGTGGAAGCCAACCTGCGTCTGGTAGTCAGCATTGCAAAGAGATACGTAGGCAGAGGTATGTTCTTCCTTGACCTGATTCAGGAGGGTAACCTGGGTCTGATGAAGGCAGTTGACAAGTTCGACTATACCAAGGGCTACAAGTTCTCGACCTATGCAACCTGGTGGATCAGACAGGCGATCACCCGTGCCATTGCAGATCAGGCAAGAACCATTCGTATTCCCGTACACATGGTAGAGACCATCCATAAGGTGTCCAGATACTCCAGACAAATGCTGCAGGAGCTTGGTAGAGAAGCAACTGCCGAGGAGATCGGTGAGAAGATGGGTATGAGCGCGGACAAGGTACGCGAGATCCTCAAGATCGCGCAGGACCCCGTTTCGCTGGAAACTCCTATCGGTGAAGAGGAAGACAGCCACCTTGGCGACTTTATTCCCGATGAGGATACCCCCGCTCCCTCCGAGGCTGCATCCGCTACCATTCTGCGTGAGGTCATCGAGCGCGAGCTGCACACCCTGACTCCCAGAGAAGAGCACGTTATCAAGCTGCGTTTCGGTCTGTATGACGGCAGAACCAGAACGCTGGAAGAGGTTGGTCAGGAGTTTGAAATCACCAGAGAGCGTATCCGTCAGATCGAAGCAAAGGCACTGCGTAAGCTGCGTCACCCCAGCCGCGCACGCCATCTCAAGGGATTTTTGGACTGATTTATTGTAAAAAAATTGTGAATTGTCAGAGAGCCAAAAGCCTCTGAAACGACACAAAAACGTCCCTTTTGCCACCTTTCATCAGCAATTTCCAACAAAGAAAACAAGGCTGATTTGTAGGAAATGACGGGGGATTTCAAGCTGCCGAAACGTATGGGAATATAAGGTCAAAAAAGGTTTACAAACTAGGCCAAAATTTCCCTTGACATAGCGGCAATTATAGTGTAAAATATATTGGTATGAATAATAGCTGATACTCTGCCCAAAAGGGGTGGGGATAAGGCGCTACGATTTGCAAGGAGGAATTCCAATGAGAAACAGATTTATCTGTCTGACGCTGAGCATGCTGATGCTGCTGACTGTTCTCCTGACCGGTTGTAACCAAAAGAAGGACACGGCAGACGTTGAGCAGATCTCCGGTATTACGCTGACCATGTGGGTCATTTCCGACAAGGAAGTTGCCAATACCGATGAGGAAATGGCACAGCTGAAGGCCAAGCTTCTCGCACAGTACGGCGAGGGTGATGCTTACAACAAGGCAGTTGCCGAGGCTGAAGCAACCAGAGCTGCTTACGATAAGGTAGAGGCTGAAATTACCAAGATCACCAAGTCTAAGTTCAAGGTTAATTTGGACCTGTATTACTACACCGAAGAGCAGTACTACGGTGTGCAGGAGTTTGACCGCGATAAATACGAAGATCTGAAGGCAACCGCTTCCGAAGAGGAAGTTTCCGCATTCCTTGAAAAGTGCGGTAAGCTGACTAAGATCATGATCCTGAACGAAGAGTACATTTTGCTCAAGGACAAGGCTGCCAAGGCACTCAAGAAGTACCTCAAGGACGCTAAGGAAGATGGCAGAACCGATACTGAAAAGCTGAAGAAGGAATTCTATGCAGAATATCCTCAGTATCAGGAGTTCGCTAACGTAAGTGACGACGAGGACGAAGAAGAGACCGGCGTTGTTGAGGAACTTACCTCCTACAACGAGTACGAGATCGCAGAGATCGTATATCCTGAACTGAGAAAGAATCAGGTTGACATCATCTATCTGTCCGGCTTTGAGCGCTACAATGATTTCATCGATAGCGAGTGGATCCAGCCTCTGGACGAGGAGATCACCGGTGCTTCCAGAAAGCTGACCGACTACATCTCCGCAACGCTGCTCAGCGGTGTACAGATCGACGGTTCTACTTATGCAGTTCCCAATAACGTTTCCATTGGCGAATATACCTACATGATGATCGACAAGGGGCTGTTTGACAAGTACTACTACACCATTGACGGTGTTGAAGACGTGCTTGACACCAAGTACTTCCTTGCTGATATCGCAAAGTTTGAGCCTGACGTACTTCCTTTGAACGCTACCTACGAAGAGTGCATGAACATGCTGGTTTGGTACTGGTCCATGACCTATGAGGAGCAGGAAGGCAACGAGGAAGAAGAGGGCGATATCGGTGACATCGGTGATGCAGAAGGCGAGGACAAGGAGCCCGTTAAGCTGTACAACTACTACTACGATCAGGAAGGTGACACCTTCTCGATGTTCGGTACTGTTTACGGCGGCGCTGCAAACCGTAACCGTGGCAGCATCCGTCTGCAGTTCAGCAACCTGTTCACCAAGGCTGATTATCTGGACATTCTCCGTGAACTGATGAACTTCAAGTTTGAAGGCTACTTCGGTGAAGCTGCCGAGGGTCAGACCGTTGCAGTTGACTTTGTCAAGGGCGACTCCACCTTCAAGAAGGATATGGAAAAGAACGGCTACTGCACTTACAACGGCAAGACCTACTATGCTGTAATTGCAGAGTATCCCGAAGCAACCGAGAACGAGCTGTATGGCAACATGTTCGCTGTCAGCGCATATTCTCACTTTGCAGTCGGCAGATCCATGGATATCATTACGTATCTGAACACTAACTCTACCATTCGTAACCTGCTTCAGTATGGCGTTGAGGGCAAGAACTATGAACTCAGCGAGCCCAGCGAAGGCCAGGTGCTGACCATGCTCAATGATGATTATCAGATGACGCTGGAAAAGACCGGTAACGTATTTATGGCACATCCCGGCGAGGGCAAGAGAGCTGATGCTTGGGAAGGCGCAAGAGAGCAGAACAACGAGTCTCTGATCGACCCGCTGCTTGGCTTTGATTTCAACACCGTACTGGACGGCGATGAAAACGGCTTGGATATCGACCCCTTCTATTCCGGTGTTAAGCCTAAGACTGATCCTGAGTACGTTCCCGCTGGTTTGATCGACAAGATGACTGTTAAGAGCGCAGAAATCCAGGCAAGACTGGATGCTTGTGCTAACATCAACGAGCTTGAGGATCTGATCACTGCACTCAAGGAAGAGCTCAAGGAATCCGTTAAGGACAACGCGTGGATCAAGAAGGCAAACAATCCTGCTTACGATCCCGACGCTGCTGAGGAACTCAATGCTGACGATGATCCCTCCAATGACGACCTGTCCAAGGGCAATTCTCCCTACACCATTTACGTCAACTGGCTGACCGAGTACGGCTACGACGTTCCCGCAAACTAATTTATATAATATATGAAGCAAAGCCCGTTGCGTCAAACGCAACGGGCTGCTTTTGGAGAAGCTATGAAATATACGGATATAGTATGGGATTTTAACGGTACGCTGCTGGACGATATCCGCGCAGGCATAGATGCGGTGAACGATATGCTTTCGCGCCGCGGGCTTGCGACGATCGACAGCGTAGAATCGTATAGGGAAATGTTCTGCTTTCCTATCATTGATTATTATGCCAAGGTTGGCTTTGACTTTGAAAAAGAGGACTATTACACCGTGCTGGCACCCGAGTGGGTGGCGCTGTACATGGAAAATTACAAGCACAGCACGTTGATGCCGAGCGCAAAGCAAACTCTGCAAGCACTTGCTGCACAGGGGTATACGCAAACACTGCTGTCCGCTACGGAGCTGCAAATGCTCAAGGGGCAGGTGCAGGATCTCGGACTTGAAAGCCATTTTGCGGAAATCTGGGGGCTGGATAATATTCACGCAGGCGGCAAGATCGGCACGGCGCTTGCTTGGCGAGAGGCGCATCCGCATGCCAAGGCGCTGTTTGTAGGCGATTCTGTGCACGATTGGGAGGTCGCGCGCGCCGCGAATGCGGATTGTGTGCTGTACTGTGGCGGTCACCAAAGCCGCGCGCAGCTGCAGGTTTGCGGTTGCCCGATCATTGATCGCTTGGATCAGCTGATCGAATTTTTAGCATGATATCAGTTCTGTACGCGCAACATATAATATGGAAGAAAACGACCGTCTCGGAAAGAGGCGGTCGTTATTTTTTCTGAATGCGGACGTTGCCTGCATCATCGGCAGTCATAAAGAACACCTTGTCCGGTGATAAGCCGTGGCTCTTGAACTGCTTTTTTACCCAGTTACGGTCAAGTCCTAAAGCACGCAAGGTCTTGTCAGCATACATCCCGTCGCAAAATACTGTGCGCATCATGCCTGTTTCTTGCGGCTGTATGCCGAGCTGCGTGGCGGTCGGGGGAGTTTCGGCGGCTTTTTTGATGACGCTGATCTTGCCGCTGCTCTCCAGAATGGCGTACTGCACCTGGCCTACGTCAGATGCGTCTTTTTGCCGCAGCTCACACATTAGCTCGTCCAGCGAAACGCGCGCTTTCTGTAGCTGCGTTCTGTCAATGATTCCGTTGCGGATGAGAATGGCAGGCTTGGGGGAGAGAAATACTTTGGATTTGGGGAGCTTGAGCGCGATCCATGAGGTGAGCATTTCAAGTAAGGCGAGCGTGCTGACTGGGATGATGGTGCGCGTGAGCGGCTGAGAGGGGTCTGTCAAGGGAACTGTCGCGATTTCCGAAAGTAAAATTGTGATAACCAGATCGGTCATTTCCAGCTCGCCCAGCTGCCGTTTACCCATCAGGCGCATAATGACGATCAAAAAAACGTAGATCAATATAGTGCGAAACAAAAGAGTTAACATGGTTGCAGCTCCGTATTGCGTAATAGTATTATTGTGAAATACGTGCCGAATTTTATGCCTGTTTGATTTTGGGAGCGCGGTTTGTGCAACCTATACAAAAACAATCATAAAAACCTATACACTTTGGCGAACAAGATACTTGACAAAAGGGGAGGAAAGTGGTAGAATATTCAAGGTCGCGAGGGCGACCGAAAAACAGCAAAGCTCGAAAGAGTCGGTAGAAAAAAGTCAAAAAATTTCTAAAAAAGTTTTGAAAAACCTATTGACAAATCGAAAACGCTGTGATATAATAATCAGGCTGCCGCGAAAAACGGTAGCGTGACATTGGTCCTTGACAATTGAATAACAGAGAGAAGTACAAAGCAAAAAAGTAAGTGCGAAATACGAAT
>JAZOLE010000128.1:0-6000 GCA_045652835.1 Eubacteriales bacterium | reverse complement strand
TGCCACGATGATGACGTCACGCCGCTCAAACAGCGAGGACGTTGCGCTGTGGCGCAGACGGTCGATCTCGTCATTGACCAGCGCGTCCTTTTCAATATACATGTCCTTGCCCGGGATGTAAGCCTCGGGCTGGTAATAATCATAGTACGACACGAAAAATTCCACCGCGTTTTCGGGGAAAAACTCGCGCATTTCGGTGCAGACCTGTGCTGCAAGCGTTTTGTTCGGCTCCAGAATCAGCACGGGGCGGTTGCATTTTTCAATGATATTTGCCATGGTAAAGGTCTTACCCGAGCCTGTAACGCCCAAAAGCGTCTGATAGCGGTCGCCGCGATCAAGTCCCTCGACCAATTGCTCGATTGCCTGCGGTTGGTCTCCCATAGGGGAAAACGGGCTGTGCAGTTTGAAGTTACCCATCATGCTTCTCCTTTCACGTCATAGTATGTCAGTATAATAGTATAGCACAGTTTTGGGGAAAAGTAAAGATGGGATTATAAAAAATTGAGAATGGCATGTAATGCTCTTTTCAGAACACATCGAAGGCTTGTTTCCGTAGGGCGTTCTGCGAACGCCCGCGGGCGATCACTGATCGCCCCTACGATTCGGTCTTATAATGTCAAGGAATCCACCACAAACACTTGTGGGGGCGATCAGTGCTCGCCCGCTCCTGCACAAAGAACATATTGCCAGCACATAACCTATATTGAGGCATATTACAACGCACTATCAGGGACTCAGAACCCATATTTGCGCCAAAACTCATCCTATGTGTTGACTTCCCCTGCGCAAATCAGCATATCGCGTCGCACTGCGACGCTTATGCGGGGGTAATGGAATAAATGTTGGTTGTCCCAATGGTGTATCAGGGACTCAGAACCCATATTTGCGCCAAAACTCATCCTATGTGTTCACTTCCCCTGAGCAAAGTATGGAGGGGCGATACACGAATCGCCCGCGATAAATGGGCTATCAGGGACTCAGAACCCATATTTGCGCCAAAACTCATCCTATGTGTTGACTTCCCCTGCGCAAATCCGCATATCGCGTCGCACTGCGACGCTTATGCGGGGGTAATGGAATAAATGTTGGTTGCCCCAATGGTGTATCAGGGATTCAGAACCCATATTTGCGCCAAAACTCATCCTATGTGTTGACTTCCCCTGCGCAAATCCGCATATCGCGTCGCACTGCGACGCTTATGCGGGGGTTCTGAATCGGGAGAGTCAAAGCAAAAAAGGACAGGGGGCACGATGTGCCTCCTGTCCTTTTTTGGTGGGCTATCAGGGATTCGAACCCCGGACCAACCGGTTATGAGCCGGTAGCTCTGACCAACTGAGCTAATAGCCCGTCAAAACGACTTATATATTATACTGTGTATTTCTCCGATTGTCAAGTGTTTTTTGAAAAAAGTTCTCCCACTGCTCTTTTGCAAATGGGAGAACTTAAGTTTGCTTACTGCACTCTTGTAAACTCTGCGCCGTTGCTGGAGTAGACGATCGTGCCCTCCAGGTCGGTGCGGTGCACGGTCATGCCGCGCTCCTCGTATCGATCAAGGACAGGCTGGTTGGGGTGACCGTACTTATTGCCCGTGCCGCAGGAAATGATGGCGATCTCGGCATCAATGGCGTCCAAAAACTCGTTGCAGGACGAGGAGGACGAGCCATGGTGCCCCGATTTGAGAATATCACAATCCAACTCGCTGCTGGGATAATTGGCAACGATCTCCTTTTCGGAAATGCTCTCGGCATCGCCCGTCAGGATCATAGAGGTCGAACCGTAGGTAACCTTGGTGACAAGACTCCAGTCGTTCAGATCGTTATAATCGGTCGAATTGGGTGCCAAGAAAGTAAACTGCAGCTCCCCAAAGCTGAAGTACTGTCCGCCTTTTGCATACGTTACGACAGTGCCCTGCTCACGTGCGCCTTCCATCATACGGGTATAGTCGCCCGTGGCTTCAAAGGTGTCTGTATCCTCCTCGGCTTTGGGCATAATCAGATTCACAACCTCAAATTCATCCAAGATCATATCCATACTGCCGATATGGTCCTCGTGCGGATGGGTGGCGATTACGTAATTCAGCGTGGTCACGCCAAGGTCGTCCAAGTATTGCTCCAGCGCATCCTCGCAATCGTTATCGCCCGCATCAATGAGCACGTTCCCCATGGGTGCCATGATCAGGATGCTGTCCGATTGCCCTACGTCAAAGAAATACACCATGATCTCTCCGTCCAACGCCACTCTCTCGGGCTTGGGCAGAAGCTTCATAACAAAATCCACGAAATCGTTATATTTGTCAACAAACACTTTGTCCACAAGGTCATTGGGCAGAATCTTATCCAGTGCCTTTTCCACGCCCTTACCGACAAAGCCGTCCAAAAAGTCGTCAACCGTATTAGCGGGGATCACACCCGTCATCGCAAGTGCAAGTGCAATGCAGATCAGCACGGCAAGCACCGCCAGCATGATCAGACAAACACGCAACGCCTTTGGCAGCTTTTTACCCTTCTTCTTTTTCTTCTTTTTGTTTTGTGCCATACAAATACCTCCGTCTTTACTCTTTTGTATATTATATCATATTCTCCATGGATTTGGCAATATTTTCGTGATTTTTTGTAAAAAATAATATTCAAAAAACCATTGACAAGCATTTCCCTTTGTGGTATAATATATCCTCGGTACGGACTGCACAGCAGTTCGTCTCTCTACCGCGTATAAATAAAAACGAAGAGATGCGCGGTCGTAATAAAGTCCATAGGGAGGTAAAAACACATGGAAAAGGTACTCAATTCTTATGAAAGTCTGTTCATCGTTGACGTAACCAACGGTGAGGAAGCAACCAATGCTACTGTGAACAAGTTCACTTCTTTGATTGCTGAGAACGGCACTATCATTGAGGTTGCACAGTGGGGCAAGCGCCGCCTGGCATATCCCATCAATGACATGCCCGAAGGCTACTACGTAGTCGTGACCTTCAAGGCTGCAGGTAACTTCCTGGCAGAGCTCGACCGTCTGTTCCAGATCGACGAGAACGTTATGCGTTCTCTGACCATCAAGCTGGACTTCGAGCCCGTAGCTAAGGCTGCTGCTGTTGCCACCGAAGTTGCTGTAGTAGAAGAAGTTGCCGAAGTGGCAGCTGACGCTGAGTAAAGCGCAAAAAGAGGTCAAAGAACATGGCAAATTTTAATCTGAACAAAGTCATCCTCGGCGGCAGACTTACCGCTGATCCTGAACTGAAGCAGACACAGAGCGGCATTGCCGTTGTAACGTTCCGTATGGCAGTCAATCGCAGATTCGCTTCCCGTGACGCTTCGTCCGGTCAGCAGCCTGAGGTCGATTTCTTTACCGTTACCGCTTGGCGTTCTACTGCTGAGTTTGTCAACCGTTTCTTTAAGAAGGGCTCTTCTATCTGCGTTATCGGTTCTATCCAGAACAGATCCTGGACCGACCAGCAGGGTCAGAAGCGCTACATGACCGACATCGTCGCTGAGGAAGTACAGTTTGTTGACAGCCGCAGCGAAAGCACGAATGCCCAGTCCGGCGGTTATGCACCCGATGCTTACGGTGCACCCGCATACTCCTCTCCCATGGGTTCCGCACCCAAGTTTGAGGAGATCAAAACAGACGACGATCTGCCCTTCTAAGCCGATCGTTCCCAAAATCAAATAGGAGGATTCATAAGATGACTGAAAACGTTTCTCGTCCTGCGCGCCCCGTGGTTCGCAGAAGAAAGAAGGTTTGCATTTTCTGCGCCGATAAGGTTGCTTATATCGATTACAAGGATTCCGCTAAGCTCCGCAAGTTCATCAGCGAGCGCGGCAAGATCCTGCCCAGAAGAATGTCCGGCACTTGTGCTGTTCACCAGCGCGAGCTCAACACCGCTATCAAGCGTGCTCGTCAGGCTGCTCTTCTGCCCTACGTTTGCGACTAATTGCAGATTGCACAAAAAAGAGGATGTCCGCAAGGACATCCTCTTTTTTTGCTTTTATTTCCGTATCCACGGGCGTGATTTGCAAGCAAATCGTCCGCTGTACGAAATTGGGTTTACGCGTACTGCTTAATGCACTCCGCGACCTTATCGGCAGCGACCTTGATGCCCTCTTCGGAGAGGTGGATCAGGTCGGGGCAGATATATTTGGGAATATCTGCATCGACGACCGAGAACAGGTCGTTGATCACGATGCCCTCGGCTTGCAGTCTTGCCACAACCGCCTCGTTATAAGCGACCAATCTGTCATGATTGTGCCCCGGCATATCGGGGTGCGTAGGCGTAGAGGTGGCAAAAATGACCGTCTTGGCGTATCCCTTGAGAATACGCGCAATTCTGACCATGGTGTCACAGTAGTTATCGATAGAGGTAAAGGGTCCGTCCTCCCAAAGCTGGCACACGTCCCAAAGACCGTTGTTCCAATGGATGACGTCCGCGCCCTCCATCCAAGGGCGATAATCATAGCTCATGCGCAAGGTGTACAGCGCAAAGCGGCAGTTTTCCGGAGGCTGCCACACCTCATAATCCTTTCCAAGCAGCTCCGGCACGCGCGGACCGTAGCCAATCTCTCGAATGGAATCTCCAAGTAAAACTACTTTTTTCATATCTTTATTCCCTTTCATTCCCACTGATAATGATATGAGCCGCTGCCCACGGTCTCGGTTCTGTCGGGCAGACGGATGTGTGCTTTTGCACCAAACGGCACGGTCACGTACAGGCAGGTATGCCCAAAACGCTTGACCCAACGCACGCTGACCTGACCCTTGACGGTATCCACGTGTGCTTGTGCCGAGAGCAGTTTTGTCGGGTAATGCGGCGCGATCTCGAATTCTGCACATCCGGGAGAGATCGGCTTGATGCCGCAAAGCGTGCTGTACAGCCATTTATCCACAGAGCCGTACATGGGGTGATTGTGCGAGTTCATGCCGTCCTCTTTTTTCAGCTCAAAACGTTCCCAAACGGTGGTCGCCTCGTTCTGTATCATGTAACCGTACGAGGGGTATTCCTCGCTTGTCAGAATCGTCCAAGCATCGTCCACGTAGCCGTATTTTGCAAGCATTTCCAGCATATACAGCGTGCACAGGTTACCTGTGGTGAACTTGTACGCACGCTCGCGCAGGTCGTTTACCATGACCTCGGCTGCACGTGCGCAGTCCTTTTCAGGAATGATGCCAAGCCAGAGCGAGAACGCCTGCGAGCCTTGCGAGCCGCCTGCCATTTGAGCAGTATCGGCATCCCACCAACGTGCAAGCATGGCGCTCTTGATCTGTTCCGCCAATGCTTCGTATTCTGCTTGCTTGTCTGCGTTTCCGAGCTGCTTTGCCATGCGGGCAAGCGCCGTGCAGTTATAATAGGAATATCCCGTGGACATAAAGCGTCCCTCGGTCACGGCACTGTTGGCGTCTTCAAACGAACGGCAAGCGTACGCAGGGGCTGCCCAGTCACCGTAATAGGTATAGTTAACAATGTAATCGTCGCTGCGCGAAAGCAGAGACCGCTCCCACGCCTCAAACCAAGGAAATGCCTTTTCGATCAGCTCGATATTATCGCAGAACAGATGCGTCTGCTCCCCTGCTACAAGGAAGGACGAGCAAACGGGGTCTGCGGGATACTGACCAAACAGGAAAGGCGCACAGCAGGTAAACGCGCCGTCGGGGCGTTGCTCTGCGTGAATGTCACCGATCACCTTGGGGAAAATGCGCCCGATGTCAAAATTGTAGGGCGTGGCGGTAAAGCGCACGGTGGCGTCGTTCATCCAGCCCATGCGCTCGTCGCGCTGGGGGCAGCCGGTCAGAATGGAATGGATATTCGCCTTCTCGGTCTGCACGGCATTCTTGTGCAGCTTGGACACCACCGCTGAGCCGCAGACAAAGTCGCTGTCGTTTGCAATGTCGGTATAGAGTGCGACCGCGATCACACTATCCTTGTCGGGAGGACAAGGATAACCGCACAGCTCGATATAACGGAAGCCGTGATAAGTAAACTTGGGCTGCCAAACCTCCCAAGAGCTCTCG
>JAZOLE010000127.1:0-5798 GCA_045652835.1 Eubacteriales bacterium | reverse complement strand
TCATAACGCTACCCGGAATATTGATCTCGGGCAAAGCCGCGCAACCATAGAACGCATACGCTTTGATCGCGGTAACACTGCTTGGGATGCTGACGCGCGTAAGTGAGGCACAGCCATAGAAAACATCTTCATCAATTACCGTGATGCTGCGCGGGATTTCGATCTCGGTCAACCACTTGCATGCAAGGAATGCCCCCTGCTCAATCGTTTCCAAGCTGCCGGGCAATGCTACCTCCGTCAGCTTTTCGCATTTTTCAAAGGCAAGTGCTTCAATGGTCTCAAGCCCATCCGGAAGCATTGCGCCCTGCAGCACCGTGCACTCCGAAAAGGCTTGCTCGCCAATGCTTTTCAGCGTGGTGGGAAATGTCACTTCCCTGAGCATGCTGCAGCCAAGAAACGCTTGCTCGCCAATACTCGTGACACCCTCGGGGATAGCGACTTGGCGCAAGCCCGACATGCAATAGAACGCATAGGGTGCAATGCTTGTCACGCCATTGGGAATCACGCTGCCCTCGCAGCCCGCAAGCAGCGTGCCGCTCTCTTTATCGATCAGGCAGTTTCCCTCCCCTCTGTACACGAGGTTTTCGGGATCGACCGTGATGCTCTCCAGCATAATGCAAAGCCCCACGACATTCTCACCGATCTCGGTCACGCTCCCCGGGATATGCAGCGCTGTCAGCCTCCAGCAGCCCTTGAACGCTTGATTGCCAATCAAGGTCACGCCCTCGGGGATATTGATCTCTTCCAGCTTACTGCATCCGGCAAACGCGTTGTCACGTATGGTTCTGATTGTGCTTGGCAGCGTGATTTTTGTCATGGTGACGTTGTTTTCAAACGCCCCCTCTGCAATGCCCACCACGACCTCGCCGTCGGGGGAATACTTGGGAACAATAACATGCGCATCCTTACAGCTGCCGATCCCGACCACGCTGCAATTTCCGTCGCCGCGCGAACGGTATTCCAGCCCCTTGGAGTAGGGTTCTTGCTGGGTTTGTTGGTCTTCTGTTTGCGTTTCGTCATCAATCACACCGCGCAAAGCATTGAACAGGCTGTGCAGATCGCGCTTGTTTTGCTCACCAATCAGCGCGGATACGGCATTATCATCCTGCGTCAGCACGATATCCAGCGCATGCAGCAGTGTGCCGTCATAGATATCGGGATATTCGGTTTGTACGTAAGTATCAACGCGCCATGCGGCAAATGCGGATAATGCAACCGTCAAAAGCAGCAGCACGGCTGCCGCAATCATTGCGACACGCAAGTAAGGCTTGCGGCGTGTGGCGCGGTAATTGTCGGCGCGCTCGATCAGCAAGGGGTCGATGTCCTCCATCCAGTGCAGCAAAGGGAGATTTTTCATACCGTGTATCCCTCCTCTGCCAAAGTCTTGCGCAGCTTGCCACGCGCGCGTGAGAGGATCTTGAACACGGCTGCTTGGCTGACGGCGTACCGCTCGGAAATGCGCTCAACGCTCTCTAAGTAGTAATAGCGGCGAATGAAAATGCAGCAGTCGCGCTCGGGCAAGCTCCACAAAAACGCATTGAGAATGCGCGAAAACTCCTCGCGCTCGATCTGTGCTGCAAGGTCTGCATCGGGTGCGGCTACCTCGCCGATCTCATCAAGCGCAAGCATAACCTGTCCACCGCCGCGCTTTTCGCGGTGACGGTGCTCAAGACGATTCAGGGAGAGATTGCGCGTGATCTTTCCCACGTAGGTCCTCAGATTTTCGGGCTTTGCAGGCGGAATGGAATTCCAGGTGCGCAGCCACGTATCGTTGACGCACTCCTCGCTGTCCTGCATATTCTGCAGGATGTTTTGCGCAATTCCCGTGCAGTACGCGCCATATTTGGTTTCTGTTTGCACAATTGCCCGCTCATCACGCTGATGATACAGGGCAACGATCTCAAAGTCTTGCATAAAAAAGCTCCTTTCGTGTACAGAGAAATACCTCTTCACTTATTTACACCGCTTTTTTTCTCGGATTGGACAGTTTTTTTCAAAAAAATCGACAAAGCAGACACATAAGCACCGCCAACGGCTGATTTTAATGCCGTTGGCGGGTTTTTATGTTGCATAGGCTGTCCCTACGTGTGGGTTTACCCAAGCGTTATGCTTTATTCCTGCGGAACGTAATTGTAATGCACGGTAACCGATTTGAGCGCGTTATTAAGCGACCCGATCGTAACGGCAGCCCATTCCTCCTCGGTTCCCGTATAGTAAACGTCCGTGAGCTGCTCACACACCCAAAACGCTTCGTTTGCAATTTCCGTAACGCTCTTGGGGATGACGATGCTTGTCATGCTATCGCAGTGATTGAACGCTTCTCGGTTGATCTTGGTAACACTGTCCGGAATTGTGACCGTAGTCAGGCTTGTACAATGTCTGAACGCGCTGTCGCCGATGATTTCCACGCTATCGGGAATGACAATGCTTTTCAATGAAGTGCAATGCTCAAACGCATACGCACCGATCCCGGTTACGCCATCGGGAACGGTATAGCTCTCAAGCCCCGTTGCATGGCTGAACAGTTGCCTACCGATGGCAGTGATGCCGCTCGGGAGCTGCACGCTCTTAAGGCTGCTGCAATTGACAAAAAGCATAACGCCCATAGTCTGTACGCTATCCGGAATGATAACGCTTTCCAAGGACGTACAGCCTGCGAAAGCCATTTCCTCAATAAACTGTATACCTTCCTGCAAGGTAATACTCTTGACCTCCTTGCAGCCGCTAAAGGCGTTCTTTTGAATGCCGATCACTTCATGACCGCCGGGGGCGTTTTGCGGAACGACAATATCCGTGTCGGTACACGTACCGATTCCCGTGACTACGCAAAAACCGCTTCCCATTTGGCGGAATTCCAGTCCTTCGGAAGGAACAAGAGGCTTCTCACCCCCATGTCCACAAGCGCTCAGCAGCGAAGCAAGCAAAAGCAACGCAAGACCAACCAGAGCTATTTTTTTCATGATGAAACTCCTTTATATAATATGCATCATTTCAAGAATCACTCCCACAAAGCCAACCAGACTCATCACCGCAAATACGATCGGTACACCGTAAGCATCACTTTTTGATATCCGTTCCCAATCAATTTTTTGGGGCGTCATTTTGCTGTGGTATGCATTTTGATAGGAGCAAAATATATGCTTCCACCTGCATTTGTATCCGACAAACGTCCATATTGCATAGATCAGGCAGCCGAGAGCCAGTACCAGCAAGCGCATCGGAACCGCAACTGCACAGATCACGATTGCAATGAGAAATACGTATCTGTGACAATATGCAAGCGGAACAATGAAATCTTCTTTTCTTACGTATCGCGTCTTTTCCTTTTTTGCCATATCAGACGATCTCAACCTGACACATGCGCATGGCATTCAGCGCGTTTTGGTGGCTCTCGGGAGTCACGCCTGCACAAGCGTTTGCAACCACGAAAAGTGGGATCTCGGGGTAATACGCCTTTACAAGCAGCGCGTTGGAAATAACGCAAATGTCGGTGCAAAGACCGCAGAGCGTGATGCTCTCAATGCCCTGCTTATCTCCAAGCAGCGCGATCAGTTCCTTGGAGCCAAAGGTCAACTTGTCGATGGGCCGGGTGGTGCGCAGCGCGTCCAGCTCGGGAACAATCTGCCAACCAGCGGTATCCTTAATGCAATGCGGTACGGGCAGATGCTTACCTTCCTCGGTGCTCATATAATTTTCAAAATGCGTGTCACGGGTAAAGTACACCTCACCGTCAAAGCCCTCAATCAGATCTTTTACAGCAGGTACAATGGCAACAGCCTCGGCAGAGCCAAGCGCACCGTCCACAAAATCCTTTTGCATATCGACAACAACCAAAATTTTCATAATATTACTCCTTTTCATTGATTTGAATACATACAACCTCGCGCGGATTAAACAAGCGAGGGATCATACCGCCCGTATTTGCCGTGCCGCGTGAGATGATCAGCCTACCCTCGTGCACGCCCGAGGTGTATTTGGGCAAAATGCCTTGGTCGGGCGCGTACAGCCCCTTGCCAAGCAGCCGCCATTGACCGCCGTGCGCATGCCCCGAAAGCACAAGATCGACTTGCTTGTCGCGCAGATATTTGGCGTAATACTCGGGGTGGTGGCAAAGCAGGATCTTATAGCCTTCATGGGCGAAAAATCCGCTCAGCGCGTCCAAATCGGGCTTTCCGTCTCGGTTCAAAAGCCCCGAACCAAGCCCACCTATGGCAATTCCCTGCCACTGTGCAAAAGCGTTGTCCAAAAAGCATGCACCGCTCTGCGAAATTCTCGCAAGATTTTGGGGCGTGATGCGTACCTTATCTGGCTCGGGCGGATATTGGCGCAAATGCTTATGGCTTGCACCGATCTCGTGGTTTCCGGGTGCATAAAACGTGGGTGCAATTTTGCACAGCGCATGCAGGGCGTCAAAGCCGTTTTGGCTTTTTGGATCCATCGTGCCGTCCAGTGCCTCGGTCAGATCCCCTGCGATGCAGATCAGATCGGGAGAGATCTTGCTAACCGCTTGCAGCACCTCGTCGGGGGCGCGGTTATGCAGGTCTGCCACAAGGGCAATGCGCAGGCTGCGCGGCAAATTTTGCGCTTGCAGCGCGTAGCGTGTGATCCTCATACCCTGCCTCCTTTTGGTTCGTTGCTAACATTATAGCGCAAAGTGCGGCGAATGTCAAGATTATGCTTGACTGTGATGCCGAGATTTGTTATAATGATAATACTAAAACACGGAGGTGCTGCATGACGTACGAATTTTGCAATATACGCGACTATACCGAAGCGCAATATGACGCCATGTATCGCGCCGCCTCGCCCGAACGTCGGGCGCGTGCCGACCGTTTTCGCCACGAGGATGACCGCAAGCGTTGCCTTTGTGCCGATATGCTCGCGCGGAACATGCTTGCCAAGGCGTCAGGGATTGCCCCCGAGGACGTTTCGTTTACGTACGGCGACAAGGGCAAGCCGTATGCCAATCTTCCCCTGCATTTCAGCGTCAGCCACAGCGGCGAGTACGTGTTGTGCGCGGTGTCCGACACCCCCGTAGGCGCGGATATTGAGCTGATCAAGCCCTTTCGTGCAGGCATGGTGGGGCGATATTTCACCCCAACCGAGGCGGCGTACGTTTGGAGCGGCAATCCCGTGCCCGACGGAAACGTGACCGATGCCGACACCTGCGCACGCTTTTATCGCGTGTGGACGGCAAAGGAATCCTACGTCAAAATGACCGGCACGGGTATTTCAACCGATCTTGGCGCAGTTGCCTTTGATCCCGATGCGCAAACCGTTTGCGGCATACAATTACTCACCCCCACCGCCCCCGAGGGATATGTGGCGAGTATACTCAAAAGCGACCTTGCTTAAAGGTCGCTTTTTTGTATTTGTTTGGAATCTGCGGGAGCCTCCCCCCGCCCTACGCCCAAATCTTTTTGATGCACCGACAAATTGTAGCTTGATTTTGCATAACCGCTCTAATTTTAGCAACAATAAGAGTATTACGTAAATATAGGAGAATTTATGAGCGTTCTTTCCATCGTTGCCCCTGCGCTGGCGCTGCCCTGCGCGTTTGCGCTGACGCGTGCGGGGCAAATCTGGCGGCACAGCATCGTATCGGCGCACGGCATACAGGAATGCCGCTACGTAAGCTTAGGCGGCATCAAGCAGTATATTCAAATTCGCGGGCAAGATTCTCGCAACCCGATCATTCTGTTTTTGCACGGCGGCCCCGGCAATCCCACCTCCTGCCTTTCCTACCACTACCAAAAGCAGCTGGAGCAGGATTACACCTTGGTCAACTGGGATCAGCG
>JAZOLE010000126.1:0-7566 GCA_045652835.1 Eubacteriales bacterium | reverse complement strand
CAAACGAGGGCGAGGTATTCGTATCCCTTGACAATATCAGCCACACCCTTGATTCCTCCATGCTGGTTATCGCAGACCAGAACAAGGCTTGCGCACTGGCAGGCGTTATGGGTGGTCTGAACAGTGAAATTGAGTACGACACCGTGACCGTTGTATTCGAGTCCGCTTGCTTCTCCGGTCCCGACGTACGTGTGACCGCAAAGAAGAACGGCATGAGAACCGAATCCTCCGCACGCTTTGAAAAGGGTCTTGACGCAGAAAACTGCCTGCCCGGCCTGATGCGTGCTTGCCAGCTGGTTGAGGCGCTGGGTGCAGGTGACGTGGTGGATGGCTTGATCGACGTTTACCCCGGCAAGAAGGACCAGACCGTTTTGCCCTTCTCGCCCAACAAGTATATCAAATTCCTTGGCACCGAGATCGTCGAGCAGATCATGATCGTCATTCTCGCAACGCTGGAATGCCGCGTAGAGAACGGCAACATTTACGTGCCCAGCTTCAGAAGTGACCTTAACTGCATGCAGGACATTGCAGAAGAGATCGTACGTATCTGGGGCTACGACAAGATTCCCTCCTCCTGCATCAAGGCAGAGACCACGCAGGGCATGCGTACCCCCAAGCAGAAGCTGTTTGTCGCAACCGAGCAGCTGATGTACGGTATGGGTATTTCGCAGATCCAGACCTTCTCGTTCATCAGTCCCAAGTACTATGACGCCATTGCACTGCCTGCTGACAGCACGCTGCGCACCTCGGTCGTTATCTCCAACCCGCTTGGCGAGGACACCAGCGTGATGCGTACCACCGCTCTGCCCTCTCTCTTGGAGGTTTTGCAGAGAAACAACAACTTCTCCAACCAGAACGTGCGCCTGTTTGAAATGGCTACTATTTATCTGCCCAATGCAGATTCCGCTCTGCTGCCCGAGGAAAAGACGGTTGTGACTGTTGGTATGTACGGCGACGCCGATTTCTACGACATGAAGGGTGCTGTGGAAAACCTGCTCAAGTTAGCAGGCGTCAAGGCTCCCGTTTACACCGCTTGCACCGAAAATCCCTCTTATCATCCCGGCAGATGCGCCACCGTGGCCACGGCTGACGGCAAGTACCTTGGCGTATTCGGTCAGATCCACCCCGTTGTGGCTGACAACTACGGCATGAATATCCCCGTTCTGTGCGCAGAGATCGACTTTGACGCGCTGTTCGAGGTTTCCAATACCGAGCCCGACTACAAGCCTCTGCCTAAGTTCCCCGCTGCAACCCGTGACTACGCTTTCGTTTGCGCCGAGGAGCTGGAGGTTGGCAAGATCATGAGCGTAATCGCCAAGGCAGGCGGAGCTTGGGTTGAAAAGGTTGAGCTGTTTGACATTTTCCGCGGCGAAAAGCTGGGCGCGGGCAACAAGAGCGTTGCGTTCCGCGTTACGCTGCGTGCCGCTGACCGCACCTTGACCGTTGAGGAAGCTGATAAGATCTCCAAAAAGATCATCAACGACCTGAAGTTCAAGCTTGGCATTGCTTTAAGAGCATAAATTTTTCCATGGGGGCTGTTGTTGTCAAGGCAACAGCCCCGATACACAGAAAGGAGTTTGTGTCATGGCGAAAAACAAAACCAAAAAGACACATCCGATCAAGCGGTTTCTTCCCTACTATAAGCCTTACACCAAGGACATCATCTTTGATCTTTGCTGTGCAGCTCTTACCACCATGTGCGAGCTGGCACTGCCGCTGATCGTAAGAAAGATCACGGGCGCTGCCCAACAAACGCCCATTTCGCTGACCGTGACTATGATACTGACCTTTGGCGGTGTGTATCTGCTGATGCGCCTGATCGACACGGTTGCATACTACTATACGGCAAATCGCGGTCACTTCATCGGCGCGAAAATGGAGACTGATATGCGCCGTGATCTGTTCGGGCATTTGCAAAAGCTCAGCTTTTCCTACTTTGACAACACCAAGGTCGGTACGCTGATGTCGCGTATTACCAGCGACCTGTTTGATATTACCGAGTTTGCACACCATTGCCCCGAGGAATTCTTCATCGCGGGCGTCAAGATCATAGGCTCGTTTATCATTCTCCTTGTCATCAACCCCGTGCTTGCGCTGATCACCTTTGCCATGATCCCCGTCATGATTTTGGTGCTGATCTCATTCAACGGCAAGATGAAGGAGGCATTCCGTCAATCGCGCGTGCTGGTAGGCGAGCTCAACTCGCAGGTTGAGGACAGCCTGCTTGGTATTCACGAGGTCAAGGCGTTTGCCAACGAGAGCACCGAGATCGAGAAGTTCAGACAAGGCAACCACAAATTCCTTGGCATCAAGGGCACCATGTACAAGTATATGGGTATGTTCCAGGCGTCCACGAGATTTTTCGAGGGTCTGCTCTATATCGTTGTCGTTGTGGTAGGCGCGCTCTTGCTGATCGCGAAAAACCCCGTGATCCAGTTAGAGGCTGCCGATTATATCGCGTTTTTGATGTACGTTTCCACCCTGTTCACCTCGGTGCGCCGCATCGTGGAGTTTACCGAACAGTTCCAGCGCGGCATGACGGGTATCGAGCGCTTTTCCGAGATATTGGACGTTGTCCCCGACATTCAGGACAAGCCCGGTGCCAAGGTCTTGGAAAACGTCAAGGGCGACATTTTGCTTGACAAGGTCACCTTCCGCTACGAGGAGGACAAAAAGCAGAACGTGCTGACAAATCTTTCGCTGCACGTGCGTGCAGGAGAAAACGTGGCGCTGGTGGGGCCCTCGGGCTGCGGCAAGACCACACTTTGCTCACTCATTCCCCGTTTTTACGAGCTACAGGGCGGTCAGATCCTGCTGGACGGTCAGAATATCCGGGACGTGACTATGCGCTCGCTGCGACAGAATATCGGTATCGTGCAGCAGAACGTCTATCTGTTCTCGGGTACGATCCGCGACAATATTGCATACGGTAAGCCCGACGCTACCGACGAGGAGATCGAGGCGGCAGCCAAGCTGGCAGGCGCGGACGAATTTATCGATCAGCTGCCCGACCGCTACAACACCTAGGTGGGTGAACGCGGACTCAAGCTGTCCGGCGGTCAGCGTCAGCGCGTATCCATTGCGCGTGTATTCCTCAAAAATCCGCCTATTCTGATTCTGGATGAGGCGACCAGCGCGCTTGACAACGAAAGCGAGAGACTGGTGCAGAAGTCCATTGAAAAGCTGACCGTGGGTAGAACCACCATTACCATTGCACACCGTCTGACCACCATCAAAAACGCAGACCGCATTGTAGTGCTGACGTCCGACGGCATTGTGGAAGAGGGGACGCATAAGGAGCTGACCGAAAAGGGCGGCATGTATGCAGACCTTTACAAGCTTTACACCGCTGACTGAGAAAGGAATTTTCTATGGAACAGGCTAAATTAGATCGCATCAACGAGCTTGCCGCAAAGGTCAAAAGAGGCGAGCAGCTGACCCCCGAGGAGCTGGAGGAAAGAGCGGCGCTGCGCACCGAGTATATCCGTGAGTTTCGTGCATCCATGACAGGTATTTTGGATAACACGGTCATCGTACGCCCCGACGGCACGCGCGAGCAGGTAGCGGATCGCCCCAAGGCAGACGGCAATAAAAAGTAAAAATCAGTCATACAATCATAAAAAAGCCCTTTACAATAAGGGCTTTTTGTGTTATAATTACTTTGAATAAGTGTTTTGACAGGATGATAGCTATGAATTTCGATATACAATTCCCGCTTTGCGTCGGGACGCTCAGCCCGACTGAGACCGAAAAAGTGGGCGCGGCGCTTGCCAGCGCCATGACAGAAGATAAAACGCTGCCCCGCTTTGTGGCACTTTACGGGGATCTGGGCGTAGGCAAGACCGCCTTTACGCGCGGCTTTGCGTCGGTGCTTTCCCCTGAAAGCCTCGTGCGCTCCCCTACCTTTACGCTGGTCAATGAGTATCGCAACAAGGTGACCAAGACCTCGCTGTTCCACTTTGATATGTACCGCATCGACTCGGAGGACGATCTGTACTCCATGGGCTTTGACGATTACCCCGACCGCGGCATTTGCATTGCGGAATGGTGCGAGAAGATCCCCTATGCGCTCCCGCTGCATTATCTGCGCGTCACCATTACCAAAAACAACGCGGATGCCCCCGACAGCCGAGAGATCACCATAGAAAGGATCTGACAGATGAAGATTTTGGCTCTTGATTCCTCCGCCGTGGTTGGCTCTGTGGCGCTTTGCGAGGACTCCCGCAGGGTCGCGCACTACACGCTGAATACGGGCAACACGCACAGTCAGACCCTCTTGCCCATGATCGAATCCGTCTTAAAGAGTGCGGAATGGGAAATCGACGATCTTGACCTGCTTGCTGTTAGCCAAGGTCCCGGATCGTTTACGGGTGTGCGCATCGGCATTGCCACGGTCAAGGGGCTTGCATTTGGCAAAAATATTCCCTGCGCGGGCGTTTCCACGCTGGAGGCATTGGCGTACAACTTAAGATATTACAACGGCATTCTCTGCCCCGTCATGAACGCGCGCCGTGCGCAGGTGTATAACGCGCTGTTTGCGTGTGAGAACGGCGTGCTGACCCGCCTTTGCCCCGACCGCGCCATCTCGATTGCCGAGCTGGACGAGGAGCTGGCAGGCATGGACCAGCCTGTCTACTTAGTTGGTGATGGCTACGACATTACGCTGGACGGACTTGAAAAGACGACGGTTGTTCCCGTCCCCGACGAGCTGCGCTATCAGAGCGGCTACAGCGTGGCGCTTTGCGGTCTTGCAGCCTACAAGCGCGGAGAATCCGTGGACGATACCACCCTTGCGCCCGTGTATCTGCGCCCCTCGCAGGCGGAGCGTGAGAGAAACGAAAGACTTGCAAGCGAAAACAAATAAAGGAGAAACGACTATGCTGTTCAACAAAATCGTGATTGGATGTGACCACGCGGGCTTTGCGCTCAAGGAGCAGATCAAGCAGTATCTTGCCACCAAAAACGTTGAAGTGTTCGACGTTGGCTGCTACAGCCCCGAATCCTGTAACTACCCCGATATTGCACACGCTTTGTGCCGCTCTATACAGAACGGCGATTGCCCAGTGGGCATTTTGATCTGCGGCACGGGCATTGGCATGTCCATGTGTGCAAACAAGCATGCGGGCATTCGCGCCGCTTGCTGCTCCGACACCTTCTCCGCGCGCGCAACGCGTATGCACAACGATGCAAACGTGCTTTGCTTTGGTGCACGTGTCGTTGGCTACGGCGTAGCTTGCGATCTGGTTGATGCATTTTTGAATCAAAGCTTTGCGGGCGAACGTCACGCACCACGCGTGGCTGCTATCAACGCCCTTGACGAAAGCGAGGAATAATGAGCTATACCGCAAAAGAAGCCGCAAAGGATACAGCTGACGTACTGCGTGCGGCAAGCAAAACGGCGGGTAAGCGCAACTTTACCGCCGCTGTGATCGTGGCGGGCGGCAACGGCACGCGCATGGGTACCGAAGTCACCAAGCAGATGCTTGAGCTTGACGGCAAGCCTATCGTGGTGCATACCCTGCTTGCCTATCAGAATACGCCCTGCATCGGCGAGATCGTAGTCGCAGCCAAGCAGGACGAAATGGCTATGTATCAGGAGTTCAAAGAAAAATACGGCATTACCAAGCTGGCAGCCGTTGTTGCGGGCAGCGAGACCAGACAGGCTTCCGCACTTGCAGGCGTGGAGGCGGTCAGCGACAAGGTGCGCTACGTGGCAATTGCCGACGCTGCGCGCTGCCTGACCACCCCCGAGCAGATCAGTGAGGTCTGCCGCGTTGCCTACAAGACCGATGCTGCATCTGCGGGTATTCCCGCAACCGACACGGTCAAGGTGGTTGATAAAGCCAAATATATCACCCAAACGCCCGATCGAGCACTCTGCTGGCAGGCACAAACGCCACAGGTGTTCCGCCACGCGCTCTATCTTGCTGCAAGCTACGCGGCAATTGAGCACAAGTTCACGGCTACCGACGACAATTCCTTGATCGAATTTGTCAAGCACCCCGTTAAGATGGTGCAATGCTCCAAGCAGAACATCAAGATCACAGAGCCTTGTGATCTGCCCTATGCACAGCTGATCTTGGAGATGCGCCAAAAAGAAAGCGAGGAGCATGCATGAGGATCGGACACGGATATGACGTGCACCGCATGGTCGGGGGTCGCGACCTGATCCTTGGCGGCGTCAAGATCGAGTATGACAAAGGGCTGCTTGGTCACTCAGATGCTGACGTGCTGACACACGCGGTCATGGACGCGCTGCTTGGCGCAGCCGCGCTCGGTGACATCGGCAAGCATTTTCCCGACACAGACCCTGCCTACAAGGGTGCGGACAGCTTGGCACTTGCAGCGCACGTGGCTGCCCTGCTCAAGCAAAAGGGCTACTGCATCTGTAACGTAGATGCAACCGTCATAGCGCAAGCCCCCAAGCTCGCACCCCATATTCCCACCATGCGCTCAAACCTTGCGCGTGTGTTGGAGCTTGAGCTTGACCAAATCAACGTCAAAGCAACCACCGAGGAGCATCTCGGCTTTACAGGCGAGGGGCTTGGCATTGCCGCTCACGCGGTTTGTCTGTTAGAATCTATATAAAGCATGGTGTTGGCGGCATTTCGCACCGACTTCCCGTGTTTTGCACCTCCTTGCCGCCTCTGCCATACGGGTTTTATATTCCATAATATGACACCAATCTACATTTTGCAACAGAAAGGAACATAAACTATGACTTACATATCTCCTTCCCTGCTGGCTGCCGATTACGCACACCTTGCCGACGAGATCAAAAAGGTTGAGGATGCAGGCGCAAGCTATCTGCACCTTGACATTATGGACGGCGCGTTTGTTCCCAATATCAGCTTTGGTCCCGAGCTGGTTGCGTCGATCCGCAAGCACACCAAGCTGATCTTTGACGTGCATCTGATGATCAACGATCCCATTCGCTACGTGGACAGATTCGTTAAGGCGGGCGCGGACATGATCACCTTCCATATTGAAAGCACCGATGATCCCGAGGCTGTCATTCGTGCCATTGCCTCGCACGAAATGCGCGTGGGTATTGCGGTATCCCCCAAGACGCCTATTGAAACCATCTTCCCTTACCTGCCCAAAATCTCGCAGGTCACAGTCATGACGGTCGAGCCCGGCTTTGGTGGTCAGGAGCTCATGATGCCCATGCTTGACAAGGTACGCGTGCTGCGCAGATACGCAATTGAAAAGGGCTTGAAGCTGGATATTGAGGTAGACGGCGGCATCACCCCCGATAACGTTGGCTACTGCACCGGTGCGGGCGCAAACGTCATCGTGGCAGGCTCTGCTATTTTCAAATCCAAAAAGCCGAGATCGGTCATCTTTGGCATGAAGGATGCTGCAAAGCTCAATCCGTTTGTTGGGTAATATAAAAAGCGAGTTGCTCAAGTGAGCAACTCGCTTTTTTTCGTTTATTTACAGCACGATCGACTTGATCTCGGGGAATTCGTCCGCGAGGTCAAGCAGCTCGTCGCTGAGATTGTCCTTGTGTATGCGAACCTCCATCATCACGCGCGTGTCTCCACTATCCAGCTTTTCCATTTC
>JAZOLE010000125.1:0-4005 GCA_045652835.1 Eubacteriales bacterium | reverse complement strand
ACATGGCTACGATCCGACTTGGGAGATTGCAAGGATTTTCACGCCTATATTGCCGTGCGTTTTTTGAACGGCTGCACAGATGCTGCGCGTACCTACGCACAGGGCGAGGGCGGCTCTGCTTGCATACACGTCGCACTGACGGGCGGCTTATGCGAGGCACGCATCGGCATTTCCTATATCAGCGAGCAGTTTGCCGAAGCGGCAATTGACCGCGAGTGCGGCTCGCGCTCGTTTGACGAGCTGATGATGCTCGCACAGCAAAACTGGGAGCAAAAGCTTTCGCGCATTGAGATCGAGGCACAAAACGAGCAGCAGCTGCGCACCTTTTACTCCTGCCTGTACCGCACCTTTCTCTTTCCTCACAAGGCTTATGAGCTTGACGCGGACGGACGCCCCGTGCACTACGTGCCGCGCGAAGGCAGCGTGAAAGAGGGCGTGCGATATACCAATAATTGCTTTTGGGACACCTATCGCACCGAGTTCCCCTTACTTTCGCTGATCGCACGCGAGGAATACGCAGAGATCCTGGCAGGCTTGGTGACCGATTATACCGACGGTGGCTGGCTGCCCCGATGCACCTCGATGGGCGAGGTGGGATGCATGCCCAGCACCTTGATTGACGCAGTGATTGCCGAGGCGGCAACCGAGGGCATCGGTTCGCGCCGGGTGCTTGAGGCTGCGCTGAAGGGTATGCTCTATCACGCAAATCATGAGGCTGACGACACACGATACGGGCGCAACGGCGCGCTTGCATATGTCAAATACGGCTACGTGCCGCGTGAGCAACATCGCGAATCGGTTAACCTGACCGCGGATTTTGCTTACGGTGACTGGTGTATTGCAAGGGTGGCAGAGGTACTTGGCAAAACCGAGTTGGTCGAGGAATACGGCAAGCGTTCCGAATATTATAAGAATCTGTTTGATCCTGCAAGCGGCTTTATGCGCGGCAAGGACGTACACGGCAACATGGCGGCGGAATTTGACCCCTGCACGTGGGGCGGCGAATATACCGAGGGGTCTGCATGGCAAAACTCGTTTGCAGTTCCCCATGACGTACACGGGCTTGCATCGCTTTACGGCGGCAAGGACGCGCTGACCCGAAAGCTGGATGAGCTGTTTGCCACACCGCCGCGTTACCGCGTCATGGGTTACGGCTTTGAGATCCACGAAATGACCGAAATGGCGCTGGTGGATTTTGGACAGATGGCGATCTCCAATCAGCCCTCGTTCCATCTTCCCTTTTTGTACGCTGCACTAGGCGAGACCGAAAAGACCGAATATTGGGTTAAGAAATTGACCGAGGAGGCGTTTAACCCCACCGATAAGGGCTTCCCCGGTGACGAGGACACGGGTACGACAGCGGCATGGTACATCCTTTGCCTGCTCGGTCGCTACCGCCTTTGCCCCGGCAGCGGCGAGTGGATCACGTTTAGTCCGCAGGTCAAGAGCGCAACGGTGCTTGGCGAGAAATGGTTTTAATTGAATATGAAAAGAGCCGATGCAAATCGGCTCTTTTCCTTTGGTCAAAGCAGGTGTGAATAATCCCTTTCTTATCCGTCAACAATCTCCTTGCACCCAAATACTATATTATGGAGGTTATTATGACACTTTCACCCAAAGAATCGAGTTTGCTCAAGGATCTGGTTGGCGAGGAGCAGCTGTGCGTTGCCAAATATCAAAAGTACGCAAACGAGGCAAAGGCGCCCGAGCTTAAGGCGTTGCTTTCGGGCATTGCCACCACAGAGCAGGAGCACCTCAAAACGCTGACACAGATGCAAGGCGGCACGCTCGGTCAGGTGCCCTCGCAGATCCCTGCACCCGACAAATCCAACTGCTGCGCGGCATCTTATGCAAGCACGCAGGACAAAAACCACGACGCCTTTATCTGTCAGGACCTGCTCACCACCGAAAAGCACGCATCCGCGCTTTACAACACCTGTGTATTTGAGTTTGCCTATCCCGACGCGCGCAAGATGCTCAGCCACATTCAAGCCGAGGAGCAGCAGCACGGTGAGATGCTGTACGCCTATATGAACGCAAACGGCATGTATAGCTGACGCACTAACGCGAAAAATAGTCCACCGTCCATCGGCGCACCTCGCCTTGCATAAGCATCAGCACCGCAAGATTGATCAGCGTCATGGCGCCGATGGCGAGATCGGCGATCTGCCACAGCGCGGTGGGGGCGACCACAGTGCCCACCGCCGCGCCAAGCGAGAACACGCAGATAAACCCAAGGCGCACTCCCCTGTTCTCTGTCAGGTAGGACAGCGCCTCCAGCGCGTAATGCCCCCAGCACACCACGGTTGCAAAGCCGAAAAACAGCACCATCGCGCACAGAAAATAGCCTGCCCAATCCCCAAGCACCACGGTAAAGGCGCGCACGGTCATCATAATCGAGTTGTCGCCGTACATCATCACCTTGTCGTAACTGACCAAAATGACAAGCGCGGTCAAGCTGCACAGCACCAAGGTGTCCGCAAACACCTCAAAAATGCCCCAGAAGCCCTGTTTGGCTGGGTGGTCGGTATTTGCACAGGCGTGCGCGATCGGGGCTGTACCGCAGCCTGCTTCGTTGGAAACAAGCCCTCGCATTGCGCCGTAGCGCAGCGCCCTTGCCACGGCAAAGCCACCCACGCCACCAAGAGCGCTGCGCAGATCGGTCACGGCAGAAAAGATGCTGCCAAGAGCTGACGGGATGAGCGGCGCGCGCAACACAAGCACGGCAATGCCCAGCAGCATAAAGCCACCCGTCATGATGGGCACGAGAAAATCGGTGGCTTTCATAATACGTGCCGAGCCACCAAGCATGATGATCAAGGTAGCGATACAAAGCACCGCCCCCGTCAAAAGCGGCGCAATACCGCAGATGCCCTCGAACACGCCGCCAATGGCGTTGGTCTGTATCACGCAGCCCATGGAAAGACCGTCAATGACGCACAGGGCGGCAAAGGCAGCCGCCAAGACCTTCCCCACTCCTGCACAGCCCAGTCGCGAAAAGCAATCCTTAATGTAATACATCGCACCGCCTCGGTAGTTGCCCTGCGCGTCGGTACGCCTGTGCGAGACGGCAAGCACCACCTCGGCATATTTGAGCGACATTGCAACAAGTGCGCTCAGCCACATCCAAAACACCGCACCCGCACCGCCGTACCATATAGCCGACGCCACACCTACAAGATTTCCCACGCCCAGCGTACCTGCCAAGGCAAGCGTCAAGGCGCGCAGGGGCGAGGTGCCCGTGGCAGATTTTTGCAGCATACCGCGCAGCATTTTGCATGGGTGCACAGCGCATCTCACCCCCACGCGCAAGCTAAAAAACAGCCCTGCAAGCACCAGTGCGCACGGCACGCCAATGCCAAACAGCCGCGCGTTGATCCATTCAAGCACCGCCCTCACCCCCTTTTGCTCTAATATATGCGTCGGCTCGGACTTTTTTGTCATAGCCCCTCAAAATTTAGCAAACACCCCGAAATCCCTTATCCTACAATTGTTAATTATATGTGAATTATGGGCGCAAGGGGTTGATATTTCCGTAATTTGGTGTACAATATGTACTGTGGTTGGCACTCGCAGCAAAAGAGTGCTAATTTGCTGATTTATTCACTTTTTCAACATTGTATCATTTAGGCGACGTTTGTCGCATGCATAAGGAGGAACACAAACATGACTCTCAAGCCCCTTTCCAACCGCGTCGTTATCAAGTTCGTCGAAGCGGAAGAAAAGACCAAAACAGGCATTATTCTCACAGCATCCGCACAGGAAAAGCCCCAGATCGCAGAGGTTCTGGCAGTTGGCCCCGGCAAGCCCTCGGACAACGGCGGTTTCACCGCTATGACCGTGAAGGTTGGCGATAAGGTCATCGCAAGCAAGTACGCAGGCACTTCTGTCAAGCTGGACGGCACCGAGTACGTCATCGTTTCCGAGGACGACGTGCTGGCTGTTGTAGACTGATTATATTGTAATTTCTAAGGAGAACAAGACACATGGCAAAGGATATTCTTT
>JAZOLE010000124.1:0-5867 GCA_045652835.1 Eubacteriales bacterium | reverse complement strand
CCGGATTGTGTGCGGGGTAATTGGCGGGACGAATGATGGAGTCGCTGCGGTCATCCAAAAAAGAGCCGATGTCGGGGGCACTGTAGGCGTGGTTGCCAAGCGTAATGATGTCCGCGCCGCAAAGCAGCAGCTGCTCGGCATCTGCGCGGCAAATGCCCTTGATCTCGGAGGCGTTCTCACCGTTGACAATGCAAAGGTCAACGCCAAGCGCCTTTTTTTGTGCGTGCAGCGTGGCTTGCAGGTGGGAAAGCCCTGCCTTGCCGACCACGTCACCAACGGTCAAGATGCGCAACGTCATGATTCTGCCTCGCAATCCGTCTCGCATTTTGCTTCGCAATCGGTTTCGCAATCTGCCTTGCAATCTGCTTCGCATTCCGCTTCGGGGGCGGAAACTTCAGTTTGGTCGGGTTGCTCATCCTGCAGGCAGTTCTGTTCACTGTCCTGCGCACAGTCCTGCTCGCAGCTCTGCTCACAGTTCTGCTCACAGTTCTGCTCACATCTCTGCTCACCAAGGGAAGGCTCTGCGGCAATCACGCAAACGCCGTCTGCAAGCACGATCGGCTCAACATCCTGCACTGCAGGCTCGGGGCGACGCAGCTTGATCAGCATGATAATGCCGATTACCAGTACGGGAATGGCGATGACAAAGGTGACGGCGGTGTAGATCCAGAAGGTGATGACGCTCCAAGTGTCAAGCTTGGCGCAAATTTCTTCATAGTGAGGGCTGTCGATCCAAAAATCGGTGCGGAACAGGGATTCCATGGCAAGCGCGATCAGGTTTGCGCCGTTGAATGCAAAGTGGCAAACGATGGCGGGGTAGATCGAGTCCGACTTGATAAACAGATATCCCGCAACCACGCCAAGGCCAAAGGTGTAGATCATCTGCAAGGGGCTGCCGTGCGCCAGCGCAAACAAGGCGGAGGTCAGCATAATTGCGGCAAAGGCGGGCATTTTCTTGGTCAGGTTGACAAGCGGACCTGCGCGGAATACCAGCTCCTCGATCAAAGGCGCGCCGAGAATGGCAGCGATGGTGAACATACCCACGCCATCGTACATCTGGCTCATGGATTCAAGCAGCATTTCGATGTATTCAACAAAGGGTGTGATATCAAAGCCTGCGCTTTCCAGTTCCAAAAGCAGCCAATCAATCAGCGCAAAGAGTGCCTGCTGCAGCACTGTCATGAGCGCATTGGTGATAAAGTATCCCGAAAGACCCAGCAGCGCAGCGGCAATGATCGCCTTTGCGGGCGCGGGGGTAAAGCGGAAATATTCGATAAAGCTCTTGCCCTTGCGGTTAAAGACAAACCAAAGGATCAAAAGAGCCGAAATGGTGGTCAGCGCGGAGAGGAACCAAGTGTTACTGTTGATCAGATTGGCATAGTCGAGCATGTAGTGCTCCACGTAAGCGTCGATGCCGATATCGGGCACGGCAATCAGCGCAAGCAGTGCGCGCGCAAGGCAAAGCCCTGCGATCAGAAGCACCGCACCGATCTGGAAAACGTTCATGTAGACGGTGTAGCCAATGGGGAATGCAAGCCCCTTGAGCACAGCTCCCTTGTGCTTGTTTTGTTTCATAGGCAATCTCCTTTCAAAGAGAGGCGAGTATATACACTATACCAATTTATATTGTATCATGTAAGGGCGCGATTGTCAAGAAAAAATGCGCACGGATGCTGCAAGGCTGCGCTTTTCCTTGCACAAAGGCTTGCAAAAACCCTTGCGGAGTTTGCAAAAAGCCCTTGAAAAAATTAACGGGATATGATATAATGGTATATAATTGGGGTGAATGTCTGCTTGGCTGCAGACGCGCCCATTACCCCGCAAAGCAAGGAGTCCGCTATGAGCCATTGTTACATTCCCCAAGGATACGCACAGGTGCTGGATGCATACCAGACCCAGCGTGCCATAGAGCATATCAAAACCACCTTTCAGCGTGAATTTTGTGCTGCGCTGAATCTCAAGCGTGTGTCCGCTCCCTTGTTTGTTGCAAGTGATTCGGGTTTGAACGATAACCTCAACGGCTACGAGCGCCCGGTCGCGTTTGACGTGCCAGCTTTGGGCGGTGCGCATGCCGAGGTTGTGCATTCCTTGGCAAAGTGGAAGCGACTTGCGCTGCTGCGCTACGGCTTTGCGGTTGGCAACGGACTTTATACCGACATGAACGCAATTCGCCGCGACGAGGACCTTGACAACGTGCACTCGATCTACGTAGACCAGTGGGACTGGGAAAAGGTGATCACAAAAGAGGCAAGAACGCTGGATTACCTTAAGCTGATGGTCAAAGCCATCGTGCATGCGGTGTGCGCAACCGAGGAGCAGCTGCAGGTGCATTTTCCGCAGCTGACGGGCAAGCTTTGCAGAGAAGTTACGTTCGTGACCTCGCAGGAGCTTTGCGATCTGTATCCCGATCTGACTCCCGAGCAGCGTGAGCATGAATTTACCAAGCTGCACAAGACCGTGTTCGTTATCGGCATCGGTGATAAGCTTTCGGACGGAAAGCCGCACGGCGGCAGAGCACCCGACTATGACGATTGGTCGCTCAACGGTGACCTGCTTTTCTGGAACGATGTGCTCGGACGCGCCCTGGAGATCTCCTCTATGGGTATTCGCGTGGACGAGGCTGCGATGGATTATCAGCTGCGTGTTTCGGGCTGCGATAATCGCAGAGAGCTGCCGTTCCATAAGATGCTGCTTGGCGGAGAGCTGCCCTTGAGTGTGGGCGGCGGTATCGGTCAGTCGCGCCTTTGCATGCTGCTGATGGGCAGCGCGCATATCGGCGAGGTGCAGTCCGGTATCTGGGACGAGGAAACAAAACGTATTTGCGCCGAGGCAGGCGTGAGACTGCTTTGATAAACCTAATAAAAGATCTGTATCATACGGAGGAAAAGCCATGACACTGATTTTGTTCAATCCCTGTGCAAACAATCACGATATTTCGGCAGCCCTGGAGGGTGTGCGCGCGTATGCGGCTGCGCCCGACACGGTGGAAAAGGATCTGACGCAGGTAGACGTGCGTGAGGAGATCTGTGCGCTTTCGGAGAATGACCGCGTGCTGCTTTTGGGCGGTGACGGCACCATTATGCGCCTTGCAAACGCGCTGGACGGCGCAAAGTATTGTGTACCCGTGTATCTCTGGAAGAGCGGAACGGGGAATGACTTTTTGCGCGATATCGGCAAAAACGAGGATACAGAGCCTGTGCTGCTCAACCCCTATCTTGTCGGGCTGCCCCACGTGGAAATCAAGGGAAAGACCTATCTGTACGTCAACGGCATCGGCTTTGGACTTGACGGCATGGTGTGCGAGGTGACCGATAAGCTCAAGGAGCAGGGCGTACAAAAGATCGATTACACCATGGAATCGATCAAGCTTTTGCTGGGCGGATTCAAATGTCCGTCGGGCAAGGTGACTGTGGACGGTGTGACCAAATCTTACAAAAAGATCTGGCTGGCGTCTGCTATGCACGGAAAGTATTATGGCGGAGGCATGCGCGTCGCTCCCCTGCAGGAGCGCGGCGGCGACAAATTGACTTGCTGCGTGTGGCACACCACGGGCAGACTTGTCACGCTGATGCATTTCCCCAAGATCTTTTCGGGTGAGCACGTAAAATATAAAAAATCCATAGACGTTTTTTCGGGTAAACGCATCACGGTGGAATTTGATCATCCCTGTGCGCTGCAGATCGACGGTGAAACGGTCAGTGACGTCACGACCTACACCGCTTGGATCGATTGATCCCCAATCGGATTGCCCGGCTACGTCCCTGCGTTTGTCAAAAATGTCAAAACTGCGCGATTGGGTTACAGTTTATTTACACTTTTGTGCATTGACATTTTTCGCAAAATGCGGTATAATGGATACAAGGAAATTTCTTCCCGTGACCGGCGGAATGTGAGTTTACACACAGGAGCGGGAAGTGATGATAGCCGACCGCCTGGGCAATCCTGTCTTAACGAAAAAGTTAGGATAGGTTTGCCCTTTTTGTATTTTTATCTGTATTTTATTTTGAAACGGAGAGCAAAAACATGAAAAAAGTAGCTGTGATCATGGGAAGCGACAGCGATCTTCCCGTAGTGGAAAAGGCAATTAACACCCTTAAGGAATTCGGTGTGCCCTATGAGGCGCACGTGTACTCGGCACACAGAACCCCCGATCAGGCAGCTGCTTTTGCAGCAGGCGCACGCGAGGCAGGCTTTGGTGCGATTATTGCAGCGGCAGGCATGGCAGCGCACCTGGCAGGCGCAATTGCCGCAAGAACCACGCTGCCCGTGGTTGGTATTCCGGTCAAGGGCGGTGCTGTGGACGGCATGGACGCGCTGCTTGCAACCGTGCAAATGCCCTCGGGTATGCCCGTGGCAACCGTTGCGCTCAACGGAGCGGTCAACGCAGCATTGCTGTGCATTCAGATGCTGGCGATTGAGGACGCAGACCTTGCTGCCAAGCTGGACGAGAAGAGAGCAAAGGATACTGCAGCCGTGCTTGCAAAGGATGCGGCTCTGCAGGAGAAATTGAACGCTTAAGATACACACGCATTATCAGTAAAGACATAGGAGGTTACTATGGGTGGATTTTTTGGCATCACCTCTAACAAGGATTGCCTCTTGGACGTGTTCTTCGGAACCGATTACCATTCCCACTTAGGTACGCAAAGGGGCGGACTTGCGGCGTACGATCCCGAGATCGGATTGCAGCGCAAGATCCACAGCATCACCAACTCGCCCTTCCGTACCAAATTCGAGCATATTTTTGAAGAGATGTCGGGCATTTCCGCCATCGGCTGCATCAGCGATACCGATCCGCAGCCCATGCTCATTCGCTCGCATCTTGGCACGTATGCCATTTGCACCATCGGCTTGATCAACAATGCCGAGCAGCTCATCGACCTGTATTTCGGCGGCAGCCGCGGACACTTTGACGCTATGACGGGCGGCAGAGTCAACACGGTTGAGCTGGTAGCGGCACTGATCGACCAAAAGGAGACCTTTGCCGAGGGTATCAAGTACGCCCAATCGGTCATTGACGGTACCTGCTCGATCCTGATCTTAAAGCAAAACGGCCACCTGATCGCGGCACGCGACAAGGTAGGACGCATTCCCGTGATTGTTTGCAAGGGAGATGACGGCTATGCTGTGACCTTTGAATCGTTTGCAGCGCAAAAGCTTGGGTATGATCCCGTGCGCGAGCTTGGTCCCGGTGAGATCGTGGAGCTTTCGTATGATGACGGCATCGTGCAGCTGGGCAAGCCCGGCAAGGAAATGAAAATGTGCGCATTCCTGTGGTCGTATTACGGCTATCCCACCTCGACCTACGAGGGCATCAACGTAGAGGTCATGCGCTATCGCAACGGTGAGATCATGGCAGAGCAGGATAGCATTGCAGGCAACGCGCCCGATCTTGATTACGTCAGCGGCATGCCTGATTCGGGTATTCCGCACGCCATCGGCTATGCCAATCAATCCAAGGTCGCGTTCTCGCGTCCGTATATCAAATACACCCCCACCTGGCCGCGCAGCTTTATGCCGCAGAACCAGAAGCTCAGAGATCTGGTGGCGAGAATGAAACTGATCCCGATATGCGACCTTATCCGCGGAAAACGTCTGCTTTTCTGCGACGACTCCATCGTCCGCGGAACCCAGCTCAAAGATACGGTCAAAAGACTTTACGAGGATGGCGTAAAAGAGGTTCATATGCGTTCAGCCTGTCCTCCGTTGGTTTACAGCTGCCCCTTCATCAACTTTTCACGCTCCAAGAGTGAATTCGATCTTGCCACCCGCAGAGCGATCGCCAAACTTGAAGGAACCAGAGAGCTTTCCTGCGAAACCATCAAGAAATATCTGGTCTACAACTCGAAAGAGTATCTGGCAATGGT
>JAZOLE010000123.1:0-26141 GCA_045652835.1 Eubacteriales bacterium | reverse complement strand
CGAAGAACCTGCTTCGAGCTTGCGGATAAGTATAGGAAAGGAAAAGTCTACGTCAAGCTCGACACGATAGGGAGCGTTGCTTGCAACGCGAGTCTTCGAAAGGTTCAGAGTCCTGTCACTCCGACCAACAACAAAAAAGGGGAGCAACAGCTCCCCTTTTTTGCGTCTTAAATTTTGAGAGTTCTTTTTCTTGACTTTTTGCTTTTTATGTGATATAATCAAGAAAAATAACTGCCACCGGGTAGTACAATGCGTTTGCATTCGTTCACACATCGTTAGGTCTTAGAAGATGTGTTTGCGAATGCTTATTTTTTTGGAGGTTTGTGTGAAAAAAATATTTGCCTATTTTTCGAGGCAGGAGCTGATCTTGTGGTCGGTATCCGTTGCTTTTATCATTTTATCGTTTTGTGTTTTTGACCGTGAAAGCTACTTGACCTTGATTGCGTCCTTGATTGGCGTCACCTCGCTTATTTTCAATGCCAAGGGAAATCCGATCGGGCAGGCGCTCATGGTTGTTTTCAGTTTGCTTTACGGCATGATTTCCTACACGTTCTCGTATTACGGCGAAATGATTACGTACCTGGGAATGACAATGCCAATGGCGATTTTTGCGCTTGTAGCGTGGTTGAAACATCCGTACAAAGGCAACAGGGCAGAGGTCAAGGTCAATAGCATTGGCAAAGCAGAACAGCTGTTGATGTGGTTGCTCACGCTCGCGGTTTCTGCAGCCTTTTATTTCATTCTCAAGCATTTCGGCACGGCAAATATTGTACCAAGCACCTTGTCGGTAACGACCAGCTTTCTTGCGGTATATCTTACGTTTCGCAGGTGTCCTGCGTTCGCCTTGGCTTATGCCGCAAATGATATTGTGTTGATCGTTTTATGGGTGTTGGCAAGTTTTGATGAAATACGCTACGTCTCTGTGGTTGTGTGCTTTGTTGCGTTTTTGTTGAATGATATCTACGGTTACATCAATTGGCAACGGATCAAGAAAAGACAGAGCGAACGTTAAAACTGTCTTGCCTTTTCTTTCCCGGCAGTATCGCAAAACTGCGTTATTTGGCTGTCTTTTTGGCTTTTGGCTTGGCCTTGGTTGCTTCAAAGCTCACGTTTACAAGGAATTGTGTGATATGCTCGGGCGCGTCGGGGAGCAGCACCGAGATCCAATGCAGCTTGTTCATGTGATAGGCGGGATAGACACCGTCAGATGCGCCGAATGAGCCGAACATCTCGGTGGGCAGCTTGAGATTGACCACGTCGATGACCTCGTCGCTGTCCACCCCGAACTTGCGTCGGGAGACGCGCATGACGATGCCGTACCACTTGCGAGTATCTGCGTGCCTGAGCACCGCTGTTTCAAAATCCTCGTCAAACGGATAGTCGGGCGTGGTGCCGAACGTATCAAGACAATAGGCGAAAAATTCTTGTTTGGTCATTGTCGGGTCTCCTGTTTTTTATTTTTGGCAGATGGGTATGCCGCTTGGCGCGGTTATATGCCGTATTTGATCTTGATCCTTTGCAGCTTATCTCCAATCGGCTTTGCGAAGATGCACAAAAACAGCAGATTGGAGGCAGCGTAAAGCGCGGTGTGCGGCAGGGCGGCAAGGGCGGCGGCAAGATATCCGCTTGGTGAGAGGCTGCCTGTAGCCCACAGCACGCTCCACACGTCCATGACGGCGGAAAAGGCGACGCCCGCAAGCAGACCGTACAGCATAAGCAGCATACGGCTTTTTTGTAAGGGACCCGAGAGTAGCCCCGCAAGCAAGCCGATCAAGCCCCAGCCCAGCATCTGAAAAGGCGTCCACGGACCTTGTCCGAACAGAAAATTGGAAAGCAGCGCGGACATAGCGCCCGTGTAAAAGCCTGCCTGCGGTCCAAGATATATGGCGCAGAGCACGCAAATGGCGGTGACAGGCTTGAATACGGGGATCAATCTGCCCACAATGCAAAGCGCAACCATGACGGACACCAAAACCGTGCGGCGTGTGCCGATCTCGCGGCTCTCAAATCCTGCCACGAGCAGTACAAGTGAGAGCAGGGCAACAGCGATGGATACCCACAGATATGCGCGTGCGTCAAAGACCCATGCGCCCAATATGACCACGAGAGGGATGAGCGCGGCAGGCAGGAGCACGGACAGCGTGCGGCGCAGCTTTGGGTTGGCAACGTAAATCATTGCATGCCCTCCCTGCACAGCACAGTCACGTCCTCGACTGTGACCGCATTATCAAAGTATCCGCGCGTCATGCGGCGTGCGGCGGTGGTGTAAAAGTTGTTTTCGGCAAAGAAGGCACGGGGCAAGCCGTCCGAGACCGCAGTGCCGCGGAAGAATAAGATGCATCGATCAGCGCAAAGCGCGGCAAACTCCACGTCATGCGTGACCATCAGGATGCTGACCCCTTGTGACCTCAGTGTGCGCAGCACGTCCAGTAGCTGCGCTTTTTTTTCTGCGTCAAGTCCCTTGGTTGGCTCGTCCATGAGCAGAATGCGCGGCTTGGTCGCAAGCACCTTGGCAAGGGCTAAGAGCTGCTGCTCACCGCCCGAGAGGTCATAGGGATGGGTGTCAAGCAGATGTGTCAGATCAAAGGGCAGCGCGTCCGGGGCAATACCTGCGTCGGCAAGCTCCTCGCGCACCGTGTTGCACAAAAATGCGGTCTGCACGTCCTGCGGCAAAAGCGATAGGCACTCGCGGTACAGCTCCTGTCCGCGGTATTCGCGCATGCGCTTGCCAAGCACGCGCACCTTGCCTGCGTAAGGGCTGCGCAGCCCTGCGGCAACGCTTAGCATGGTGGATTTGCCCGAGCCGTTTCCGCCCAGTACGCAAAGCAGCTCGCCCGTATGCAGCGTCAGCGAAAGGTTTTGCAGCACGTCGGGCAGCGTGCGTTGGTAGCGGAAATGCACACCGCACAGCTCAAGTGCCGCCTCGCGCTCCCCTTCGGGGGCGCTTTCGGGCAAGGCGCGCACCTTGCCGCCTGCGTAAGCGGAGATGATCTTTCGTCCCTCTCGGATCGAGAGCGGATAGGTGGGATCGCCAAGCGCGCAACCAACGCGCAGGGCGGTGGGCATTGAGGCAAGCAGGGCGGGGTATTGCGCCAAGGTGGGCGCGAGTGATTTGGGCGTGTCAGCGCCCAAGATTTTGCCGTCATGCAGTACGATCAGGCGATCGCACATGGGCACAAGCTCCTCAAGGCGGTGCTCGGCAATCAGTACGGTCAGGGAAAAATCGCGGTTGAGTTTTTTGAGCGTGTGCAAGAATTCGGCAGCCGCAATCGGGTCAAGCTGCGAGGTTGGCTCGTCCAAAATCAGCAGATCGGGTCGCATGACCATGACGGATGCCAAGTTGAGCAGCTGCTTCTGTCCGCCCGAAAGTGCGCTGACGGGCAGGTCAAACCAAGGCTCAATGCCAAAATAGCTTGCCATTTCGGCAACGCGGCGCGCAATTTCGTTTTGCGGCAGCCCCAGATTTTCAAGTCCGAAGGCAAGCTCGTGCCACACCTTGTCGCAAACGATCTGTTCGTTTGGCTGCTGGCAGACAAAGCCGATGCGTGCGGCGGCAGCTCTTGCGTCAAGCGCTGCAAGCGGCGTGCCCTTGTAATAAATCTCGCCTGCGAGGTTGCCGTGCGGCGCAAGCGTGGGCTTGCAAAGGCGCAAAAGCGTGGATTTTCCGCTGCCGGTACCGCCTGCGAGCACGCAAAATTCGCCCTCGCGCAAACTAAAGCTTATGCCGTCGAGCACGCGGCTTGATTTTTGGGGGTATGAAAAGGTCAGATCCTTGATTGCAAGTATTTCCATTTGACCGCGTCCTCCGTTTCTGCAAAAATTGGCAGCGCAACCAGTGCGCCAAAAGAGAGATAGCCAAGCCATGACAGCGCGCCTGCGTGGTGCAGCTGCATGGTGGGATAAAAGGTGAAATCCAGCGCACCGAGCGCCAAGGGTATCAGCGTGCCCGTAAGCAGGGCAAGCGTCAGAGCCAGCAGGAGCGCGTCGCGGCGCGAGAAGGTAAAGATTGCGAAGTGTGTGCGCTTGCCCGTGCCGTATCCGCGTGCCGACATGCTGCCTGCGGTCACAATGCCGTTTTCCAGCGCCCAGCCGAGCAGCACCCAAAAGATGCGCAAAGCCCCACGGGCGCGGTCAATGATGTTGTCCTCTTTGTAAAGACCCAGCGCGGTCTGCGTTTGCTTGATCTTGCGCCATTGCTCGGTGAGCAGCGTTACGTAGCGCAGCGCCATGGAAAGAATGAGCGAGAGCCTGGGTGAGAGCTTGCCGAACAGGTAAAGCAGCTTGTCGCTTTGCATAATGGCGGAAAATGCGGCAAACAGGTATAGGACGGATACTATGGCAGCTGCCGAACTTGCGCCCCAAATCAGGGATTCAAGTGAGATGGGCGCATTGCCGATCACGATCAGCACGGTCGCACCGTTGTGCGAGAGCAGGGGATTGATCAGCGCGGTGGCAACAAAAAGCCCCCAGTAAAACAGGTGCGTGCCGCGCCTTTTGACGTCTTGACGCACAAGACACAGCGCAAGCGCGCCGAAAAGTGCCATGGCAAGCAGTATGGGGTGCATGCAGAACATGGCGATTGCCGCAACCGAGAGAAAGTACACGGCTACGGATATTGGGTTGTATGCGTCCAAGGCTTTCATAGCCGTCTCCTTTCATCAATCATTTTGCGGACCGTCGAGGACGCCGGTCCCTACTGTCCCACGGTCAACGTGTATTCCCAAACGATCTCGTCACCGTCCGAGAGAGTATAGGCGGCGCAGCCCATCGAGGGGATCGCACCGTTTACCTTGTAATTCCAGCCGGAAAGCGCGCCGTGCTCCTGCTCGTACAGGTATGCAATGCCGCGCACGTAAGCGCTCTCGCCCACGCCGCTTACATCCACGTGCAAGCCGTGCTTACGGGATGCCTCGATCAGGATATCGTAAACCGTCTCGCCTGCCTCGATCTGATAGGTCTCGGTGGCGAGTATGATGCCGTCCGCGGGCAAATGCTCAATGTCCGCAAGACCGGGCACAGCGTCGCAGCGAACGGTCAGCGTCACAGAGCCGATGGGGTTTTGCTTGGTCGCGCTCTCACCGTTGTAATAGTCCTCGGGCGTGCGAATGTCGATGAGCATAATGGCTGCGATCAGGACGGCAACCGCCAGACCCAGCGCGATAAAGTTCTTGTAGTGTTTTTTGCCAAGCGCGATCAGCACGATGCAGACCGCCACACCAAGCACCAGCACGACCGCACAGGCAATCGGCTTGTAGGAAAGCGTTCCGGATGCATTGCTTTCGGGGGATGCGTCGGGCACGGGAGCTTGCGGTGCGGTTGGGTTCTCGCTTGACTCGGGCGCGGTTTGCACCTCGCCCGGGCGTGCACCGTCAAGGTCGTAGAGCGGTGTTGACCCTTGTGCAAAGCGCAGATATGCAGTTGCAGCGCAAAGCACCTGTGCGGTGGCTGCCGCGCTGTAAGCGCCGCCCTCGACGTGGGCGTAGCCGCCCTCGGAAAGGGCAAAGTGCGCCATCGCATCAAACAGCGAGCCGCCGTTTTTGATAAAGCGTGTGTCGGTGCAGGGGTCAATGCCCAGTGCGCACAGGGCAATGATGACCTGCGCGGCACTCTCGGGATTCTCTACGCCGTAGCTGACAAAGCCGCCGCGCGCGGTCTGCTTGTCGGAAAGCAGGGCAAGCGCACGATCAATCGCGGTGCTGACGTTTTGCGCATCACGGTAAGGCGCGAGTGCTTGCAGGGTCATGGCGGTCACGTCTGCATCCGAGCCGCTGCCGCTGACCGCCCAGCCGCCGTCTTGCTTTTGCAAGGAAAGGATCTCGTCCACGATGCGCTCGACATGCATCGGCGTTTTGTAGCCGTTGTTTGCAAGATGCAGCCCGTACACGTAGCTCATCACGCCCAAAGTGCCCACCGTGCTGTCCAGCGTCTGCGAAATGTAGGCGTCTGTGCTGCCGATGGCGGCAAGCATCAGCGCGTATTTCTGCTTGGTGGTGGCAGAGGGAACGGTGTTTTTGTCAAGATAAGAGAGCAATGCCTGCTCGTAGGCGGTAAAGTCATAGTTGCCGCTTTGCGCAAGGCACAGGATGTACCACTCCGCGCCTACACCTGCCTGTGCAGAGAGCGTGGTGCTGATCCATTCCTGCGTGGTCGTGCCTTCTTGTGCAAAGGTGTAAATGCTTTCCGCAATTGCTTGCGCTTGCGTTTGCGCTTGCGCGGTAGCATCCGCGCTGCTTTCGGCACTCGCCGTCAACGTGCCGAGGCTGAAAAGCAAGCACAAAAGACAGCATAAAAGTGCCAAAAGCTTACGTTTCATAGGTATTTAGTTCTCCTTGCGCTTGATCATGGCGCAACCCAGCAGCGTTGTCAATGCGATTGCGCTGCCAATGATTGCACCGCAGCCCTTTTCCTCCTCTTCGGGAATTACGGCTTTGGTCGCGGTGATGCTGCACACGGGCGGCACCAGCGTTTGTGTTTCGCTCTTTGCGCTGATCACGGTGATGCCGGTCACGTTGCGCTGAAAGGTAGCCTTTCCGTTTTCGTCGGTCACGATGCCGGTGGGAGCGCCGTCAACTATGATGGTCGCGCCCTTGACGGGATAAGTAATGGGATTCCAGTTCTCGTCATAGCCTGCCGCCATGAGCGTCAGCGCGATCTCCTCGCCTACCTCAACCGTTTTGGCGGATACGTCAAAATACGTGTATACGTCGCTCCAGTCGCTGCTTGCGTAAACGAATGCGGTGATGTAGTCGCCGTGCTTGATGGGGTCGGCAAGGCTCATGCAGGATGCATTGTTGAGATAATAGCCGTAAGCGCCGGATTCGTCGCCCCAAAGCTTGCTCATGCTAAGGCCGTAGTCGCCGGAGTAGTAGCCGTAACCTGCGTCCGCGCCACCCTCGTAATTCTGCTCGTGTGCGCAGTACAGCGCGTCGTTGATGGTAAATACGCCGTCACCGTCGATATCCTCGACGGGAACCGAGACCTGCGTGGCGACCAATTCGCCCTTTGCTGCAATAGTGACTGTGACAATGGTGTGATTTTTCTGCGCCGATGCGCCTATGGCGAACAGAGAAAGCAGCAGACAAAGGGTCAGGATGATCGTGATGGTGTGTTTCATGGGTTGTTCTCCTTTTGTTTTTGAATTTTTACGTCGGCTGCGGGAAGTCCGTCGTGCTCTGCTGCCTTTTTCGCAAGCTTGGCTGCGGTGCGGTTTCTTTTGGCTTGAATGTGTTTTTGCCTGTTTTTCTCGGCTCGGTCACCGTCGCGCGCGGCTTTTACGCCTGCCGCCTCCAAAGCGCGCGGCCAAGGGCCGAGATGCGCCTTGATGGCAACCACCTCGCGCTCGGTAAAATCCGAACGCTTCGGGTAGCGTTCGCCACCCAGCTCCCGATGCTTTTGCACCAAAAGGGAAATGCAATCCTGTTTTGTGAGTTTGTCGCTCATGTTGTCCTCCGAATTTTTTCTTTGGGAAGTTTGGGTCGAGCCTTTTCAAAGGCTCGCGCAGGTCGAGGGCGCGAAGCCCTCGTCGTCGCCGCAGCGACGAAATTGCCTGAACGCCGTTTTCATTTGCGTAGCAAATATGTTCTTCTTTGCGGCTGCTCCGTCAAAAAGAACGGAAAGAATTTGCGCAATGTAACGCATTGCGATTTTTCATACCCAAACAAAAAACGCCTTCTTACCGTTTTAGGTAAAAAAGCGTAGCGATTCTCACTTGGCACAAGATACACTTCGGGCATACGTCCCCCTTGGCGCAAGCTGAAAACGGCTACACTTTTCATGTCCAAAAATGTTCTGCCTCGCGTTTGCCGCGCAAAGACAAGACCAATCCTGCCCTGCGCCGCATTGCCCGGTGGGTATTCCGACTGTAACGGTAATGACGGTTGCGACGGATTTTCACCGAACTTCCCCCTGATCCGTAGAACCGAGCTGCGAAAAATATTACGTTATTTCCATTGTAGCACGATGCGGTGAAATTGTCAAGGGTGCACGTGCTTTTTTGCATTTATCTCTTGCAAAACGCGCGCGTTTCCTGTATAATAAAAGAAAAAAGCCTAATGGAGGTTATTATGGTTTACAAGAATTTTAACGGCGTAGCACTCAGCGCGCTTGGTATGGGTTGCATGCGCTTGCCGCAAAAGTCCGAGGTCGGCGCGGATATTGACGAGGCAGCACTTGCCGAGATGGTTGAGCTTGCCATGAGTCGCGGCGTGAACTATTTTGACACCGCATGGGTATATCATCAGGGGAAGAGTGAGGAATTTATGGGCAGAGCGCTTGCCAAGTATCCTCGCGAAAGCTTTTACATCGCCACCAAGTTCCCGGGCTTCTCGCCCGAATTCTGGGGCAACGCACCCACCATCTTTGCCAAGCAGCTGGAGCGCCTTGGCATGGATTACATTGACTACTATCTGGTGCACAGCGTTACCGAGTCCAACATCGAGCAGTACCTTGACACCGAAAAGTACGGTGACGTGGAGTATCTGATCTCGGAAAAGAAGGCTGGTCGCATCAAGCACCTCGGCTTCTCCACGCACGGCACGCTTGCCACCATGAAGCGTTTTCTTGACAAGTACGCGTCCGAGATGGAGTTCTGCCAGATCCAGCTCAACTACCTCGACTATAAGCTGCAGAGTGCCAAGGAAAAGATCGATCTGATTCGCGAATACGGTCTTGGCGTTTGGGTCATGGAGCCCGTGCGCGGCGGTCGCCTTGCAAATCTTGAGGCTGAGTATATGGAAAAGCTGGAGGCTCTGCGCCCCGGTGTGAGCGCACCCGAATGGGCGTTCAGATTCCTGCAGTCCATTCCCGACGTGGTGGTCACGCTGTCGGGTATGTCCAACATGGAGCAGCTGGAGCAGAATATTACCACCTTTGATTCCGAGGCGTTGCTGACCGAGCAGGAGTGGCAGACGCTGCTGGAGATCGCAGACGATATGATCGCCAAAAAGACGTTGCCCTGCACAAATTGCCGTTACTGCACGCCTTATTGTGCGCAGGAGTTAAATATTCCACAAATGATTAAGTTCTACAATGCGCAAATGTACCCCGAGCATGCCGGAGAGGTCAAGGCGCAGATCCGCGCGTTGCCCGATGAGCAAAAGCCTACCGCGTGCATTGCTTGCCGCGCTTGCGAGGACGTTTGTCCGCAGAACATCAAAATTTCCGAAATGATGGCGGAGCTGGCAAAGCGCACTTGCTGACGCAAGCGCGCTTTGCGGTGATGTTTTCGCTGCGCGAAAGTGATGTTTTCGCTGCGCGAAAGTGATGTGTTCCGCATGCGCGGAACGTTGTGGTAGAAATTTGCCTGTAGCAAATTTCAATTTTATCTTGATTCATAAGTGATGGAAACTTTTGAAAGGGGATAGGTATGAGCGTAACGTTTGAAACCTTCAAGATTCGCGGTAACGTGCCCGCAGGGCAAAATCCGCTGCCGCGATTCAGGGAAAGGAAAGTCGCGCCTGCGCGCACGGACGGTGAATTTCCCGTAGCTCTTTCGGCGCATCTCGGTTGCATGACCAAGGTGCTGCCCTACATGACGCAGGATAGGTATGACCGCAGCAGGGAAATGCTGCATTTGCCCTCGTTTGTCTTGGAAAACGAGTATCTAAAGGCGCGTTTTTTACCTTCGCTGGGCGGCAGATTGCACTCGCTTTACGATAAAGTCGCGGACAGAGAGCTGCTTTTTGCCAATCCTGTCATTCAGCCGGGCAATCTTGCCATTCGTAACGCGTGGCTTTCGGGCGGTATTGAGTGGAATATCGGTAATTTCGGGCATACGTACACCACTTGTGATAACGTGTATGCCGCTGTGCTGAACGATGGCGACGGCAATGATTTTCTGCGCATTTACGAGTTTGAGCGCAATAAGAGCATCTTTTGGCAGGTGGATTTGCACTTGCCTGCCGGCTCGCCGCGCCTTTTCTCGCACGTCAAGCTGATCAATCCCTTTGATAAGGGCACCACAACCTATTGGTGGAGCAATATTGCGGTGCGTGCCGAGCGTCGCGTGCGCATTTTGGCAAGCCATAAGCAGGTCATTTCGTTCGTGGACGGTGCGTGCAGGTATGAAACGCTGCCCGATTTGGTGGCGATGAACAACATTGACGCTACCTACCCCGCAAACGCCGACCGTGCATACGATTATTTCATCCAATGCGAGGACCAAAATGCCTCGACGTGGGAGGCGGCGGCTTACGAGGACGGCTCGATCTTCTACGAAAGAAGCACAGCGCCTCTGCTTTATAAGAAATTGTTTGCTTGGGGCGAGCATGCCGCAGGCAAGCATTGGCAGGAATACTTGTCGGACGGCAAGGGAAGTGGCTATTATGCCGAAATGCAGGCAGGCATAGCACCCTCGCAGCTGCACGATAAGCCCATGCCCGCGGGTTGCGTGTATGAATGGACGCAATGCTACGGTGGCATGCAGCTGCAGGCGGACAAGATGCTGGATACCGAGTATAACGGTGCCGTGGATTACGTCGGTGCCGCCATTGACGCAGCAATCAGTGCGCAGGATATTGAGAAAATCCACCAAAACATGTGCAAATTGGCGCTTTTGCCGGTCAATGAGCAGCAGATCGGGCATTTTGGTGCCGGATTTGGTGCGTTGGAGATCATGAGAATGCGAGCCGACGGTGACGGCGAGCCGCCTGTGTCCATGTGTTTCCCCATCTCTTGCATCGGTGAGGGTGAGCGCATGTGGCTGCATCTTTTGGAAAAGGGAACGCTGCCCGAGCAGCATCCCGCTGCGTTGCCGCTGTCCTATATGGTCAGCCCCAAGTGGCTCTCAAGGCTGCGAGAAGCGCCCGAAACGTGGAATAATCTCTTGCATTTGGGCATTGCGGAATACGAATATCACAACACCGAAGTGGTTGTAAACGCTTCTTATAATAAAGAGGAAGATATTGCGGCTGCAAAAGCTGCGGAGCGTGCGTGGCTGGCATCTGTTGCATGTGCCCCCAACTGCTGGGCGCTGCGCAATCTTGCGCTGCTTGCACGCGGTGCAGGGGACGGCGCGCGTGCGCGCGCATATTATGATGAAGCCATCTCTCTGCCCGGTGCGTTTGCAGACGTGGCGCTTGCAAGCGAATATTTGCAGTATCTGAACGGCTGCGGCTTGTATGATAAGGCGTGGGCACTGTACGAGAGCCTGCCGCACAATTGCAAAGCCGATGACCGCATCTGCATCACGGCTGCCAAAGCGGCGCTCAAGCTGCGCAAAACCGACTATTTAGAGGCGTTTTTCAAAGCCGAGCACCACGCAATCAGCGAGGGAGAGACCGTGCTGACCGATCTGTGGTTTGGCTACTGTGCGCTGCGCCTTGCTGCCGAGCGCGGCATTGCTGACCCGACAGAGCAGCAGCTGGAGGAGCTTGCCGACCTGGCGTGGGATCTGTGCCCGCCCGACGAGTCGATCGATTTTCGCATGTCGCTTGACAGAAAGAACAAATACAGAATATAATGTCAGTGGCGCGTCCTTCGGGGCGCGCCTGCATTGTTTGAAATTTGCAAGTCTTGACGTGCGTTCCTGCAAACGGCATGTCGATGCGTGAGCGAAAAACGCTGTTTTGTGATTTGTTGCTCCAAAATTTTCTGCATTTTTTATAGAAAACTTGCATTTTTCACGCGTAAAGTCATTGACAAATGAATTTTTATGTGATACAATAGTACCGTTCATAAGATCGCGCAGTGTTTTTATGCGTTGCAAGACGGATTGTTGAGGGTATCTTTCTTGCAGCAAGTGAGGGCGTTGCGTGAGATGAAACATTAAACAAAATTCATAAATGGAGGACATATTTATGAGAAACATCAAATCCATTCTTACGATGGCTTTGTGTCTGGTAATGGTTGCTCTCATGATCGTTAGCTGCGGCTCTAAGAATCAGCCCGCAGGTCCCGATGAAGAGACTACTGTTGGCTCCGGTGAGAACACTCCTGTAGAACAGTACGTTCCCAAGAAGGCCGAGTACAACACCACTACCGCCACCATGCCCAGTAACTGGAACGAGCTGACGTATAAGGATAACAATGATACGCAGATCCTGAGCTACATTACTTCTTCGTTCTTCGAGTACGACTACAAGTTCGAGAATGACCAGAAGTTCAATGCTGACGGCTCTATCAACAAGGCAGGCTTCGTTGCCGGCGCTTACACCACCAACTACTCCGCAGCTACCAAGCTGGAGGACGTTACCGCTTCCGTTGACGCTAAGTGGGGCTACACTGACGCTCAGAAGGAAGAGGGTGGCTACGCTTGGAAGATCACCCTGCGTACCGACCTGAAGTGGGATGATGGCACTGCTATCACCGCTGCAGACTTCGTTTGGTCCATGCAGCAGGTTCTGGACCCCACGTTCATGAACTACCGCGCAAACACCTATTATGATACCCTCATGATCAAGAACGCTAAGCCTTACTTCTACTCTGGCGCTCCCATCTACGCTCCCGTTGTTCCCGCATACGGCGCAGAAGAGACTCCTGACTACTCCTTCGACATCAACGGTGCTGAGGTTTATCTGAACACCTCCACCACCGGTATGACCCTTGCAGGCTACTCTCTGGACGAGCTGATCAACAGCTACGTTGGCACTGAAGAGGCTAAGGCTGCTCTGAAGGTTATCGCTGATGCAGCTAACGAATACGGCTACACCCTGATCACCGAAGAGAACATGGAAGCTGCTAAGGAACTCATCGGTTACGCTCTGATGCCTTTCGGCATGGACTGGAGTACCATGGATGATACCACCAAGGAAGAGCTGTTCAAGGAGACCCTGTTCTACATCTCCGGCTACGGCGATAAGGTTGATTGGAACACTGTAGGTATCTACTCCATCGACGAAGAGAACGCTATCGTTCTCTGCCTTGACAAGACCTACTCCTTCCTGAAGGATGACGGCTCTCTGTCCGTTTGGGCTCCCTACTACTTCTCCAGCCTGCCCCTGGTACACAAGGCTAAGTATGACGCTGCAAGAATTGAGCCCGCTAACGGCGCAACTCTGTGGACTTCTAAGTACAACTCCTCTCTCGAGACCACCGCTTCTTGGGGTCCCTACAAGCTCGTTGAGTTCGAAGCAGGCTCTCACTACAAGCTCGCTATCAACGAGAACTGGTACGGTTGGAACATGGAAGAGTACAAGTACCAGTACAACGTAACCGCTATCAACTGCCGCGCAGTTGAGGAATTCTCTCCCAAGTGGCTGGGCTTCCTGAACGGCACCTACGACGACGCTTCTCTGCAGACTGAGAACGTTGACGAGTACCTTGACTCCAAGTACGTTTACTTCACCTCTACCTCTACCGGTACCTACGGTATGCAGCTCTTCAGTGACGTCAACGTTCTGAAGAACAGCGAAAACAACAACGGTATTCTGGCTATCCAGGAATTCCGTCACGCATTCAACCTCGCTCTGAACAGAAGCGACATCGTTGAAAAGATCTGGCCCGGTTCTTCCATTCCTTGCTTCGGTCTGCTCAACGTTGCTTACTACTATGATATTGAGAACTCTCCCGAGCTGCTTGATGGCGGTCAGTACCGTAACACCAAGACTGCTAAGGAAGGCATCCTCCGCGCTTACGGCTACACCCAGGCAGCTGATGGCACTTGGTCCAGCGGCGCTCTGACCGGTCTGTCTACCGATGAGGCTTATGATACCCTGACCGGTTACAACCCTGAGCTTGCTAAGCAGAAGATGCAGGAAGCTATTGACATTCTGCTCGCTAACGCTGAGGAGTATGGCTACGATTCTTCCAAGAACATCACCCTGGTATACGGTGCTTCCACCGATACCGACAAGCAGAGATTCAGAGCTACCTACCTGCAGGAAGTTCTGGACGGTCTGACCAAGGGCACTGTGCTCGAGGACAAGATCGACGTTGTATTCGACGCTTCCGCCGGCTCTCAGTGGGCAGAGGCATTCCGTACCGGCCAGACTCAGATCGGCTTCGGTTACGGCTTCTCCGGTAACGGCTTCAACCCCTTCGATATCATTGGCGCATTCGTTAACCCCGAAGACTCCCTGAACTACCACATGTACTGGGATACCACCTCCATCATGGAGACCATGACCATGCCCGCAGGTGACTACGAGGGCGCAGGCGAGACCATCACCATGTCTATCCAGAACTGGTACTTCTGCCTGAACGGTTTGGCAGCTACCGAGGATCAGGAATTCACCTACAACTGGAGCGAAGGTTATGCTCCTGTTGAGGCAAGACTGATGATCCTCTCCAAGCTGGAAGAGCTGACCATTAAGGAGTCCCGCTCCGTAATGCTGATCGCAGACAGTGGCGGATCCTTCCTGGGCGCTAAGTTCTCTTACTTCTCTGAGGACGAGCACACCTTCATGGGCTTCGGTGGTCTGAGATACATCGAGGTTCAGTACACCGATGCTGAGTGGGCTGAGTACGTTAAGGCGAACAACGGCGACCTCTCCGCAGAGTACAAGAAGTCCGAGTAATTTTTGCAAAGACTGTCTTAGGGTTCATTGAGCCCTGAATAAGGCGGTGGGCGAAATTCCTTTCGCCCACCGCTGATTTCGCATTTTATCCTGTATAAAATCCCTCATAAAATTTGCTGATTTGGCAAAACTACAGAAAAAACAACACAATAACTACATCTGAATCACACGTATCGTTGAATTTTGTACCCGCGCGTCGAGACAAGGCGCGCAAAACCTTTACAAAAGCCTCCGAGACACTGTTGTTTGAGAGTGGCGTGTGAAGGTTTTTATGAATTCGAAAAAAACAAAAACAGAGGAGAAACACCTATGTATATGTTTAAATATGTGACCAAGCGTCTGGGCTTGATGTTGTTCACATTCTTTATCATCTTTACGATGTGTTTTGTGCTCATCAAGTTGCTCCCCATTCCTGTAAACGTGCTCCCCGGTATGGATACCGAGATCGCGTACAGAACCCTGGAGGGCAGAGGCTGGATCACCAATATCAGAGAAGGGCAGAACGGTGTCTGGGAGTATGATAGAGTGCCGATCATCATCCAGTACGGTAACTACCTGACAAAAATCGTGACGAAGGGTGACTTTGGTATCGCTACCACGCTTCCGGGTTATGCTACTAAGGACCTTTGGACAGAGGTCTTTATTCCCAAGCTCCCGCCCACAGTCCTGATCAACATTTACTCAACCCTGATCGGTGTTCCGATCGGTCTTGGCTTGGGTATTTTGGCTGCGCTTAAGAAGAACAAGTGGCAGGACCAGGTCATCAATATTTTCATTATTTTGCTGATCTCGCTGCCGTCCATCGTTTTGGCACTTGTCATACAGTATTTGTTCTGCTTCAAGCTGCATCTGTTCCCGCTTAGTATGGAGACGAGTAACGCTTATTTCACGTGGCCCGTCTTTAAGTCCATGCTTCCCGCAGTCTTTGCGCTTTGCCTTGGCTCGATCGCAGGCTATGCGCGTTACACCCGTGCAGAGCTGTCCGAGGTACTGACGGGTGAGTTCATGCTGCTTGCAAGAACCAAGGGTCTGACCAAGAGCCAGGCGATTGCAAGACACGCAATGAGAAACTCGATGGTCGTTATTTTCCCGTCCATCCTTTCCGAGTTCATTTCGGTGCTCTCCGGCTCGCTGATCATTGAGAAGATGTTCCTTGTCAACGGCGTAGGCGGATTGTACCTCTCTGCAATCAACAACACGGACTATGATGCGTTCATGCTGCTGTCCGGTTTCTATACCTTGATCGGCTTGACCGCAGGTATCGTAATCGATATCAGCTACGGTATCATTGACCCGAGAATCAGAATGGGGGCGAAGTAAGATGGCTAATCAAAATCAATACGTAAATATCCCCGCTGATAAATTCAAGTGCGCACAGAGAAATGACTTAAGTCACGATAAGAAGTTTGACACCAAGCCCGTCAGCTATTTCCAGGGCGCATGGCGTCGCTTCTGCAAGAACAAGGGCGCGGTTGTTGGCGGTATCGTCATTCTGTGCCTGGTGCTGTTTGCAATCATCGCACCCATCTTTACGGCATATACGCCCGATTACTACGATATGTCGTATGCGTATATGACGCCCAAGCTGCAGTTCATGGATGATCACGATATCAACTTCTGGGACGGCGGCAGAGTCAAGAACACCAACACGCTTGGCTATCTGAAGGATCTTGCGCTTGAGCAGGAGACCGGCAGAGACGTTATCAAGGGTGAGGTTGATATCAGCCCGGACGGTTCTAACTATACCTACCGCTACGACACCTATTACGGCGTAGGATTTGGCAAGTACAAGGAGATCACCCGCGAGGAGTTCGACGATATCCAGAGATATCAGAACGAGACCGGTAAGCAGGTGCTCTATCCTTTGGTATACGTCAAGGACAGACCCAGCCACACCAAGAATAGCGCGGATGCAAATATCTACTATAAGGTAGAAAAGCAGGATGAAGCTACCCTTCGCCCCGTTCTGGACGAGGAGGGCAAAATCATTCCCAACTATTGGAAGGTTGAGGCAGATAACAAATCCTCTCTGATCGTTCCTTATGACTCTCTGAGAATTGAGGGTGAGGACGGCGTGATCGAGAAGGTGCCTATGTATGATGAAAACGGCAGACTGATGAAGGACGAAAACGGTGAGCCTATCATGGGTGATAAGGTTTACTACTACGTCTATGGCAGACAGATGCCCAGTACCGTTGAGGTAAGAGTAGAATATTACGAGTACTATACCTACCTGCACGCTAAGGCGAACGACGGCATTGGCGAGCCTGTATTCTTTTTCGGTACCACGGATTCGGGTAAGGATATTTTCTCCTGCCTTGCATACGGTGCAAGATTCTCGTTTATCTTTGCTTCGGTCGTAGCACTTGTTAACTTTATCGTCGGCGTAATCTGGGGTTCTATCTCGGGTTACTTTGGCGGTGTACTCGACCTTGCAATGGAAAGATTCTGCGAGATTCTCGGATCTGTTCCTTCCATGATCATTATCACGCTGCTCAAGTTCCACGTCGGACGATTTATATTGCAGCATGCACTATATGATTTGGTCGATATCCAAAGTGCGCTGATACTGTTTATTGCATTCTTTGCAACGGGCTGGATCGGCATGGCAGGCAGAACGCGTATGCAGTTCTACCGCTTCAAGAACCAGGAGTACGTGCTGGCAGCAAGAACGCTGGGCGCGGGTGATGCAAGAATCATGTTCAAGCACATCTTCCCCAACGGTATCGGTACCATCGTAACCAGCGTTGCTTTGGTTATTCCTTCCATGATCTATTCGGAAACCAGCCTTTCCTACCTGGGTATTATCAACCTTGAGGCAGGCAAGCTGACCTCGGTCGGTACGCTGATCAACGCAGGTCAGAAGGCATTTGCATCGGGCGAAGTGTACAGAGCTTACGTAGCACTCTTCCCCTGCCTGTTCTTGGTATTGCTGATGCTCAGCTTCAACTTGTTCGGTAACGGTCTGAGAGACGCGTTCAACCCGTCGCTCAGAGGATCGGAGGATTAAGAGATGAATAACAAAGAAGTTAAATTATCAGTCAATAATCTCAGGGTCTCCTTCCGTACCGATGCAGGTAAGGTGCAGGCAGTACGTGATATTTCTTTTGACCTTTACAAGGGCGAGACCCTTGCAATCGTAGGTGAGTCCGGCTCGGGTAAGTCGGTAACCTCCAAGGCAATCATGGGCATTTCCGCGGTCAACGCCATCTACGAGGGCGGCGAGATCCTGTACGACGGTCAGGACCTGGTTCGTATCCCCGAGGAGGAAATGCACAAGCTGCGCGGTGACAAGATCGCGATGATCTTCCAGGATCCGCTTTCTTCGCTCAACCCCATCATGCGTATCGGTAGACAGATTACCGAGGCAATGCTGCTCAAGAACAAGGCAAACCGTAAGGAAGGCCGCGAGACCTTTAACAAAACGCTTGCTATTCTGTCCGATACCATGAAAAAGGCGATCGCTGACTCGGGCAACCGCCTTATGACCGAAGCGGACGTTGATAAGTATATCAAGACCTTTGACAGCTTTAATATTCAGGCAATCAAGCTGGAGAACAGCTATAGTGACGCACGCACCGCAGCCGAGGAGCTGATCGCAATGGTAGAGGACTTCCTCTTCCTGAACGAGAAGAAGCAGAAGATTGACGCTGTTGCAATGCTCAAGGCAATCTCCAGAAAGCTTGCAGACATCAATGACAAGTTCTTTACTGCAAAGTATGAGATGATCCTCAAGGCGCACATGACTGACCTTAACGGTGCAATTCACATTGAGAAGTCTAAGGTGTCTTTCGCTGATTCTGCAAAGAAGCTGGTTGGCGCAAACGCATCCCAGAAGGAAGCGTCTGAGCAGACCGTTGAGACCTTGAAGGCGATCAAGAACACTGCAGAGGAAATGCTTGCGCAGCCTCAGTACAACTTCTTCAGAATCGGTTACTATGTGTACAAGCATCCTGAGGTTGACCTGAGCCGCATGCCCGCAGAGCAGGCAAACGAAATGGCATATAAGTTCCTGATGGACGACTTTATGAATTCGTTTATCGCGCTGGAAAAGATTGCTGTAAAGTATTCTGCAAACAAGGCGCTGGAAAACAAGAAGGCGGCTATCGGTGCACTGCAAAGTGCCATCGGCGTTTTCAGAAGCGGCAGATTTACTGCACGTGAGGTTGAGGCACTGAGCAAGAGCGTGAACAAGAGCGTTCTGGCAGCAATCGATCCTCTCGCAGTTGTCAAGGATAACGTAGCGTACACCTTTGGCGGTGCGCTGGATAGAGAAATTGAGAAGTATTTCTTCTATCTCAAGAACAACCCCAAGGAAGAAGCTCGCTTTGCTAAGCAGACCGCAAAGAGAGAGGCGCTGCTTGCTGAGGGTAAGAAGGTAGACTGGAACGTTGTTCCCAAGTCTGTCATTGAGCCCGAAGTACAGATCGAAACTATCGTTTCGGTACTGACGCGTGTTATGAACAAGTTCCGCGCAGACGTTGATAACGCTGCAAGCGTGGACTATGACAAGAGATGTATTGAGATCATTGATTACCTCAAGGAAAAGGCATCTCAGGTTGTTTACAAGCTGACCAAGCGAATCGCTAAGGAAAAGGCGATCAAGCTCATGGAAGAGGTTGGTATTCCCGAAGCGAGAATGCGTTTCCGTCAGTATCCCTTCGAGTTCTCGGGCGGTATGCGTCAGCGTATCGTTATCGCGATCGCTCTGTCGGCAAACCCCGACATTCTGATCTGCGACGAGCCTACCACGGCACTTGACGTAACCATTCAGGCACAGATCCTGGAGCTGATCAACAAGCTCAAGCGTGAGCGTAACCTTTCCATTATCTTTATTACGCACGACCTTGGTGTCGTTGCAAATATGGCAGACAGAATTGCCGTTATGTATGCAGGTAAGATCGTAGAGTACGGTACTGCTGAAGAGGTATTCTATGATCCTCAGCATCCCTACACCTGGGCACTGCTTTCCTCTATGCCTGACCTGGATACCAACGAAAAGCTGGATGCAATTCCCGGCACACCCCCCAATATGATCTATCCTCCCGTTGGTGACGCGTTTGCGGACAGAAACAAGTATGCGATGCAGATCGACTTTGAGATGCAGCCGCCTATGTATCAGGTTTCTCCCACGCACTTTGCAGCAACCTGGTTGCTCCATCCCAATGCTCCCAAGGTCGAGGTTCCCAAGATCATTACCGAGCGTATCAAACGAATGAAAGAAAGAGGAGGCAACAATGGATAAGCAGAATCAAGAAGTATTGCTGAAAGTGGACCATCTTTGCCAGTATTTCCGTTTGGGACGCAAAGATCTCAAGGCAGTTGACGACGTCAGCTTTGAGGTCAGAAAGGGCGAGACCTTCGGTCTGGTAGGTGAGTCCGGTTGCGGTAAGACCACGACCGGTAGATCCATTATCAAGCTGTATGACATTACCTCCGGTAACGTTTATTTCAAGGGTCAGCGTATCGGTGCGGGCACTCGCTCCTACAAGGATGCGATCAAGAACGCCAAGGCAGACGCTAAAAAGCGTCTTGCAGCGCCGAATCTTAATAAGGACGAGGCTCAGCAGATCAAGGCAGAGCTTGCCGAGATTATTGCAAAGAACAAGGCACTGATCCACGATGCAAAGCTGGACCATAAGGCAGTTGACAGACAGTACGCTGCTTCCTTGGTCAGGGAGCTGGATGCCGAGTATGAAGAGCTGTTCAAGGCTGCAAGAGGCGATGCCGAAAAGCTGGCTGCACTCAAGAGAGAGTACAAGAACAGACGCCGCGTTGCCAAGAGAAGCAAGCTGATCACACAGATTCAGATGATCTTCCAGGATCCCATCGCGTCTCTTGACCCCCGTATGACGGTTCGCGATATCATCGCAGAGGGCTTGATCATCAACGGTATTACCGATAAGGAGTATATCAACGAGAAGGTTTACGAGGTGCTGGAAACGGTTGGTCTTGTGCGTGAGCACGCAGACCGTTACCCCCACGAGTTCTCGGGTGGTCAGCGTCAGCGTATCGGTATTGCAAGAAGCGTTGTTATGCAGCCCGAAATGATCATTGCAGACGAGCCTGTTTCCGCGCTTGACGTATCCATTCAGGCACAGGTTATCAACCTGCTTAACGATCTGCGTCACAGTCAGGGTCTGACCATTCTGTTCATCGCGCTCGTCCTGTCTGTTGTTAAGTATTTCTCGGATAGAATCGGCGTTATGTACTTTGGTAAGATGGTAGAGCTTGCAGATTCGGACGAGCTGTTCAAGCACCCCCTGCACCCCTATACCAAGTCGCTTCTGTCGGCAATTCCGTTGCCCGACCCGGTTTATGAAAAGCAGCGTGTAAGAGTGACGTATAATCCTCTTGCAGAGCACGATTATACCGTCGATCAGCCTTCGTTCCGCGAGATCAGCCCCGGACACTTCGTGTATTGCAACGATGCCGAAGAGGTTAAGTACAAGCAGATCGTCAATGGCGACGTGGAAGGTTAAAGCACAGTGAAACAAGAAAACAAAGCAGTATTGATCAAATACCTGATATATACTGGTATTGCCTGCCTGATCACGGTTGTCGTGTTTGCAATGCAAGGATTCTTTACCGATGACATTGGTGTAAACATGCAGATCTTAGCCGACGGATTCACGGTTTCGGGAGCACTGCTTCTGATGTATGCAGGCATCATGTTTGTCAGCAGCAAGGGAGCTTTGCTGGGCATTGGCTTTATTTTCAGAAATTCCGTGCTTGCGTGGTTCATACCGAACGGCAGAAAGAAGCATGAGCTGTATAAGGATTATTACGAGCGTAAGACGAGTGAGTTGAAAAAAGCACTCGACGTCAGCGCTTGGATCGTCGGCGGAGCATTTTTTGCCGTAGGCATTGTTTTTACAGTGATCTGGTATACAAACTATTATAATATTCCGGTATAAAAAATCCCTTGGCATCTGTCGCAGATGCTAAAGGACAGAAAAAAGCCGATACGGATTTATTTCCGTATCGGCTCTTTTCTTTTGCTTGTTTTTTGATCGGCTGTTGCGTCTTGACATGGGGCGGGGATTCGTGCTATAATGAAATTGTCAGAAATTTTATCAGTGGAGGGAAAGGTATGCTCAAGCGTTGGATCTGCGCGGGAATCACCTGCGTGCTCTTGTTGTCGGCGTGTGCTGTGTTCGGCGCGAGTGCGGCTGAAAAAAACATGTTTAAAAACGGAAATTTTGAAAAAGAGCTGGGAAACTGGCAAGCATGGAGCAATGACCCCGCAAACTGTACGGTAGAGTTTGCCAAGGGCGAGGGCGTGGACGGCTCGGGCGCTATGCGCATGACCAATCAAACACCCATGGCGAACAGTGGGTTCCAGTACGTAAAGCTGAAATACGGCAAGACGTACATGATGCAGGCGGACGTCAAGTATGAAAACGTTTCTCCCGATGGAGCGGGCGTGGTGCTGGGTATGACCATGTACGACTCTGCATCCAATAACATAGGAGAAATGGTTTCCTCGTCACATTACGGCACGAGCGACGGCTGGGTCAAGCTGAATTTTATCTTCACCGTTACCAATAAGGACGCGGTCAACGTTAACGCAGGTCCGAGATTATGGTTCAGCACGGGCACGGTGCTGGTGGATAACGTGACTGTGTTTGAAGTGACCAATGCAGGTGCTGACGCGCAGTCGGGTACGTATGAGCTGTCGGTTTCCAATACGCCCAATAAATTTTCCACGGTAGGACTTGGATGCGAGTGGGATCCCAAGCTGCTGCTGCCTGTCAACAAGGAGCGCGGCGTGACCGATGAGGATTTGGAGCTGATCAAGCAGCGCATGGATGAGATGGGGCTGCAAACCGTGCGCATGATGGTCATGCCCGAGTGGTTTGAGCCTGTAAATGATAATGAAGATGCGAAGAGCGCGGATTTTGCGGATTTCCGTTGGGATTCGGACGAGGGAAAGTGCACGTTTGCGTATCTGAAGGTTTGTCAGGAGCTGGGCGTGGACGTGACGTTGACCTGGTGGGGAGCGGCAACCGGAGATTGGCTGTCTTATCCCGACTGCGGTGACTGGATCAGTGCGCCCAACGATCTGGATGAGATGGCAGAGAACGTGGTGACGGTGTTGCGCTATATCAAGGAGCAGTTAGGGTACGATTGCGTCAAGGGCGTGATACTCCAGAACGAACCCAGCTATTCCTTCAAGGTTTCGGGAGGCGTGGTGGACTTTGACCGCTACGTGCAGTATTATAAGACGGTAGATGCGTACATGACCGAGGCAGGGTTGAGAAAAGATATCATGCTGATCGGTGCGGACGATGCACAAAGCCTTGGCTGGTACTGCCGCACGTATGACGCTTTGAAGGACGTGTGTGATATGTTCGACTCCCACACCTATTCATGGACGTACGATTTGCCGTATCTTGACGATATGATTGATGAGTTTGTCAAGGGAAGAACCAATTATTCTACCGAAAAGCCGTATTTCTTCGGAGAGTTTGGTGACGGCAGCGCGCAGGGCGCGTATGCGGCGGCGTCCACCGAAACGTACGGGCGCGGATTGTTCATTGCCTCCATGGCGGTCAATTCTCTTGCCGCAGGTGCATCCGGACTTTCCTATTGGCCGCTGCATGACGTGTATTATTACTACAACGAAACCGGCGGGGATAACTATGGCTTGATGAGCATGGGTCTGATCGGCTATAAGACAGACGGCGCGTGGAGCTACCGTCCCACCTATTATGCGTGGGGTCTGCTCTGCAACTCGATCCCCAAAGGCTCGCAGGTCTATCCCGTGAGCGGTGAGGACGGCAACCTGATCGATGCCGTGTGCGTCAAATCGCCCGATGGCGTGTGGAGTGTGATCGCGGTCAACCGCTCGGCAGCAGAGCAGGTGGTCAATATTTCCGCCGATCTGTTTGGCTGCGAGATGGACAGCTATCTGTTCAGCGAACAAACCTTGCCTACGGATGGCTCGCAGATCAAAGCCGACGGCAAGGTCAGCCCCACCGACGGTGTTTATAGTATCACGCTGCCTGCGTATAGCTTCAAGGTGCTAAACGGTGCGCCCGACGAGCCTTGCGTCATGCCCGAAGCATCGGATGCGACGATGGAAGAGCAGGGAAAGAGCGGCTGTAAGTCGATTGCAGCACCCGTGGCTTCGCTTGCCGTAGCGGCTGCAGCCGCAGTGGCGTGCAAGAAGAAAAAGGAGATTTGACGGTTTCATGGAAGATCTTTTAGGATGTATATTTGAGGTGCTATTGCAACCGTTCGAGCCGCTGTATGACAGCGCCTTTGAGTGGATCAAAGAAATTCCGTACAAATGGGTGAGAATACTGCTCAGCATCGTTCTGATCGCAATTCCGCTCTCGCTTTTCCTGATCGTATATCTTGTGTGCATTCGCGTATTTGAAGGTGACTAAGCAAAGAGAAATGATACGTGCGCACACAAACGGTTTTGAGCGCAACATCCATACGGCTTAACCCAACCAAAAAGGGCTGACTCAAGTCAACTTGAATCAGCCCTTTTTCTATTGCATGGAAACAATCAGATTCTGTAAATCTCGTTTGCCTTGGTGTCATCAAAGCCCTTGTCGCGAAGCAGCGCCTCGGCGTGCTCGGGGTCATCCACGCGCACGATCATGAGCGCCTTGCCCAAGGTCTTGCCTGCGCAAGCGTACATGTATTCCACCTCAATATGGTTGTCTGCAAGTACAGAGAGTACCTCTGCAGCGCCGCCCGGATGGTCATTCATGACCACCGCGAGTACCTCGGTGACCTTGACGATCACGCCGTCCTCGGAAAGGATTCTTTGCGCGTCCTCCACCTTGTCCACAATCAGGCGGAGCACACCAAAGTCGGTGGTATCTGCAAGTGAGAGGGCGGAAATATCCACGCCGCCGCGCGAAAGATGCTCAAGAATGGGCACGAGATTGCCCTTGCGGTTTTCAACGAATACGGAAAGCTGCTTTACCTTCATGTTGCGTACCTCTCTTCTTAGTATTTTCTGTTGTCGATTACGCGCTTGGCTTTGCCCTCGCTGCGTGCAATGGTCTTGGGGTTGACCAAGTGAACCTTGGCTGCAATGCCCAGCATATCGCGCAGACCCGAGGTAATGCGCTTTTCTACCGATTCGATCGAACGAATGTCATCGGCAAACAGCGCGTCGCTCATTTCCACGTTGACGTCAAAGGTGTCGGTGTTGTTGACGCGGTCTACCACGATCTGATAGTTGGGCGTAATGTCGCCGCCGCTGACCTTGAGCAGTACCTCCTCGATCTGCGAGGGGAATACGTTGACGCCGCGAATGATCAGCATATCGTCGCTTCTGCCGCTGGGCTTGCGCATACGAACGTGGGTTCTGCCGCACTTGCAGGGCTCGTAGTTGAGCGAGCAAATGTCGCGGGTGCGGTAGCGGATGACGGGGAAGCCCTGCTTGGTAATGGTGGTGAATACCAGTTCACCCGTTGCACCGGCAGGCAGTACCTCGCAGGTGTCGGGGTCAATGATCTCGGGAATGAAGTTGTCCTCCCATACGTGCATACCGCATTGGTATTCGCACTCACAGGAAACGCCGGGGCCGAGAATTTCGGAAAGGCCGTAAATGTCATAAGCGCGCAAACCAAGCTTGTCTTCAATCTGCTTGCGCATGTCCTCGCTCCACGGCTCGGCACCAAAGATACCGACCTTGAGCTTAAGCTGATCTTTAAGACCCAGCTTTTCAATCTCCTCGCCAAGATACATGGCATAGGAGGGGGTACAGCAAAGAGCGGTTGCACCGAAATCGATCATGTTCTGAATCTGCAGCGAGGTGTTGCCCGAGGACATGGGGATCACGGTAGCTCCCAGTGCTTCCACGCCGCCGTGTGCGCCAAGGCCGCCCGTAAACAAGCCGTAGCCGTAGGATACCTGTACGATATCCTCTTTGGTCAAGCCGAGCGCTTCGAGCATTCTTGCCACGCAATCTGCCCACATAGCAAGGTCGTCATTGGTGTAGCCGACCACGATTCTCTTGCCGGTCGTACCCGAGGAGGCGTGCAGACGCACGATCTCGGACATGGGAGTGGCAAACAGACCAAAGGGGTAATAGTCACGCAGATCGCTCTTGTAAGCGAAGGGCAGCTTGGAAAGATCCTCGATGCCGTGAATGTCGTCGGGGGTCAATCCTTTTTCGTTCATGCGGTTTCGGAAGCACTCGACGTTGTCGTAGCAATGCTTGACTTGTGCAACCAATCTCTCGCTTTGCAGCTTTTCCAGCTGCTCGCGAGGCATACATTCGATTTCAGGATGTCTAATAGCCATAGGGGGCCTCTTTTCTTTGCTTAGGATTTCTTTCTTTTGAGGTTGAGGATGATGCCCAGCGCAACCGAAAGTGCGGCAGCCATGGCAACCTGATATTCGGAGGGCAGCATAAAGGTGATGGTATGTGCGGGAATCCAGAACAGGGGAACGGTTTTGAGCAGCGTAAAGGATGCGAATTTCTCCCAGTCTACCTTGTGGATCACGTTTGCAAGCGTGATCTTTCGCTTACCTGTGGCACGGATGTCAAGGAATGTATCCGAGCACTTGTGCAGCGCCATAAAGGTGGGGCCGAACGAAAGGTTCATGGTCGCGCTGATAAAGAATGCCTTGATAAAGGAATTGAACAGAGCATCTTGGGGAGAGGGGAGCAGACCCGCGCTCAGCAGCGCGCCCACGCCTGCGCCAAAGATCTTC
>JAZOLE010000122.1:0-13536 GCA_045652835.1 Eubacteriales bacterium | reverse complement strand
TCGTGGATACAAAATAACCGCAAATACGCCTTCCGCGTAGGAAATCATGATTTTTATTATTAAATAAAGAAAACCCTTGCTTCTCTCTGCATTCTTAGCGGAGAAATAGTAGACACAAAAATTTCGGCAGAGAACTTGTTTTCTCTGCCAATTTGTGTTATAATGGAACTAACAAAAAGCCTCCCTTTACACAAGGTAGCCTATGGATGCGATCGTGCATCTTAGGGGTATGGGCTTTGCCAGATGTCTTTGTAATACAAAGGCGAAACTGGCGATAAAAGGAGGTTTACATTAATGAATAAAATAGAAATCAGGAATCTTTTTTTAAAATCAGGTTACGAAACCAAAGCTTTTTTCATTGATGGACGCCCATTGTATGAGTATATAAATAAATGGCTGGCTGAAAATCAACAATTATTGCAATCTATAACGCCCAATGATGATTTGGCTATTTGTTGGACCAATGATTACGATTTTGACGGAGATTCAAAATTCATGAGATATATTTTGAATCAAAATAATGCAATTACACCTATTTTGAGTTGTCCTGAAGATTTTGACTTTTCTTGTATTGTAATCGTTGCCGATGTCATAAAAAAAGACAGCAAGGTAATATGGAGAAAAATTGGTATTGTCAATCATTCCAATGAATCATTTGAGCAAGAAAAACGTAGCGGCATATTATATGTTGATTCATATTCTAAAGAGGATTGGGAGCTTTATGGTGACAATGTTGCTTTATCTGATGTGGATAGTTCCGAATGGTGTAAATGGATAGGTGATAATTGGGCTGAGGAGTTGTATCGCCGAAGAATAAACTATACCTTCCCTTATTATCAGAACGAGCAAAATATTGATTGGTTTTCTGATTGTAATTTTGAGTTTGATAAAAATGAATACGACGCGCTTGTAGCGAACTGTTATACAGATTAATACAAATAACCCCGATAGATTACAAAAATAATCTGTCGGGGCTAATTATTTGTTTACTGCGGATCAGCTAAAGCAAACTGGTTCTTGATTTATCCGCTAACTGTGCACGCCGTTTGGCAAGGGTTTTTTCTATGATAATTCTATTTTTATCTGATCTTTGCCTCGTAGCCCTCTTCGATAACTGCCTTGGCAAGCTCCTCGGGCTTTTTGCCGGTATAAGTGACGGTGGCGGTATTTGCATCTAAATCGACCTCAACCGATTTTGCACCCTTTACGCCCTCCAATGCCTTTTTTACGTGTGCGACGCATCTGTGACACATCATGCCCTGCACGTCCAAAATAATGATCTGCTCTGCCATATTCTTTCTCCTTTTTTTATGCTTTTTTGTCATTTTATATTTGACGCCGGATTTATATTTTGCCGGCTTTTTGAGTCTTAGCGAGTTGAGCACCACGCTCACAGAGGAAAAGCTCATTGCCACCGAGGCGATCATGGGGCTTAATACAATGCCCACGGGCGCAAGCACGCCTGCCGCAAGCGGAATACAAATGCTGTTATAGATCAACGCCCAGAACAAGTTTTGTCTGATCACGCGTACCGTTTCGCGGCTGAGTCTGATTGCCTGCACCACACTCCAAAGCGAGCTTTTAGACAGCACAACGTCGGCAGAATCGATAGCGACCTCTGTACCCGTACCGATGGCAATGCCCACGTCCGCACGCGCCAGCGCGGGGGCATCGTTGATGCCGTCACCCACCATGGCTGTCGTTCCCTTTTCCAAATATTCGCGAATAATTCGCTCCTTATCCTCGGGCAGTAAGGAGGCGTGCAACGTCGTGATTCCTGCCTGCTTTGCAATTGCCTGTGCCGTGACCGGATTGTCACCCGTCAGCATGACGCAGGTAATGCCCATATCTGCAAGTGCTGCAACGGTTTGTGCGCTTTCGGGGCGAATGGGGTCGGAAATACCCAAAATACCTGCCGCTTTGCCCTCTATTGCCACCAAAACGGCTGTCATACCGCTCTCCTGGCATGCTTTAAACGCCTCATCCTGCTCTTTTTGCAGCAAAATGCCGTGATCAGATAAAAATTGCGGCTTGCCGACAAGCACCTCTGTGTCCTGCACGCGTGCACCGATACCGTGCCCGATGCTGGATTTGTAATCCGTAGCAGGCAGCAGCGCAGCACCGTTTTGCTCGGCATAGCTGCACACGGCAGCCGATAAGGGATGTGCGGAAAGGCTCTCCGCCGCGTATGCATAAGAGATCAGCTCCTGCTCCTCAAAGCCTTCAAACGCTTGCAGGTGTGATACAACAGGCTTACCCTCGGTTAATGTGCCTGTCTTATCCATGAGCACGTATTCCACGCTTTGCAGCGTCTCCAGAGCCTCACCGCTCTTGATCAAAACGCCCTCACCTGCACCGCGACCCGTGCCCACCATAATTGCCGTAGGCGTGGCAAGTCCGAGCGCACAAGGACAAGATATGACCAATACGGAAACAGCACATTTGAGCGCCTGATCGATCTGACCTTGCGTGACGATCATCCAAACAATTGCCGTCAGCAGAGATATACCCATAACGCAAGGTACGAAAATGCCGCTGACCTGATCTGCCACGCGTGCAATGGGTGCTTTGGATGCGGCAGCCTCTTCAAGCAGATTGATAATCTTTTGCAGAGCTGTGTCATTTCCTACGCGGTCCACGCGCACGTGCAAAACGCCGCCCGTCAATGTGCAGGCACCGCTGACGCGATCCCCTACCTGCTTTTCTACAGGAATACTCTCACCGCTCAAGGGAGATTCATCCACGCTGCCTTGTCCTTTTATCACCGTGCCGTCCACCGGGATTCTCTCCCCTTGTCTGATCAGCACCTCGTCGCCAATTGACACCTCGGACAAAGGCACCTTTTGCCAAACGCCATTTTTCAGCACGCTTGCATCTGCCGGCAGCAAAGATGCAAGTGCACGCACGGCTTGTCCTGCGCGCATCTTTGCGCGACTTTCCAGCATCTTTCCAAGAGAGACCAGCGTTACGATCATGGCAGCCGATTCAAGATACAGCGAGTGCAGCCATGCGTGCATGAGCGCGTGATCCCCCGTTACGGTTGCAATACCAATTTCCACAGCCGCCCAAATACCGTAAATAAACGCTGCAGACGAGCCGATGGCAATTAAGGTATCCATATTGGGCGTCAGATGCACAAGTGCGCGAAAACCGCGTAAAAAGAAGCCGTAATTGAGTATCAGTACAGGCAATACAAGCGCGACCTGCAAAAGCACAAACCATAACGCCCACTCGGGCAAAGAAAAGAATGCCAAGAACGGCACGCCCATCATGTTACCCATGGCAATGCACATCACAGTAGCCGTCAGCACAGCGCTGATGATAAATCTTGCCAGCGTGCGCTTGCTTTGCTTTTTTTCCTGTGCGATTTCAGCCGCCTTATCTCGCTCCTCTTCCAGCGCATATCCCGCACTTTTGATTGCGGCAGACAGCTTTTTTTCTATTTTTTTGATCTCCCCCGCCCCATACGAATCAGGATAGGTAAGTGACAGAGAATTGGTCAAAAGGCTGACAGTAAAGCCGATATCAAGACCCTCCAGCACGCTTTTTGCAGCGCGTTCCACGTGGCCGACACAGGCAGCACAGGTCATCCCCCTGACGCTATATCTGATTTTTATCATAAAATTCTCTTTTCATAAAAAATTTACATTTTTATTATACCGCATTTCATGCCCGTTTTCAAGAAAAAATTGTAAATATTTTTACCCCAAAATGCGTAAAAAATCTGTATTTAGGGTTGCTTTCACGGCTATTATATGTTATAATATATATTAACTAATAGTATATAGGAAATAATGGTTACCCATACGGGAAAGGAAACATATATGGAAATTTTAGATCTTCTGGGAGCGCTTTGGGACGGAATTAAAGAATACTATCGCGGCACGCTGGGAGACCTGATTTGCGAGGTCTGGTTTGGCGGGCTGGAGGTGAAGGGATTTGAAAACAATACCATTACCATGGTGACTCCGTCCGAAATTAAAATCAACGTGATCAAAAACAAATATCTTGCCGAAATCGAACAGAAATTCTCGGAAAACCTTGGCATTGACGTTAAGGTGGAATTGAAATTTTCGGGAGATACCAAGGAAGTGGAAAATTTGCGTGAGCGATTTGCACGTGCGGCAAAGGAAGAGGCTGCAGCAAGCGAAAAAGCGCACGCAACGCTGACCCCCGAGGAAAAAGAGCCGCTGCCGGATCTTAAGGTCGGCTCGACCAAGCCTCCCTTTAAATTTGAATATACCTTTGATAACTTTATCGTAGGCAACTCCAACAAGTTTGCGCATGCAGCCTGCGTGGCGGTAGCCAATCACCCCGCGACCGACTACAATCCCCTGTTTATCTACGGTCCGTCCGGTCTTGGTAAAACGCACCTACTTTACGCCATTACCAATGAGTTCAAGCGCAAGCGTCCCGATATCACGGTCATTTACATCAAGGGTGAGGATTTCACCAACCAGATGATCGAATGCATGGCACGCCGCAGCATGAACGAATTCCGTGACAAGTACAGAAACTGCGATATTCTCATGATCGACGATATTCAGTTTATTGCGGGTAAGGTCTCCACGCAAGAGGAATTTTTCCATACCTTCAATGCGCTGCATGAGGATGGCAAGCAGATCATTCTGACCTCGGACAAGCCCCCCAGAGATATTCAGACCCTGGAGGACAGACTCAAGACGAGATTTGAATGGGGACTGATTGCGGACATTCAGCCGCCGGATCCCGAGCTGCGCGTTGCCATTATCAAAAAGAAGGCTGATCAGATCGGCATTGAAATCTCGGACGAGGTGCTGGAATTCCTTGCGGAAAATCTGCGCTCCAATATCCGACAGATCGAAGGAGCGGTACGTAAGCTCAGCGCCATCGGCTTTGTTTACGGCAAGGTCATTACCATGGAGACGGCGCGCGGCTGCATTAACGAGCTGCTGGGCGGTGCCGAGCCTGTGAACGTGACCGTTGACAAGATCTTTACCGCGGTCTATAAAAAATACGGTATTAAGAAAGAGGACATCATCGGCGAGCGCCGCACCAAGGACATCGCGCAAGCAAGACACATTGCCATCTACTTAATCAGACAGATTACCGACATGTCCTTCCCCGGCATCGGTAAGATTCTCAACCGTAATCACGCTACCATCATTTCCTCGATCGAAACTGTGGAAAAGAAGATAATATCTTCCGGAAGCTTTTCCTTGGAAATCGACGAGCTGATAAAATCCGTCAAGGAAAGCTGACCAAAGCAGGCTTAACCTGTGCAAAACCCAAGCATATTTTTCCACAGCGACACGCATGTCGTACCAAACGAAAAATAAAAAAGCAAAGCAAACCTCAATCAAAAATGTTTTGCACAAAAAGCAAGCACGTTTTACCAAGCCTTTTCATAAGCAAAACCTGATTTTCAAAAATTGTTTTGCCTTATATGACAAGCAAAATGAGACTTTTCCACATTTTGCACAGTAACTACTGTTATCACTACTAAAAAATACTATCTCTCTATCTCTCTCGCACGTGCGTGCGCGCGCAAGCGCGACGTACACGACGTGTGCGAAAACCAAAAAATGTGAATGCCGCCCTTTGGCGGCGGAATGGAGATTTTTATGAAAATCGTATTTAACCGACAGGAAATTTGTAACGCCGTCGCACCCCTGATGTGCGCAGTATCCGGTAAGTCCACGCTGACCGCCGTTGAGGGCATTCTGTTTGAAGCAAAAGAGGACAACACCTGCGTGCTGACCACCTTTGACCTTGAAAAGGGCGTCCACCTTGTCATCAATGCAGAGGTGCAGGAAGCAGGCACTTACATCATCAACGCACAAAAATTCGTGCAGACCATTCGCGTTATGGAAGGCGAGACCGTGACCCTGACCGTCAACGAAAAGCTTGGCGCTGAGATCGTTTCCGCAAATTCCTCTCATAAGATGAACGCACTTGCAGGTGCGGATTTCCCCGAAATTCCCCGTCTGACCTCGCAAAACGGCTTTAAGATCAAGCAGAGCGTGCTCAAGGAGATGCTCTCCAAGGTCATGTACGCTATGGGTGTCAACGATCAGCGTCCCGTGCTCAACGGCTGTCACTTCAAAATTGCGGGCAACGTGCTCTATCTTGTATCCTGCGACTCCTTTAAGCTTGCAAAGTGCAACGTAACGACCGAGATTGAGGCGTTCAGTGCACAGGGCAGCTCTGATTTCTCGTTTATCATTCCTTGCAAGACTGTCAACGAGCTTTACAGAATGCTGGAAAATGACGAGGATGCGACCGTAACCGTTTACACCAGCCGCAAGAACATCATATTTGACCTTGACAATATGGTATTCTTCTCTCGCCTGATTGACGGCGACTATATCGACTATAACCGCATCATTATGACCAATCACAGAATCGGCGTTGAGCTTGACAGAGCTGTGCTGATTGGTGCGCTTGAGCGTGCGGCACTTGTTACCGAGGAAAGAATTGCGGGCAGCGTACGCTCTCACGTTAAGCTGACCGTGGCAGGCGATTATCTCAAGATCTCCGCAACCTCGACGGCAGGCTCTACCTATGAGGAGCTTAGCATTGACCACGAGGGTGACGACCTTGTAATTGCGTTTAATAACCGTTATCTGATCGATTCTCTGCGTGCTTGCACGGCTGACAGAGTCAAGCTGAGCATGACCTCGGCTCTCTCCAGCATCAATATTGAGCCTGCAGTACAGGGTGAGGACAAGGAACTGTTCCTTTTGCTCCCCGTTCGTATGAAGGATTGATGCTTTTATGCAATGCAATCGCATAGAAGTTTGTAATTTTCGCAATATCGAGCAGGCTTGCGTGGATTTTACTCCCGGCGTTAACGTGCTTGTGGGAGATAACGCGCAAGGCAAGACCAATTTGCTTGAAGCCATTTATCTTTGCGCCCTTGGTAAGACCTTTCGCCAGGCAAAGGATGCTGAGCTTGTGCGCTTTGGGCAAGAGGAGTGCAGCATCAAGCAGCATTTTGCGGACAATGCACGCGAGCAGACCGTGGAAATGACGCTGTATGCCGGTACAAGGGCGCGCAGACGCGTATATCACAACGGCGTTTCCTTGGCGCGCACCAGTCAGCTGCTTGGTAATTTCCGTGTTGTACTGTTTTGTCCCGAGCACCTTTCCTTGGTTAAGGAGGGGCCGGGAGAGCGACGCAATTTCCTTGACGTTGCTATCTCACAGCTGCATCCCGCGTACGTGCGCGCGTTGCAGAGATACAATCAGCTGCTCAAGCAGCGCAACAGCCTCTTAAAGGTGGCTGAGACCGACCGAAAGACCTTTGACGATACAGTTGAGCTGTGGAGCGCACAGCTTGCGCATGAGGCGGCTTATATCGCCTATGTGCGACATGAATACGTGCAAAGCCTTGATCGCTACGTGGGTGAATTTTTCACGGGTATGTCGGGCGAGCGCGAGCAGGTCAGCGTACAGTACAAGGGCACTGCGCACATTGCTGACGATATGTATGCAGACAGAGAATATTGCGAGCGTGCCTTTATGCGGCTGTATATGTCGCACCACGACCGCGAAATTGCCGCGGGAAGCACGTTATGGGGCATTCACCGTGATGACCTTGAAATTGTCTTAAACGGCAAATACGCGCGAATTTTTGCCTCACAGGGGCAACAGAGATCCATAGCACTTGCCATGAAGATGGCAGAGGGTGAAATTTCGCGTGAATTTGGTGACAAGGAATATCCCGTCTTTCTGTTTGATGACGTGCTCTCTGAGCTGGATGCCTCCCGCCGTGCATTTTTGCTTGACGAGATCCGCGATCGCCAGGTCATTATGACCTGCTGTGAGAGTGGACTTGTGGGAGGTCAGAATACCGTGCTTGTCAAGAATGGCACGTACCAAAGAAAAGAGTGAATTACTATGTTTCTACACGTTGGAAATAACAAAAATATTCGTATACGCGACATTATCGGCATTTTTGATACCGATAATGCAACGCTCTCCCCTATTACAAGGCAATATCTGACCCGCGCCGAAAAGAACGGCATGCTGGACTCGGCAAGACAGGAAATTCCGAAATCCTTTGTGCTGTACCGTACGAGTCAGGGCTGCAAGATATGCTTTTCGCAGCTTTCGGCAAGCTCCTTATGGGGCAGAATCAAGGATCCTTCCAGCTTCTAATATCACATCAAAACTATAAAAAGGAATTTGAACATGCAAGAAAATCAAAATCTTACCCCGGAAAAAGAAAACGTATATGACGAAAGCCAAATTCAGGTGCTTGAGGGCCTTGAAGCGGTCAGAAAGCGTCCCGGTATGTATATCGGTACCACCTCGATCCGCGGCTTGCACCATTTGGTCTATGAGATCGTGGATAACTCGATCGACGAGGCACTGGCGGGGTATTGCGATACCATTCGCGTGACAATCAATCCCGATAACAGCGTAACTGTTGAGGACAACGGTAGAGGTATTCCTGCCGGTATGCACGCAAAGGAAGGCATTCCTACCCCTGAGGTAGTGTATACCATTCTGCACGCAGGCGGTAAATTCGGCGGTGGCGGCTATAAGATCGCGGGCGGCTTGCACGGCGTTGGTGCGTCTGTTGTAAACGCGCTTTCCGAATGGCTGGAGCTTGACGACTCGGTGGACGGACTGCACTATACCGAGCGTTTTGAGCGCGGCTTTGTGGCGCGTCCCTTCCGCTGCGAGGGTGAGTGCCCCGAGCGTCCGCACGGCGTAAAGGTCACCTTTAAGCCCGACCCCACCATCTTTGAGGAGACTGTATTTGACTACGATATTCTGCTCAATCGCTTGCGTGAGCAGGCATTTCTCAACGCGGGCGTGCACCTTGTGCTGTGTGACGCGCGTGTTGGCGAGGGTGAAGAGATGCGCACGGCGGATCTGCAGTTTGAAGGCGGTATTTCCACCTTTGTTGAGTTTCTGACAGAGTCCAAGCACTCGGATCCCGTACACCGTGACGTTATTTACATGAAGGCGGAAAAGGACACGAGCGTTGCCGAAATTGCCTTGCAGTATAACGATTCTTACAGTGACGTCATCATGACCTTTGCAAACAACATGAATACCATTGAGGGTGGTACGCACGAGACCGGCTTTAAGGCGGGTCTGACGCGCGTGCTCAATGACTATGCACGCAAGAACGGCATCCTTAAAGACAGTGATAAGAATCTTTCGGGTGACGACGTGCGTGAGGGTCTTTGCGCCATTATCTCGGTCAAGCTGGAAAACGCACAGTTTGAAAGCCAGACCAAGGCAAAGCTTGGTAACTCCGAGATCAGAACCTTGGTGGAGAACACCGTGGTATCCAAGCTTGGCGAATACCTTGAGGAAAACCCCTCTGTTGGTAAGATCATTATCGAAAAATCCCTTGCCGCTTCCCGTGCTCGCGAGGCTGCAAGAAAGGCACGTGAAACCGCAAGAAGAAAGGGTCTTTTCGAGGGCTCTTCCCTGCCCGGTAAGCTTGCCGACTGTCAGGACAGAAACACCGAATTTACCGAGATTTACATGGTAGAGGGAGACAGTGCAGGCGGTTCTGCAAAGCAGGGCCGTAACTCTCGATTCCAGGCAATCCTTCCTCTGCGCGGTAAGGTGCTCAACGTTGAAAAGACCAGACTTGACAAGGTTTACGCCAATCCCTCGCTGGTGCCCATCATTCAGGCACTGGGCTGCGGTATCGGCGATGAATTTGATATCTCCAAGCTGCGTTACGGCAAGATCATTATCATGGCGGACGCGGACGTCGACGGCTCGCATATCCGTATTCTGCTTCTCACCTTCTTCTTCCGTCATATGCCCGAGCTGATCAAGCAGGGTCACATTTATTTGGCACAGCCTCCGCTTTACAAGGTTTATAAGCGCAGCGGCGGTAAAAAGATCGGTGAAAAATACGCGTTTTCGGACGCTGAGCGCGACGTTTATATCGCAGAGCTTGGCGGCAACAACGTGGAAGCCGACCGCTACAAGGGTCTTGGTGAGATGAACCCCGACGAGCTTTGGGAGACCACCATGGACCCCAGCACGCGTACCATTCTGCGCGTAACTATGGAGGATGCAATGCTTTGCGACCAGACCTTCTCGCTACTCATGGGTGACAAGGTTGAGCCAAGACGCGTATTTATCGAGGAGAATGCAAAGTTTGCAGAAAATCTGGACATCTGATTTTGAAAATATCGTAAACGCCTGTGCAACAGGGCGTGTGCTTGCAGTTTGTCTGCATCCCGCGCTGGACGTGACGGTGCATACAAAGGACGGCAAAGAGACCGAGAGAACTGTATCTCTTGGCGGCAAGGCAATCAATCTTGCCCGTATGCTGCACGCGCTGGGTGCTGACGTCACGCTTCTTGCGCCGAATGACCGCGAGGGGCAGACAAGCGCTTTGCTTGCCGACTGCGGCTTTGACTGTGAGCTGATTCCCACCTCGCTTGCCCTGCGACACAATTACAAGTACATTGACGCAGACGGCACGCACCGTGAGTGCAACGGCACGGCAGGAATCATTTTTCCACAGGATTTTACACAGGTTGTTGACAGAATTATCGACATTTGTCGCACACGACATTTTTCACACGTTGCCCTGTGTGGAAGTTTTCCACAGGGTGTGGAAAAGGGTGTGTATAACTCATTGACCAAACAGTTGAAAGCGCAGCATATTGCTTGTGTGGTTGATGCCTCGGGTGATGCGCTTTCCCTTGCAGTACAAGCAAAACCGCTGCTTATCAAGCCGAATTTGCAGGAATTTTGCGCGTCCTTTACACAAGATATTTCCATGTTGAAAACTAAAGAGGACGCATGTGCCGCAATTTTTGCCGCATACAAGCGCACAGGTGTGCAAATTCTTTGCTCCATGGACAAGCGTGGCGCAATCTTTGCGGGTAACGAGGAAATTTATCTTGTGCAAAGCCCGATTGTCGAGCATGTGCGCGGCTTTGCGGGGGCGGGAGATACCATGCTTGCAGCGTTTATTTACGCGCGCGAGCTGTGTTCGGTGCCGATCGAACAAGCCCTGCGCTTTGCCTCGGCAACTGCGACCGCCAAGGTACGCTTGCCTGCCGGGCAGCTGCCTGACCTTACGCAAATATATGCCGAGTATATACACACAAACGTACAGAAAGGATTGACATGAAATATATCAAAAATAAAATATTTATCGTGTCCTTGACCTTGGCTTTGTGCGCTGTGACCGTATTTTCGGTATTCTACTTTATGGGGGTGCAAAATATCCCCGCTGCCATGGTGCAGGACGCTATGGCACCCTTTCAAAACGCATTTACAAAGCTTTCCCAAGCCTTTGACGGCTATGCAGTCTACTTTGCCAACATGCGCGCGCTGTATGAGGAAAATCAAGCCTTAAAGGATCGCGTGGAAAATTTGGAAAATCAGCTGCATGACGCGGAGCTTGCCGTGGGTGAGAATGCTGCCTTGCGCGATTATTTGGGCGTGCGCGACAGATATGAGTCCTTTTCTGCGGTTGCAGCACAGGTGCTTGGTCGCAGCGACGGCACGTATCTGCAATATCTGACGTTGGACAAGGGTACTTCGTCGGGTATTCGTGAGAATATGGCTGTAATCACCAAAAACGGCGTTGTAGGCTACGTTTACGAGGTCAGCACCAACTCCTGCCGCGTGCGTACGCTGTTGCAGTACGATACGGGTGTGGGCGTTTACGTGCAACGCTCGGGTGACGTTGGCATGACCGACTGTCCATACGCCATGGGACAGCAGGGGCTGCTGCGCGTGATCTATTTGCCCGAGGACGCTAAGCTGCAGATCGGTGACCGCGTGGTTACGGGTGACCTTGGCGACATTTATCCTTCCGGGCTGACCGTGGGGCACGTCATTGAAATTATGCCCGACACCTACAACCGCACACTGACCGCGACCATCAAGCCTGCCGTGGATTTTGATTCGCTTGAGCAGGTGTTCGTTATCACCGGCTTTGTAGAAAAACTGCCGGAGATTGAGACCGAGGACGCGCAGCCATGAAAAAAAACGCTCTGTTACACGCCATTACCATCATAGGATGCCTATGCTGCGGTGTACTGCTTTGCGCGGCGCAGACCTCATTTTTACCCCATTACCTCAATGACGCAATCCTTGTGCCCGATCTGCTGCTCTGCCTGACGGTGGGTATGGGCATATTAGCAGGACAATCGCACAACACCCACGGTGTCACCTACGGTAGCGCCTATGGCGCCCTGTTCGGTATTTTTGCAGGTGTGCTTGCAGATGCCACGGGAGGCTGCGGAATTTTCCTGTTACCGCTTTTATACATGCTTTGCGGATACGGTGCGCACGTGAGTGCCGATCTGCTGCCAAATAAGAAATTTTACGTCTATCTCGCCGTGGGTGTGATATCTGCCGCCCTGCGTGCCGTGATTGCCATCATATACGTTTTTCTGTCGGTAGGCAGCGTGCAGCTGTTCGACGTGGCACGGTACGTGTGCCTGCCCCTATTTTTGGGCACGTGCATGAGTTTGCTGCCGATATATCTTGTGTCCCTTGTATTGACACTCCCCATTCGTAAAATAAAGCACCAAACCATAGATAAAATTATTTAAGAAGGTATCAAAATGATCAGAAAAGACAAACGAGATCAGGAATACGAAAATATTCTGTTTGACCAACAAAAGATCGTAGACGTGGGTATGGATAAGGAAGTCAAAAAGTCCTTTATCGAATACTCTATGTCTGTTATCATTTCGCGTGCTCTGCCCGACGTCAGAGACGGTCTGAAGCCCGGTCAGCGCCGCGTGCTTTACGCTATGTACGAGGATCACGCCACGCACGACAGACCCACGCAGAAGTCTGCAAAGACGGTCGGTAACGTGCTGGGTCGTTATCACCCCCACGGTGACTCCTCGGTTTACGGCACGCTGGTGCGTATGGCACAGCCCTTCTCGCTGCGCTATCCCTTAATAGAGGGTAGCGGTAACTTCGGTAGCGTGGACGGTGACCCGCCTGCTGCATACCGTTATACCGAGGCACGCCTTGATAAGATCTCGGATGAGATGCTCAAGGACCTGGATAAAAACGTGGTACAAATGGTGCCCAACTACGATAACCGCTTGCGTGAGCCAAGCGTTCTTCCTGCGCGCTTCCCCAATCTTTTGGTCAACGGCTCTGTAGGTATTGCGGTTGGTATGGCGACCAACATTCCGCCTCACAACTTAAACGAGACCATCGACGCTACCATCTACCGTATTCACAACCCCGAGTGCACTATTGATGAGCTGATGCAGTTTATCAAGGGTCCCGACTTCCCCACCTACGGCACCATTTACGGTACCAACGGCATCAAGGAAGCATATCTGACCGGTAAGGGCAAGATCCAGGTGCGTGCAAAGGCTGAGATCGACGAGGAAAACCGCCGCATCATCATCACCGAAATTCCCTACATGGTCAACAAGAGCCAGCTTTGCGAGGCAATTGCGAACCTGGTCAAGGAAAAGCGCGTAGAGGGCATTTCGGATATGCGTGACGAGTCGGGTAGAAACGGTATGAGAATCGTCATTGAATACAAGCGTGACGCAAATGGACAGATCATTCTCAATC
>JAZOLE010000121.1:0-27481 GCA_045652835.1 Eubacteriales bacterium | reverse complement strand
CAGCAGGTTGATGGTTCGACTCCGTTCACCAGCTCCAAATATGGGGGATTTCCCGAGCGGCCAAAGGGGGCAGACTGTAAATCTGTTGTCACTGACTTCGGTGGTCCGAATCCACCATCCCCCACCAGAAAAAAGCACTTGCGCAAGCAAGTGCTTTTTTCAACGAAATTTGCCCTTCGGGCAAGTGAAATAGCTTCGCTGTGAAATATTTGCTGCGCAAATGTGAAATATTCGCTGACGCGAATGTGGGCAAATTTCATTTCACATCGAACGAAGTGAGATATTTCACAATTCACGAAGTGAATTATTTCACATTCGGCGTAAGCCGAATATTTCACTTGAAAAGCAAACGAATTTATGATATAATAACGACAGAAAGGCGGTGTTATTATGGCAGAATCAAAACTTCGAGAATTATCCACAGACTTTGCAGTTAAAGTCATTAAAATGTGCGACAGTATAAAAGGTCATCATTCTCTCGTTAATCAATTAGAGCGTTCGTCAACCTCTATCGGCGCCAACATCCACGAAGCGAATTATGCTCATAGTAAAGCCGACTTTATTGCCAAGTTTCAAATTGCATTGAAAGAATGCTATGAAACGGAATATTGGCTTGAATTGTTTGTAAAATCCGAGTTGATTGATCGAGAAATTGCTAAAGAACTTTACAATCAATGCGGAACAATACGCAGAATTTTGATTGCATCCATCAACACGGCGAAGGAGAGTGCAAAATGATATTGTACATAGAATCTGTATATGGCGATATGCTATTACACGGAAAACGAATAGAAGAATCAGAATTGCGCAAAAAGGCCAATGAACTACTGAAGCTTGTTAGCGCAAAGGAATTTCCTTCCGCCTTTTGTATGCGCTATGACTATGAAGAACTTCCTTTTGATTCGCATATTAAAGTCGACTATGTAGTTGATTTAGATACGAGCTGGGTCTATAAGCCAATATATAATACATAGCTTCGTTTACAACCATGGCGTTAAAAGTCCGGTAGGCGCGGGCAACCAAGCCCATCACAACGCCTCTCATTCGACCCTTGTCCTTCGCGAAGCGAAGAAGTGGTCACGAATCCGCCATTACTCTGCTTTTCGATAAACATAATTTCTCAATTCATCTTCTTGCGACACAAAAACAAATCCTGCTTTTTCAAACAGTCTGACGGACGCGATATTGGTTTGATCAATCGAGACCTCAATTCTTTCAAACCCAAGTCCAAAAGCATCATTTTGAACATCCGCCAACATCATCGTCCCATGACCTGCCCTTTGATATTCAGGAAAAACCACTATGGACATGAACAATATACCCTGTTGCTTTTCCAAATGGACGGTACCAATCAGAGCTTCATCTTCGTATACTTTATAAAAATATACGTTTTCATTGCCGGTGACGTAATTAAAATATTGCTCTCCAATAGCGATATATCGCGAAATCTCCGACAGTTGATACATAGCCAAAATCTGCGGGATATCCGCATCATCCTTTTGCACCAGCCTTGCGTAAATCAAATTGTTCATAAATATTCTCCTAACTGTCATTCCTCCGCATATAATTCCTCGTAATACCAACGCATAGGATTTTCGTAGATGTATTTTACCCTCGTTTCATAATCCTCGCGGTCTCGCACAATATGCTCCATATATCCGCGTTGGAATATTTTATCGCCAATCTCTTTGTGACAGAATCTTTTGAGCGTTGAAATGACGTGAGGCAACATTTCGTTGGTAGGGGTCGGCGCCCTCGACGACCTCTCTGAGCCTTTGATATATTTTTCGGGATCTAACAAGATAATTGCGTGTATGTGGTCGGGCATGATAACGTATTGGTCAATTGTGACACCGGAGATGCTTTCGCTCGATAACAGATTTTTCTCCACGATTTTGCCAATATTGGTCAACCGTATTTGCGGTTGGAACGGGTCGTCGAGGACGCCGCCCCTTGCCATGGATAGTTGAGACTCAGCAAGGGCGTCGTGGGCGCCGCCCCCTACCGTAGAAATGATTTCGGATAGTATTCTCTTACGGTCTTGAACACATATGGTGATAAAATATGCGCCTTGGGAACTGTAATCGTAATGTTTAATTCGCAATTCTTTTCTTCTCATTGTTTCCTTTTTCTCATCCATTACCATCACCTCCTTTCCATTATACCACAAATCCCGCCCGAGTGCAAGACTCGGGCGTTTTTCATTGCTTTTTTATTATTATATAATGAAGATTTCCTTATATGTTCACAGGCAATTTACAATTTTATGATATGATGTATTCTGTATAGTTTTGCAAACCACAGAAAGGATCTGTAAGTATGATAAAAATCGAACATCTGGTGAAAAACTACGGTGCAAACTGTGCTGTAGACGATATCAGCTTCTCGGTGGAATCCGGTGAGATCGTGGGCTTCCTTGGCCCCAACGGTGCCGGCAAATCCACAACCATGAACATTCTGACCGGCTACCTCTCGGGTACTTCGGGCAAGGTCTCGATCGACGGCATCGATATCCTCGCCGACCCGCTTGGCGCGAAAAAGCTGATCGGATATCTGCCCGAGCAGCCTCCCCTTTACCTGGACATGACGGTTGACGAATACCTGAACTTTGCCTATGAGCTCAAGGGCTGCAAGCTGCCCCGACTTGAGCACATCGCAGAGGTTTGCGAGGTAGTCAAGATCAGCGACGTGCGCAAGCGCGTGATCCGCAACCTCTCCAAGGGCTACAAGCAGCGCGTTGGTATTGCGCAGGCGCTGATCGGCAACCCCAAGGTCATTATCTTTGACGAGCCTACCATCGGTCTTGACCCCAAGCAGATCATCGAGATCCGTAACCTGATCAGAACGCTGGGTAAGGGTCACACGGTCATTCTCTCCACGCACATTCTGCAAGAGGTGCAGGCAGTTTGCGACCGTATCGTGATCATCAACAAGGGCAAGATCGTAGCGGACGAGCTGACCGAAAACATCTCCCGTGCAGTTGAGAACAACCGCCGCTTTAACGTTAAGATCTGCGGTCCTTCCCGCGAGGTGCTCTCGGCTATCAAGAGCATGAGCGGCATTGCTTACGCAGAGGTGCTGGCTGAGCGCGACGGTGAGGCTTATACTTACATGATCGAAAGCGAATACGGCGTTGACGTGCGCAAGAAGCTGTTCTACACCATGGCAGAGCGCGGCTGGGCGATCATTGGTCTGGAAGCGCTGGGCATGAGCCTTGAGGACATCTTTATTACGGTTGTGGACAAGTCTGCAGACGAGCGACTGAACAAACCCGGCAGACCCGTGCGCCGCCGTTCGGGCACTAAGGATGCCCTTGAAAAGCAGGTGGCAGAAACCATGCTGCAGGAGGGTGCCGAAAAGCGCGCTGCTGCCGATGCAACCGAAATCGAGGACGAGGAATAATTTCCCCGCCACAAAAAATTCGAAAGGAGAACGGCTTTTCGCCGTGTAAAACGATATGCTTGCCATCTATAAAAAAGAGATGCGCTCTTATTTCATCAATCCCATCGGATACGTGTTTGCGGGTGTATTCTTTATCATGTCGGCACTGCTGTGCTGCTACACCACCATCGTATCCTCCAGCTACGATACCTCCACCTACTTTATGACCCTGATCTTTGCCTTTATCATTCTCATTCCGCTTTTGACCATGCGTCTGTTCGCGGAAGAGAGAAAGCTGCGCACCGAGCAGCTGCTGATGACCGCCCCCGTTTCGATTACGGGCATGGTTATGGGCAAGTTCTTGGCAGCCCTGACGCTGTTTGCGTCCTCCCTTCTGATCTCCTGCATCAACTTCATTCCGATCTACGCTTTTGCATCGGTTGAGCGTGGCAGCGAGTCGTATACCACCACCCATATCGGTCCTGTAACCGGTCAGGTTGTGGGCTGCCTTGTAGGCATTCTGCTCATCGGTGCTGCGTTCATCGCCATCGGCACGTTCATCTCGGCACTGACCGAAAACCAGCTTGCCGCTGCGGTTGTGACCATCTCGGTCATTTTGGGCATGGTGCTGCTCAGCTTTGTCAATACGCTCATCGACAACTACGTCATTCGCTTTGTGGTTGACTGGTTCTCGGTGCTCAGCCGCTTCAACACCTTCAGCTACGGTCTGTTTGACTTCTCCGCGCTGCTCTACTACCTCTCCCTGACCTTCGTATTCCTGTTCTTGACCGTCAGAGTATACGAAAAGCGCCGTTGGGGCTGATACGGAGGATAGCGCACAATGAGAAGAACAGCGACAAGCCGCCGCTTTCGCTATGGCTCTTTGTCCGTGGTGCTGACGATTTGCGTCATTGCCGTGGTTGTGATAGTCAACGTTATTTTCCAGACGCTCGCAACGCGTTATTCCTGGTTCGTTGACATGACCTCCTCGGGCACGTTTACACTTTCGGACGATTGCCGCGATTACGTGGCGCAAAGCATCATTCCGCTGATCGATGCGGACAACGCGGAGCTTAGCCAAAAGCAAAAGATTCGCATCATCTTCTGCGATGACAAGGCAGCGTGGGAAGAGCAAACTGTGCAGCAGTACCTGCTCAATACCGCCCACGAGCTTGCAGAGGAATTCCCCGATCACATTGAGATCGAGCACATCAACATCTGGAATCATCCCTCTCTTGCCAAGAAGTACAACGTATACGCCGACACCAACGTGGTCATTGCATACGGTGAGAAATTCGTACTGCGCCCCTTGAACGATTTTTACGTGTTCAACAGCGCAGACCAGGAGACCCCCATTGCCTATAACGGCGAAAAGAGCCTGGCTACAGGCATTTTGCACGTAGCACAAAAAGAGACGCCCATGGCGTACCTGACCGTTAACCACGGTGAGACCATGTACGATAACGCGTTTCTCAATCTGCTGGTGGACGCGGGCTACCGCTACACCTACCTTGACCTGATGAACTTTGACATCCCGACAGATTGCGAGCTGCTGGTGACCTACAATCCCACCAAGGACTTTGCAATCAACGACGGCATCTCTGTCAAGGACGAGATCGCCAAGCTGGACGCTTACATGCAAGCAGGCGGCGCATACATGGTATTCGTCAACTCGGACACCTTTGTATCGGGCAGCTTTGTCAACTTTGAGACCTTCCTTGAGGGCTGGGGCATTGACTTTATGCACTCCGAGGTTGCAGGCATTGAGCATTGCTACACGGTCAAGGACACCTCGCAATCGCTCTCGGTTGACGGCTACACCCTGCTTGGTAACTATACCACCAACCCGCGCGGTGCAAACATTGCACAGGCAGCAGGCTACAGCCCCATGGTATTTGCAGGCGCGACCTGCATTTCCCCCGCGCAAGGCTTTACCGCAAGCGCAGACGGCACTTTCCAGAAGGACGGCTGCACACTCTCCCCCATTCTGACCTCGGGCGAGAACGCACAGGCATGGGCAGGCGGCAAGGCGGTTGCAAGCGCCTCTGCGACCGATCCCTTTATCATGATGACGCTTTCCGAAAAGGCGACCCAGGGCGGTACGGGCTACATTCTCGCCTGCACCTCCACCAAGTTTGCAGACGAGGACGCGCTCAACTCCCCCGTTTACGGTAACTCGGGCGTGCTGCTTTCCTCGATTGAGACCATCGGCAACGACCGTATTCCCACGGCGCTGACCTCCAAGCCCTTTGCGGATTCCACCATTGATACCATCACGGTGGCGCAAAAGACCTACATTACCGTGCTGCTGGCAACCGTTCCTGCACTGATCGCTTGCGCTGCGGGCATGATCGTTCTCATAAGGAGGAAGCACGCATGATGCATAAGTTTACCAAAAAGACTGTATTCTACGCGGTGACCGTGCTGGTCATTGCTTGCGTGCTGCTGCTCAATGCAGGCTTCCACGCACTTGCCACCAAGGGACTTTGGTTTATTGACTTTGCCATTCCCCGCTACCTTTCCATGGAAGGCACACTTTACACGGTTTCGGATTCCTGTATCGATCTGCTTGACAAAAACCTGCCCTATGCGGTTGATGCCATCAACGCGCAAAGAGAGGCAAAGGGCGAAGAGCCTTTGAAGGTTGAAATCATTTTCTGCACCGATCCCGACATCCTGAACGACAACCAATACACACGCTACATTCACTATACCGCACTGGGTCTGCAAAAGGAGTTCCCCGACTACATTGACGTGCAATACATCAATATCGTCAAGAACCCCTCCGCAATCCAGAAGTTCAAAGCAACCAGCGCAACCAACATCTACTCCTCCAACGTCATCGTTTCGTTTGGTACAGAGTACCGTGTATTTACGGTTGACGCGCTGTTCACCTCCAACGATGCTTCGTCCACCGATTACTGGGCATACAACGGTGAAAAGAAGCTGACCTCGGGTATTTTGGCGGTCACGCGTGCCGAATCCCCCATTGCCTGCCTGACTACCAATCACGGTGAGCAGATTGAGGGACACGACGAATTTATGCGTCTGATCGAGGCTGCAGGCTTTGAGGTGCAGACGCTGGACTTAGAAAACCAGGAAATTCCCGAAAACTGCCGCCTGATCATCACCATGGCGCCGCAAAGCGACTTCTTTGGTGATGCAAGCGATGATCATGACGAGATCGACAAGCTGGACGCATTTTTGGACAAGGCGTACTCCTTCTTGTACGTCTGCGATCCCGACACTCCCTCGCTGCCTAACCTTGAAGAATATCTGGAATTCTGGGGCGTAAGCATTGCCACCAAGACCGACAGCGCAGGACTTTCCGAGAACTACCTGTTGCAGGATGCCGAGGCAAACGTGGACGGTGAGGGCTTTGCCCTGATCGGTACCTACGAAACGCTTGGCACGGGCGCATCCTTTACCACCGACCTGCGCGGCTCCGGCTATCCTCCCACGGTCATTTTTGATCAGGCAACCGCCATCAAGCCCGCAGAAAACTACAAGCCCACCTACGTGCTGGAGGACGAGACCACCGGCACACAGGCGTACATGTACCATTCCTACCGCTCTAACGGCATCTCGCGCACCATGCACAACATCTTTACCGCTCCCGCAACCGCTAACGGTACAGTAGGCGGAGAGGTCTACGAGGCAGCCGGTCAGTACCCCTTCAGCGTCATGACGCTGACCGTGGAAAACCGCACCACGCAAGAAACCAACTACTCGGTAGCGCAAGAGCCCTCGTACGTTTGCTGCATCGCATCGACCGAATTTTTGTCTGACACGGTGCTGGCATCCGATGCATACGGTAACGCCGACGTGGTGCTTGGCACGCTGCGCTCCATGGGCCGTGAGGTCATTCCGGTCACGCTGGAATTCAAGGCGTTCATGGTCTATGACATTGCAGAAGCGGTAACCGCAAAGAACAACCCCATGCCCATTATGATCGCGCTTGCCGCAGTTCCCGCCCTGATCTGCTTCGGCGTTGGTATTTACAAAAACGTCAGGAGAAAATATTTATGATACAAGAACAATTTTTCACCCTCTTGTTCCGTCCCGGAAAGGGTGAGGTCTCCCGCCGCTCCTTGGAGATCAAGGTGGGAGATCCCCTTCCCTCGCTGCCCATTCCGCAGCGAAAGGATTACACCTTTGACGGCTGGTACACCGAGGAGGGCGGCAAGGGACAAAAATACGTGCCGGGCGACGTCCCCACGACAGATCTGGTGCTTTACGCGCACTGGGTCAAGCGCAAGGCAGCCAAGAAGAAGTCCCTTTACCGCACACAGAAAAACGCAGCCATTGCGCTGGCTATCAGCTTTGCTTTACTGATCGGTGTACTGATCGGCGTACGCGCCCTTGTCAGCATTCTGACCTACACCGAGCAGGTCAAAACCATCACCGAAAGCGGTGAGGTGGAGGTCATCTCGACCAAATACTACGTCAAAAAGATTGACGGCGTATATCACCTGTGCCACTTGGAGGGCTCGTTCCCCAATTACACCTTTGAACCGCTGCCCAAGGACGTGGACGGCTACTTTGTGACCGATCATGACTCGCTGATCGCGGTAGACCCCAAGACAGGTGCATGTAAGGTTTACGCTGTGGTGGAAACCGAGGGCTCCGAGGTGCTTGGCTACTCGGGCAGAGTCCTGATGTTCAGACAGCTGACCTATGACGCAACCTCCTCACTTGGCAAAAAGCCGCAAAACCGCATTGATAAGATTGAGATCACCAACAATCACGGCTCGTTTACCCTGATCCGCGAAAAGGACACCAACGATTTTTATATCGACGGCTACGAAACCACCACCTTTAGCCTTGAATCCTTTGCATCTCTTGCAAGCGCATGCGGTTATACCATTTCCATGGACAGACTTGCCGATCCCGAGCGTAACCCCGACGGCACCATTCGCTTTGCAGAGTACGGCTTGGTTGCCGAGACCCGCAAGGATCAGGAGGGAAAGGAATACGAGTATGTGCCTGCCAAGTTTACCACCACCGCAGGTGACGGTACGGCTTACACGGTCATCGTTGGTGATGCAATCGTTTCCGAAGCAGGCTACTACGTACAGCTTGAAGGCAGAAACACCATCTACATTCTGTCTGCCTCCGGCATTAAGGATTTCGTGCTGCAGCCCATTGAGGTGCTGCTGACCCCCATGATCACCTATCCCTCTTCCATGAACACCTACTTTGACGTGGAGAATTTTGTCATTCAAAGCAACATTGACCACGAAAAGATCAACGAAATCATTTTCAATGAGGCTTGCCGCCGCATGGGTTATGACGTAGATAATATGACCAAGGAAGAGATCGAGCAGATCGACGAAAAGGAGCTTGCCAAGTTCTATAGCGAGGTCTCCGAGGAAATGTACGATACGCTGCTCAAGGAATACTCCAAGCAGGTGTGCGATTTCTCTTACCTTGATCTGGAGGAAAGAGAAAACACCATGTACTCCGCTATGTCCTACAAGACCGATTCGGAATACATGCAGGGCTATTTCCCCAACTACGATAACGTCAACTCCGCGCTCTACAGCCTGTACTCTCTTGCCCCTCTGCGCATTGTCAAGCTTGACCCCGATGCAGATATGATGGAAGAATACGGCGTGCTTGAGCCTGCGCATCTGATCACCTACTACTATGATGACACGGACGAGGAAGGCAACACCTACACGGTATTCAACCGCGTCAGCATCAGCAAGAAATCCTCCTCCGGTATTTATTACGCTTACGGCGAAATCATGGCAAAGAACGAGGACGATGAATACTTCTACCTCTATGCCCCCATGATCGTGGAGCTTTACGAAAGTGCAGTTCCCTTCCTTGAATGGAGCGACGTGGACTGGTACGATCCTTACTTCGTGCAGCTCAATATCGCTTACCTGCAGGACGTGATCTACTCCTGGGGACAAAACAACATCAAGTTCGGCATTGACAACTCCGCTACCTCGCAAATGGTCTTCCTGCCCGGCAGAGGCACCTCGCACACCGCAAAGGTGGACGGCAAGGAGCTGACTTATACCATCGCACAGGTTGGCGAACGCTACGTGCTGGTGGATGCCGAAGGCAACACCTTATCCCCCATTCACACCTCGGACTATATGGTTGCGGGTCAGTACGCCACCAAGGGTACTATACAGTACCCCACTCCTCAGTACGCAAAGGACTACATGTTCGTAGAGACCAAGACGGACGATACCACAGGCCGCTACACCTACTATATGTACTACCGCGCAGGTCCGGAGTATGGCTACAAGCTTTGCGCTGACGTCAAGGTAGTAGATGCAAGCGGAAACATCGTGGCTGCGAACACCGTGGAAGGTCAAGCGGCTTATGAAACCGATTACTTCTACTCCAAGAGCGGATACCTGTTCATGCTGGAAAGCGAGGGCAAGCTTGGATTGCAGCTGAGCGAGGGCATGGGCGCTTGGGGTGAAGGTATTGTGTACGTGACTGCCGAGGACTCTTATATCCTGATTGACAAGCGTACGGGCGTCTGGTACACCATTGATACCCTGACTCCTCCCATCTACTTTACCGACAAGGACACCTCCTCTATGGTAGTGAACAGCGCTGACCGCAACGGCGTGACCTTCTATCCCACCGGTAACACTCCCCTGCGCTTCAATGACACCGAGGGCTACTTTGAGATCTACAACGTAGCAAAGCAGACCTGGGCAAAGGCAAACACCTCCAACGTTACGCTTGGCGTATGGGGCAGCGGCGCTTACTACAAGATCGCTGACGGCACATACATTTTAGTGGACAGCAATACGGGCGAATGGGGTTACCTCTATCTCTCGACCGTTGCTTCGGGTAACATGCTAATCAGCGCAAACGGTGAAAAGTTAGACTATGAGGTCATCCTGCACACCGCAACCGGTAAGGCGCAAAATTCTTACGCTTCGGAGAACTTCCGCAAGATGTATCAGGGACTGCTGTACGCATCCGTTGAGGGTGCTACGGATCTGACCGAGGAGCAAATGGCAGCATTCCGTGCCCTGCCCGACAGCGAATGCCAGCTCAAGCTGACCATTACCGCTGCCGACCCGGACGGCACCACGCGCTACACCATTTACCGCTTCTACCGCTACACCAACCTCAAATCCTACATGACGGTTGAGCTTGTGGACTCCCCCGATGATCCGGGCGATCCGCAGAACGGCCAAGGCACCTTCTTCGTGCTCTCCACCTTTGTGGAAAAGCTGATTGCAGATGCTGAGCGCGTCATGAACGGCCAAGAGGTCGTATCGATCAGTAAGAATTGATCAAAATAACACAAACGGCTCGTCTTACGACGAGCCGTTTATTTTTATGATCTTACTTTCTCTTCTTTTTCTTTGCACAAATGACAGCCGCTGCCGCAACCGCTACGGGCACGATGGCACCCACAGCACTCTTGCAGCCGCTCTTTTTGTCCTCGGGCGCATCCGTTGCCTGCTCTCCCTCAGGAGCAGTGCCCTGCTCGGTGGCAGGAACGCTTTCCTGCTCTGTGCTCTGCTCGGGCGCGGGGAATGCAGCCTTCAGGGTGCGGATCAGCACGTTCATGGAGGTGGAGGTCAGGTACTGATTCTCCAATCCTGCCTGCGCCTTGACGTACGCTTGGGCGGTGATATCGCCACCTGCCGCCACGTATTCGTCCATCACACGCTGCAAAGCACTCTTATCGCAGATCGGCGTGCCGTACGCTTCGATCTCAGACAACTGCAGCATATAACCGTCAGCCGCTGTGCTGCGCAGCTTGGTAGCCTCAAGCTTGATCATGGCAGCCTCGACGGGGCTTGCAAGCGTGACCACGTAATCGCCATTGGGCTTTTGGGCATCGGTCTGCTTGTCAATCGACGTCCAGCTTTCGCCGTCCACAGAAACAAAAATCTCAAAATCCTTGGGCCACAGGTCGCCAATGGGCGTGACCACTACCTTATCCAACGCAAACAGGTCACCGAAATCGATGATAACGTACTCGGTAGCGTTTTCTTTATTGTGGCGCTTAACGTTTGACGTCCAGCCGTTGTTCTTGTTTCCGTCATTGATAAACTTGCCTGCCCAGCCGCAAGCCACGTATTCCTGACTCGTTTCGCTGGACACATCAAAGGGTCTGTTCAGGGCAATATTCATGCCCTCGGTATAAATGATCTCCTCTGCCGGCTGATTGTTGGTGCCGGGTGCGCCAACCGTGCCGTCATCCATAAAGATCTCAATCTCGGCAAGTGCAAGCGTCTTGCCGTAATCGGTCATGTCCAGCTTGACGTAGCGTGCGTGCACCGCATCAAAGGTAATGCTGGGAATCTCGTCTCTTGCGTTGACATTCTCAAGAGCGGCAACCTCGGTCCAGCTCTTGCCGTCCTCGGATACGCTGATCTTGACGGTCTTACCAAAGTTCTTGCCCTGCTTCTTTCCCGTTCCCGCAGGATAAAGATCCACGCGGTTGAGCTTGGTTGCATAGCCGATGTCGATCACGATGACGGATTCTCTGGGGCCATTGGATGCCCAGCCCAGCGTGCCGTTTTCCTCGCACTCGCGCTCACCGTCATTGAGGTTGTTCATGTACTGATTGGAGGTACCCGTGGAGCTGTCGCAGGTGATCTCTGCATCCTTGGCAAGATTGGTGCCTACGGGTGCAGGCGTGATCTCGTCTGCAAAATCCAAGCCCTCGGGCAGCGCAAACAGCTCACCGTCACCTGCCGCCAGCGTCAGCGTAAGCTTACCGCCGTCAATGCCAACCTTGCTAAAGCTGCCGTCCTGCTTGCTTGCACGCTCAAGAGAGGTGATGGATGCGTCAAGCTGTAAGGTAACGGTCTGCTCCTTGGAGAAATTATTGTTGACTACCATCAGGTAGTTTCTGCCGCTCTCTTTATCCTTGAGCAGCGAAACGGTATAATTCTTATTATCTGTAGGCTGTACCAAGAAATCCTCGGGAATGCCTTCCTGTCCCCAAGTCTCGCCATTCAGATAGATCTCAAGTGCATCGCAGTTGACCAAGGTCTTGCCCAGCGCAAGCACCTCGTGATTGACCTTACTGACCGCTGCGTAATGCTTGTTGGGCACACCGGTCGGAGAAATGATGCCGTCCGCAAACGGCTCGGAGCGATCCACGGGGGTAAACCACGTAAAATAAGAGATCTGCTTATAGCCGTATGCCAAGTACATATAGATCTCATAGCGGATCTCGCTATCAGTCGGGCGGCGGAAGCCGCCGGGAATGCAGACGCTTTGGATATACGCGCCCGTTTTGACGTCATTGGCAAGGCCTACGTCATGGCAGGCATCCATATTGGAAAGGAAGCCGACTCTGTCCATGCTGCCTGCCGCTACGCCGTAAGGATAGCGGTCATACATCAAATAATCCAGCGGATAGCCTGTAGAGGCGCAAAGCTTGCACCAGTCGTCCATCTGGCTGATATAGGTATCCAGATTGGGATAAGAGCCGGAAGGCAGGAAATTGAGGTGCATATACTTATCCGGCTCCGCGGACTTGAGCACGCGATACGCCTCAATAAAGGTATTGGGGTTATACGGCTCATCCAGCATATAATAGCCACCCACACCGGGCACGTTCTTGTATTCCTCCACAACCGCCAAAATATCCTGCTCGCTCATGTTCAAGAGATTGCCGCCAAGACGGTAGTCGCCAACTGTCATTAACATGCCGTACTTGTCACAAAGCTCCAGCATCTTTTCCTGCACGTGCTTATCGCCCAAGGCGTCGCCCGATCCCATAACGTAGGTAATGCCTGCGTCCGCCATCAGCTTATACTGCTCGTCATTGATATAGTTCTTGGTAGGCGGCCAGAAGATCGAGATCATGATATTCTCGTCAAAACGCGCCTTTGCGTCCACAACCTGCACGCGACAGGTCTCTGTCACGTTTCCTGCCTTGGCAGTAATGATTGCCTCGCCCTTTGCCTTGGCTGTCACCTTGCCGTTAGCATCCACGGCTGCAACACCTCCCTTATCGCTGCTCCAGCTGACGCTCGGCGTGCTTGCAAAGCCAGAAAGCAGCATTTCCAGCTGTGCGCTCTCGCCCACAACCAGCTCCAGCGCGTGCTTGTTGAGCTCTGCCTTTTGAACTGCTTTGCCGTAGATCTCAATTTCACTGAGCTGCACCAAAAGTCCGTCCGACGACTGTCCTCCGCCTGCGGACTCTACAGCATAACGCTCACTGACGTAAATCTGCACGTATCTTGCCTGCACAGGCGTAAAGTTGTGCACGTCCGCCTCATTTTTGACAGCGGGATTGCCCTCGCTGCGCCCCACCTCGGTATAGCTCTCGTTATCCAAGGAAACGCTTACCGTATAAGTCACAGGGAAATTTCTGCCGCTTTGAATGGGCGCGACCACAACGCAGCCGATCTCGGTTGCCTTGCCAAGATCCAAGGTCACGCTCACGGGCTTGTTTTTATCGGTCTCCACGTCGTAAGGATTGGTTGACCAACCGGTATTGGGCTTGCCGTCCACCAGCATCGCCTTGCTCCAGTTCTCGGCAGTCATCTCATAGGAGTTTTCTCCCGAGGTCTTGCCCGACGCGTTGGATACCGTGACCGTGGCACCCTTTGCGATATTTTCGTACCCCGCAGGCAGATCCGCAGCCGTAACCGACGTGGGAATCACGCCGCATCCCGCTATCATAGCAAGTGCAAAGACGGCACCCAAAATACGCTTTACTGTCAATTTTACCATAATGTCTCTCCTTTTTTATCGGTTATATAGCAATTATACCACACAAGCAAGCGAAAGTCAAGCGAACTGTGCACATCTCTTGACACGCTTTTGCAAAAGGTGTATAATAAAATGAACGAATTTTTGACACGGAGTGCACGGATATGAAGCTGACAAGCATTTTACATAGCGGCAAGCTTTCGCTTTCCTTTGAGGTATTCCCTCCCAAAACCGACTCGGCATTTGCAAGCGTGGAGCAAGCGACCATGCAGATCGCCTCGCTGCAGCCGCCCTTTATGAGCGTGACCTACGGTGCGGGCGGCGGCACAAGTAAATACACCTTGGAGATCGCAAGTCGCATCAAAGACACCTATAACGTGCCCATGCTTGCGCACCTGACCTGCGTGTCCTCCACCAAGCAAACGGTTGCATCGCAAATTGAGGCGATCAAGGCGGCAGGCATCCAAAACGTTATGGCATTGCGCGGTGATATTCCTGCGCACATGCAGGGTGCGGACCGCACGGATTGGGCATATCACCACGCCATTGACCTTGTGCGCGAATTGAAAAACAGCGGCGCGGACTTTTGCATTGGCGGCGCTTGCTACCCCGAGGTGCACCCCGAGAGCAAAAACCAAAAGGAGGATCTGCGCTACCTTGCCGAAAAGGTGGATGCAGGCTGCGACTTTTTGACCACGCAGATGTTTTTTGACAACAATCTGCTCTATAATTTCCTTTACAAGGCACGCGAGGCAGGCATTACCGTGCCTGTGGTGGCAGGTATTATGCCCATCACAAACGCCTCGCAGGTCGAGCGTGCCGTAAGCCTTTCAGGCTCGCACATGCCGCGCAGATTTTTAAGCCTTGTGGATAAGTTTGGGAATGATCCTGCCGCTATGAAGCAAGCAGGCATTGCCTACGCAACCGATCAGATCATTGACCTGTTTGCCAACAACGTGACCAACGTGCACGTGTATTCCATGAACAAGCCCGAGGTGGCAGCCGCCATTATGGCAAACCTGTCCGACATTCTGGGCAAATAATTTCATTTGCTTTGGAGGCATTTCATGTCCTTAAAAGAACTTTTATCCGACAATATCATATGCATGGACGGCGGCATGGGCACGCTGCTGCAAGCCGCGGGGCTTGGCGCGGGTGAGCAGCCCGAGCGCTGGAATCTTTCGCGCCCCGAGGTGGTGCGCAGCATACATCGCGCGTATCTTGAGGCGGGCAGCCGCATTATCAGCACCAACACCTTTGGCGCAAATCCGTGGCACTATACACAGGATGAGCTGCGCGAGATCATTCCTGCAGCCGTGCAAAACGTGCGCGCAGCCATTGCCCAGACGGGCGTGACCGATGCTTACGTTGCGCTGGATATCGGCCCTTCGGGCAAGCTTTTGCGTCCTTACGGCGACCTTGATTTTGAGGACGCGGTGGCAGCATTTGCCCAGATCGTGCGCATTGGCAAAGATGCCGGCGCGGATCTTGTGCTGATTGAGACCATGAACGATTGCGCCGAGACCAAGGCGGCACTTTTAGCGGTCAAGGAGAACTGCTGTCTGCCCGTGTTCGTTTCCAACGTATACGGAGCCGACGGCAAGCTGATGACGGGCGCTGAGCCGGAGGCGATGGTTGCCATGCTGGAGGGCATGGGCGCTGACGCGATCGGTGCAAACTGCTCGCTGGGACCTCGCCAGCTGATCGAGGTTGCCAAACGCCTGCTCGATTGCGCATCCGTACCCGTGCTGCTCATGCCCAACGCAGGGCTTCCACGCACCGACGCACAGGGCAACACAGTGTATGACGTAGACGCAGACGGCTTTGCCGAGGTCATGGCACAGGCAGTTTCTCTTGGCGTGCGCCTGCCGGGCGGCTGCTGCGGCACAACGCCCGCACACATTGCAGCGACCGCTGCGCGTATCCGAAACCTCACCCCTACACCCATAGAAAAGAAAAACGACACGCTCGTGTCATCCTATACGCATGCCGTACGCTTTGGCAGCACGCCCTTGCTGATTGGCGAGCGCATCAATCCCACGGGCAAAAAGCGTTTCAAGCAAGCGCTGGTCGAGGGCGACATGCCCTATATTTTGGAGCAAGGCTTGGCGCAAGCCGAACAGGGCGTGCACCTACTCGACGTCAACGTGGGCATTCCCGAAATTGACGAACCGAGCTTGCTCTGCCGCACGGTCTCTGCATTGCAAGCCGTAAGCGATCTGCCCCTGCAGATCGACACCGCCGATCCCGCTGCCATGGAGCGCGCGTTGCGCTCTTACGTGGGCAAAGCCATGATCAACTCGGTATCGGGCAAGCAGGAGAGCATGGATGCCGTGTTCCCTTTGGTCAAAAAGTACGGCGGCGTAGTGGTTGCGCTGACGCTGGACGAGCGCGGCATTCCCGAGACCGCCCAGGGACGCATACAGATAGCCGAGCGCATTTTGCAAGAGGCTGCACGCTACGGCATTGACAAAAAGGACATTGTTTTCGACACGCTGACCATGACGGTCAGCACCGATCCGCAGGCTGCCGTGCACACTCTGCGCGCGCTCAAATATATCCGCGAGCACATGGGCTGCCATACCGTGCTGGGCGTTTCCAACGTATCGTTCGGGCTGCCCGAGCGAGAGGTGCTCAATAGCCATTTCTTCACGCTCGCCATGGAAAACGGGCTTTCCGCAGCCATTATGAATCCGAATTCCGCCGCCATGCGCAACGCATACCTCTCCTTCCTTGCCCTGCACGGCTTGGACGCAGGCTGCGCTGACTACATCTCGCGCGTCACACCCGTTGGCGCATCGACAAACGCGCCGCAAGCGACGCAAAAGGACGCGCTGCCCCCTTTGCAGCACGCCATTCTCAAGGGGCTTGCCGAAGTAGCCGCGCGAGAGACAGACGCGCTGCTTCAAACACACGCGCCCTTGGATATCATCAACACCCACATCATTCCCGTGCTGGACTTGGTAGGCGCGCGCTTTGAAGCAAAGCAGCTTTACCTGCCCCAGCTGTTGCTTGCCGCAGAAGCCGCCAAGGCAGCCTTTGCACGCATCAAGGCGCAGGCAAGCACGCAAAGTGACGAGGACGGCACGCAGATGCCCTTTGTGCTTGCAACGGTGGAGGGCGACGTGCACGATATCGGCAAAAACATCGTCAAGCTACTCTTGGAAAACTACAATTTCAAGGTTGTTGACCTTGGCCGCAACGTGCCTGCCGAGGATATTGTGGCAGCGGTGCTTACGCATAGCGCACCGCTTTGCGGTTTGAGTGCGCTGATGACCACCACCGTGCCCGCCATGGAGCGCACCATTGCGCTGCTTCGCGAGCAAGCCCCCGATTGCCGCATCGTTGTGGGCGGCGCGGTGCTGACCGCGGACTATGCCGCACGCATCGGCGCAGATCACTTTGGCAGCGACGCCATGGAAACCGTCAGATACGCAGAACGCGTACGAAAGGAGCTATCATGAAGCTTTATATCAAGCAAAAAATCTTTTCCTGGAACGATTCCTTCTCGGTTTACGACAGCCTTGAAAACGAGCTGTTCACCATCAAGGGCGCATTGTTCTCGTTTGGCAAAAAGCTGACCGTTTTTGACCGAAACGGAAACGAGCTTTACCGCATTGAGCAGGAGGTGTTCCGCTTCCGTCCGCGCTACCACATCGTCAAGAATGGCGAGATCGAGGCTACGGTAGTCAAGGAATTTTCCATGTTCAAGCCGTATTACACGGTCGAGGGTCCCGGCTGGGAAGTACAGGGTGATTTCTTTGACCACGATTATGAGATCACCGACGCAGGTCGCCTTGTCGCCTCGGTGCAAAAGCAATGGTTTACTTGGGGAGACACTTACGAGATCAGCGTGGATGACCGCGCGTACGATCCCGTGGCTGTGCTTGCTGTAGCCGTCATCATCGATTGCGTGCTGGACAGTCAGGATAACTAAACAGAAAAGAAGGATTGTCATATCGGGCTGACAAATTAGAGGCGAAAATTGAACAAAGGGCTGCTTTTAAAGCATCCCTTCATGTTTTCAAATAGTAATTACCGCAGGGGCGGGCGATCACTGATCGCCCCTACAAGTGTCTATGCTGTGGGTTTGATACGCAAAACCCAAACAAAAACAGTCGTAGGGGCGATCAGTGATCGCCCGCCCCTGCGGCAACTATTCAAAAAAACGATCAAGGACTGCATCCAAGTGGTACAATCCTTGATTTTCGCTAAATTCCCCGATAATTTATCATTCCCATGACAATCCTTCTTTTTTATGCATTCCAATAATTTTTCCTGATGATCTCCACGACCTCGGGGGCGTCGGGCAGCACAAGGTGGTATTCCTTGCCGTCCTTGGTATAAAGGCGCAGGTGTATTTCGTCCTGCTCGTATCTTGCAAGCTGATCCGAGGGGATTTTCTGCACGGCATAGGGGGTATGCTCGATTGTGGCAAACACAATGCCGTCACGGCACAGATACACCTTGCCGTGTACAACGCTACCGCCAAGATTGAAGTTTGCAATGGTTTGATAGATCACCGGGCTTTGCAGCGTACGCTCGATTTTGGCATACTGCTTGTTCAAGCGCGCCTCGGTGATCGACAGAATGACGTGCATGGCGATTGCGATCAACGCAAACGCCAAAAGTCCCAGCCAAATCGCGATTTCGGGCGCGAGCAGCAAGCCCACCACAAGCGCGGCAACGCCACCCGCACCTCCGACGATCAGCGAAAGAAAAATTTTACCCTTCATGCCCCTTCCCTTTCTGCGCAAGCAAGGCACACACACTCAAATATGCAAAGGTAATGACAAGTCCGAGCAGCACGCCGCCCACGATATCGGTCAGCCAGTGCACGCCGCTAAACAGGCGCAAGGACACCGTGACGCATGCAAGGCCGATCAAAAAGCTACCGAGTGAGCCATGCCAGACCTTCGGCTTAAGATATTTGAACAAATACGCAGCGCCCATGCCTGCAACCGAGACAGCCAGCATGGCGTGGCTGGACGGATAGGACGCGGCAAGCTCCCCGTCCTCCAGTACGGGACGGCAATTGATGACCACGATCTCAAAAAACAGATACGCCACCGCCAGCAGTACGTATCCCCCTGCCATGACGTACAGCTCCTTGTCCGCGCGCAAGATCCCCTTGCGGCGAATGACCTGCACAAGCCCCGTGACGCCAAACGCGCCCACGGCAGCGATCAACAAAGCACCGCACAGATCCGAAAGCTTCAAGCCGATCTCCTCTTGCCCAATGGCTTTGAACACAGCCTCGTTGAGCGTGGCAAAGCCAACCTCTGCCCCACTCTCTCCCGCAGCACGCACATCCACGCAGGTCAAGGCAACGGTCAAAGCCGCAAAGGCGACCAGCAGCACGCACGCAACCGCTGTATATATCCAAACTTTTTTGTTCATGAAACCCTCCGAAAGCCGTTCTTGGGAACATTATAGCATATCAAAGAACAAAATGCAAGAAAAATCCGCCAACGGCAGAGAAAAAGGAGCGACTAGAACGCATCCATTTTAGGGGCCTGTGTTCTCGACCGCCAGCGTCCTCGTAGGGGCGGATTCTATATCCGCCCCTCGCAATTATTGCGGGCGCATATGGAATGCGCCCCTACGCAAGCGGTTTGCCTACAGCGTTACGCACACAAATTTGGGGCTGCCTCTTGTTCGAGGCAGCCCCGTATTATCAAAAATTTAATCCTTCTTCTTTACCACGCATGCAACCGCCAGCATTGCAACAAGTGCAAACGCACCGCCGATCACGCTGCCGCAGCCCTTCTTTTCGGCTACAGGCTCGGTTTCGGGTTCGGTTTCGGGAGTGGTTTCGGGCGCTGAGGTGGGAGCCTCGGTGGATTCAGGCTCGGTGGTAGGCTGCTCGGTGGTCTCCTCGGTGGTGGGAGTGGGAGCAGGAACTGCAAGGTTTTCAATGGTCAAAAAGTGCAGCGCCTTATCGTCCGCACCGGGCGTAACCGCAAAGGACACGGTCACGGTCTGACCCTGATACTCGCTCAGGTCCACACCAACGTTCTCAAACACGGCATGTCCTGCAGACGCGGTCTTGATCCAGCCGTTTGCCATGACCTGCTGTACAAGATCGGCAGAAGCATCGCTGTACGTGCCGCCCTGTACCTCATACCAAGTCTTTTGATCCAAAGAATACAAGATCTTCTTCTGCGAGCCGTTTGCAAACGCGTAACCGCTGATGGTCAGCAGGCAATCCTCGCCAAGCGTCAATGTGCTGCCGTCCAAGGTAGCAGGCTGACGCGCCTCGGCTTCCTTCTTTTCGCTCGGCCAATCCGTGCTGTATGCAGGGTTTCTCATACCGACAAGCTCGGTGTAGGGCTGATCGCTACCGTTCTCGCCCTTGCCGTTGATAAAGGAAACGTCACCTACGTAGTAGTAGGAATAAGAGGGGGCGCCCTCGATGTGAGGACCGCTCGTATCTTCAACCTCGCCATAAGTGGACTTCAGTCCAAGGCCGTCCAGGAATTTAATGCCCAAGGTGTCGCTGTTGGTGGTGGCAACGTCAGCACCGTGATACCAAACGCCAAGGCCGCTGATAACACCTCGCACTGCGTTTTTGCCGTCCGACGTTGCGGTTCTTCTGACAAACGTGTCACCCTCCAAGGTAACCATCTGTGTCGATCCACCGCCGTCAAACATAATCGCGGTATAGCAGCCAAGCTCAACCACCATTTCCTGCATGTTCTTCATGCGGCATGCAGCACGGGAGCCGTCTGTCTGGGTGGTGGTGGAGATCAGCATAATAGTGCCGTCCTTCTTAACACCAACAATGGTGCAAGGATAGTTGGTAGTCAGCTCCTGACCCTTATGCACACCCTTTTCAACCAGCGTATAGAAGCCGCCGGTTGCCTCAACCACGTCGCTCCAATCGGATGCCTGGCTGAGATAGATCTTATCGGATTTGACGGTGCAATCAACGGTAACGGTGTCGCCTACCGCATATTTGCCCTTTTGATCGTTTATCGCCTTACCTCTTGCGGAGATGACAATGGTTCTTGCATCCAGCGCAGGACGCTCGCTTGTGTCACCGCTTTCAAAAATATGCGTGACCTTGCCCTTGACCTGCTTGCCAATACCAAATGCAGTTGTACCTACGTTGGTGTTGATCTCGCACTGGATATAGACCTCATACGCATCCTCATACGCCATGGTCTCACCTGCACGATAATTGTAGATCAGCGTGGAGTTGGGTGCAGGCAGACGGTTGATGCCGGCTGCGGTTGCGGTCTTGGAATTGGTGGTGTTCTTGATATCGATCACAATATTGGGACAGCCGAAAACAGCCGTGCCGTCACTCTTGACAGCAAAAATAGGCTGATTTGCCGCAGGCGTGCCGCGCTCGACGTTATCGTCCTTGGCAAGGTAGTTTTCATCCGAAATCTGTGCTGTTGCCCAGATCTCACCGTTCTTGATCATCAAGCCTCTGGAAACGGATACGTGCTTTACTGCAGGGCCGGTAGGGGTCTTGCCGTCACCGTCATAGTCGGTGTGGTACACGATCCAGGGGTCGCCGTTCATCGCGGCAATATATACGCCGTCTGTCGTAAGACTGTTCAGATGGTTGGCAGCGTTACCCATGGTGTCCTTAGACCATGTGTAGTCGCCGCAGTTGATCACACGAAGAGAGACGTTGGGATCCTTGGGATCGATCTCAATGACGTTAAGCAATCCACCGACGCTGTCTGCATACACAGAACCCGCGGTCAGCGAATACTGGGTCAGGTTGACACCCGTGCCCTTGCCATTGACCTTGATCTCCTCGGTCGCGCTCTTGTCCATGCCGGTAGGCTCTCCCGCTGCCAACACAGCAAAGGACAGCACCGATGCCAGCATCAGCGCACACAGAGCAATGGAAGTAATTTTCTTCATCAATTTCATAAAAGCCGTTCCTTTCGAAATTAGGTTGCATTCATTATAGCATACCACGCAAGCATTTGCAAGTGGATGGGGCACATTTTCCATAGCAAAAAACAGCCGCGGCATGCGCCGCGGCTGTCGGGTTACCGGTCACTGACCCAAATAGCCGTAATGGTACGTAACTGTCCAGCGATCCTGAGCGGTTGCGCCTACCTGGCAATACTCGCCATAAGTAAGCTCACCGTTTCTGTTGTAGTAAGAAACAGCACTGTATATCAGCGTGCCACCTCTATACTCATACTCCAGCGTCCGAATTCCCTCATACTTATACTCAAAGGTTACCGTAAAGCCGTCATCTGCAAACTGTTGAACGTGCTTGAGCAAACGGTTTTGCGCATCGTATTCATACGCGTGTTCACTCACAAGCGCTCCGTTTTCATAATACTTTTCGCCGATCACGTTACCTGCTGCATCCCGGGTCACCTCGACCTTGGTTTCACTCACGCTTCCGTCAAAGAGGTCCTCGGTCAACTTCACGTAGTTGCCGTTTGCATCATACGTGTAGGTACGCTTGCAGTTATAAAATCCGTCCTGCTCAAAGACCACTCGTCCAAGCTCATCGTATTCATACAGATACAAATACTCCAAATTACCCTGACCGTCAAATTCTTCCTTTTTAATCAGCTGTCCCAACTCGTCATACGTGTACGCAATCTCTCTGTTCACTACACCCGAAGCGCTGCGGATCTCGCGGATCAATCTGCCGTTCTGATCATATTCATATTTGTAAGCAGATCCTTCGGAGGTCGTTGCAGACAGCAGCACGCGCTGACCGTCAGGCTGGGAAATCTCCACCTTTTCAAAATCATTCTCGGCTTTACCTGCAGCCATGGGTACAATATATCCCAACGACGCAGAGGATCCAAACACAAGATCCAAGGTGAATTCATGCTTCAGGGCAAGACCGCCGTTGGGCGTGATCACAACCACATAGGGGGTGTCATGCACGTCGGCAACGTAATCAACAGTCTCTTGATCACGGAACGTGGATCTGAAATAGTTTTCCGCCAAGGTGTAGATCTCCTCGGGCACTTGCTTTTCTGCGTTGCGCAATGCACCTAAATACGCAAGGTCAAAGGATACCATATTGCCTGCGCCGTCAAATGCAAAGATAGCGCGGTCACAGCTGCGCAGAGCCGGATGAATGGGCTCAGCGTCCTCGCACGGCACAAAAGTGGTAAGGAAATTTCTGGTATATTCGCAAATATACAAGCCATCCTCGGTATAGGTGAGCTGCTCGTATGCCTCGGGGTCACGCACGCACTCTGCCAGCATGTCATATGCACGCTGCGTCATAACCGCCTCGGGAACACCGCCCTGCTCTGCAGCAGCGGCACGCATGGGAGAAGACCAGTAAATGCACTCCCCTGCTTCAACGTCAACGTATGCCGTATACGTGTAAGCATCCTGATGCAGCTCGTACACGTGCACCGCCTGATGCGTAAGGCTCTGCGTTTGGGAGTACGCATATCTCAGCTCATAGCTTGCATCCTCGTGCTCCAGCACAAACGTTTCGGGAGCCGTGTCATCCACATACTGCTCGGGGGCTGCATCGATGACGGTCTCTACGCCAAAGTGCCCACTCTCATCATCTAAAAAGTATACCAGAATCTCGGGCTCAACTTCTCCCGATGCATACGGCGCAAAGGTCGCATTTTTCATAGCATACGCAGGATACTGCGATTGCGTCAGCACGTCCATAATAGGCGTGGTCTGCAAAAGCTCCCACATGGGCCCGGGCAAAGTCTGCTCCAGCTTCTCGGCGGTTTTTTCCTGCCAAGGCTGAAAGCCCTCAATTTTGTTAAGCTGCTCGGTCAGTGCCTCGGAGTCGCCCTTAAGCACCGCTCTGCCTGCAGGATGCGCAAGCATGCCCACGGGTACGCAAGCGCAAAGCAAGATTGCCATGCAAGCCGCTACGGCAAGGACGCGCACACCGATTCTTTTGCGTGTATGCTTGCGTGCAAGCTCTTGATCCATTGTAAAATACTGCTCTAAAAGCTGATCTTCCAGCTCAGTCAGTTCTGCGAAAAGCTGTTTTCTTTTCATACTGTAATCCCCTCCTGTTCTAATTTTTCGCGCAGCTCAAGTTTGATCGCGGCAAGTTCTCTTCTGACCAGCGTCTGACTGCAGGAAAGCCTTTCGGCAATCTGCGAAACAGACAGGGAGAAGAAAAACCGCGAGATAAAAATATACATTCTGCGCTTGGTGGTAGTTTTCAAATACGTATTGACGACCGCCATCACGGTCGCGGATTGCAGCTCTGCGTCCGGATTGTTCTCACCCGGCAAAAATTCCTGCACTTCCTCTAAGGGAACGCATGATGCACTGGGCACGCGCTTTTTTCTGTGATCGGTTTCGTAGCGATGCAAGGACAAATTGCGCGTGATCTTGACCAAAAACGCCGGGAACGCACGAGGACGCTCGGGCGGAACTGCATTCCACACACGCAAATAAGTATCTTGCAGACATTCCTCGGCATCCTGCTCGTTGGACAAAATATTGAACGCGACGGTATGCAAATATGCGCTGTATTTCTTATCGGTCTCGGCAATCGCACGCTCCTCTCGGGCAAAATACAGATCAATGATCTGTTCGTCCGAAAGAAACGCATTCAGTTGTCTTTTTGCCATGCTGCACCTCCTTTGTGTCTTGTTTCAGGGGCCCTTCATCTATATAGACCGCATTCGCGTCCAAAAACGCACAGTTTTTCAGGGATTTTCGAATTTATTTTATCATACGGGAAGCATTTTGACAAGTGGAGCGCGTGCAGGAAGATTTTTCCCTGCGCGCGCCCGTGCAAAAAGCAAAACAGCCGCGGCGAAAGCCGCGGCTGAAATTGTGTTATTTGATAGGCTCGGTCAGATAGATCAGCAAGGATGCGGAATCGAACACGGGATTTGCATACCCCGGAAGGTCATTCATCACCTGCACCTGGCAATCCATCGCCAATCGACCGTCCTGCGTGATCACAAAGCCGTTAAATTGGCGATAGGCATAGCTGCTCGTTTCCTCCATGCCGTCCAGCGTATCAATCATAGATTGCTTTAAATACTCAGGAATGCCACCCAGGCTATCCAGCAAACGCAACGAGCCGGTATAGGCCAGCATAAAGCCCTCGATGACACGGTACTCGCTATCGTACAATACATATACGGCATCACAGGACTCATAGCCACTGATTCTTCTGGTATAACCGTACAAATCTTCCCCTTGATAAGATACATGGACACCGGAATCATATTGATCAAGATCACTTACCAGAGTTTTCAAGTATTCCGTTTCAGCGGTATATAGATCTTCGTAAATGCTCGCGTCCACAAGCCCGCCTTCAAGCCGGAACATCACGCATTCGCCGGTTTCCAGGTCAAAGCGCGCCTGGTATTTTCTGCCGTCCGCGGTCTTGCCGGTGTAATAGTGCGTTGCCTGCAGGACAAGATCCTGCGTGGTGGAATAGCTATACGTCAAAGCATACTCCACGCCATGCAGCGTCAGCGTTCTTTCCTTGGGGGCGTTGGCGTCGATATAGTTCTTGCCTTCCACGTCGATATCCTTGACAAACGGATCAAGCTGGGGAGACGGCGTACTGTCATAGGTCAGATACGCATGGTATTCCGGTTGCTCCAAAAACGCGCCGAACTGCGTATTCTCCCATGCATATTTGGGGTCTTCTATGGGCGGTTGGATGATCTGCTCAATAATACCCGTAACCTCCAACGAGCCAAACAGCTCGGATGCCTTGACCTCTTTTTGGCTGTCAACGTAGTAGCAGATCTCAATGAAGTTCCCGTCAACCTCGCCCCACCACGTAACCGTATCGCCCGTGCCCGACGGGTGCGGCTCGCGCTGCTGCGCAAGCAAAAGCATGCGGTGGTCATCTGTCAGCACAGGACCGTCCATGCCCATGTCTCCGCCAAGTGCATCCAGCACGGCAGTCAGGCGCGCTGCGGTATCCTGCTTTGTCCACGAGTACGTGCAGCGTACCCATTCACCGTTGTCGGCTTCCACCGTCACGTAAAACGTCTCGTAAGGCTCGCCCGTGTCAACGCTGACCCCCTCGGAGTAGTTCAGCCACGTGATCTCACCTTGCAAAAGGTGTACAAAAGGTGTCGTGTCCACCAGATTTACAAAATCGATCAGATCCTGACGGCTTTGCGCACCGCCGCCCATCACGCTTGACAGGTATTGCTCCAGCTCCTGCTCGTCCCGGCAAAGAATCATCTCGCGCATTTTTTCAAGCTCGGCTGTACTGCGCAGGTCGATGGATTCGGGCGGCTGGGGCACGTCCGGGGGGTCGGTCGCGTCCTCACCCGAATCTGTCGTGGTGTCGGGTGCTACGGGCGCGGTGCCATCCTCTGCGTTAGTCGAGTTCTCATTGCTCGTCGTTTCCTGCCCGTCGCTCGACTGCTCGGGCCAAACGATCTCTCCCGGATTCACCACGGGTGGTTCTTTTTCAATACTTGCAATCAGCATGCCCACGGGCACGCACGCACTGATCAAAATTGCAAGGCATGCCGCCACGGCAAGCACGCGTATGACGTTCTTTTTACGTGCATGCTTACGCGCCAGACGCATATCCATGCGGCGGTAACGGTCTAATATGCCATCATCGATCTCGCCAACCGCGTCAAAAAGCAGTTCCTTATTCATATATCGATGCCCTCCTTATCCAAACATTTGCGAAGCTCTCGCCGAATCTCGGTAAGCTCCTTATTGACCAAGGTAGTGCTGCATGAAAGTCTCTTTGCGATCTGCGGAATGGTCAGAGAATAGAAATAGCGTGACACAAATACGTACATGCGGCGATCGGATACGCTTTCCAAGTAACGGCTGATCACCTGCGCAATCGCCTTTGATTTCAGCTCGTGCGCAAGCTCTTGTTCACCGGATACGCATTCGCCAAGCTCGTCAAGCGAAACGCTGACTTCGCAGGGCACGCGCTTCTGCCGCTTTGCCGCCTTGTAGCGGTTGAGCGAAACGTTGCGCGTGATCTTTGCCAAATACGCATGAAAAAGCTTGGGGCGATCCGGAGGAATCGCGTTCCACGTGCGCAAATAAGTGTCCTGCAAGCATTCTTCCACGTCCTGCTCGTTGGCAAGAATGTTGTACGCTACAGTATACAGATACTGGCAATATTTTTTGTCGGTCTCTGCAATTGCCCGCTCCTCGCGTGCAAAGTACAGATCGATGATCTGCTCGTCGGACAGATACGCTTCTCGTTGTATTCTTGCCATGCTGCACCTCCTTTTGGTAGATTGTAAGGATCCTTCACCTATAAAGACACCGTTTTTTGCAAACCGTACACGCCTTTTGCCTGCTTTTTCAAAATTATTTTACCATATAGCGAGAATTTTGACAAGTGGGACGCGCGCAGGAAGATATTTCCTCTTCGTTTGCCCACACAAAAAGCAAAACAGTCGCGGCGCAAGCCGGGGCTGTCGGGGGTGGATTACTTAGTCGGGGATTGGGATATGACCGTGCTCGTTGCGTCTGTTGTACGCAA
>JAZOLE010000120.1:0-1849 GCA_045652835.1 Eubacteriales bacterium | reverse complement strand
CCCGCGCCTCCAAAAAATACCGTAGGGGCGGATTCCATATCCGCCCGTCAACCCACACCCGCGTCCACCCATAATACCGTAGGGGCGATTCACGAATCGCCCGCGCCCAACCGTGACACCGTAGGGGCGGATTCCATATCCGCCCGTCAACCCACCCCAAAACCCAAAATCAAAAAGCTCTACCTGCGCGTACCCGATACCGAGGGGCTGCTTTACCGCAAGGCGCGCAATTTAGCCGAGATCTTTGACGAGGGTCTGACCGTGCCGCTGGTATTCTACAACAGCGCGACCAAGGCGTATATCCCGCACGAAAAGGGAATTGCGCTCTCACCGTTTGTCATGCAGCAGCTGATCGACCTGCTTGGCAAGGAAAACGTGATCTATCAATAATTTCAGGGCGTTTGCTTGATAGCAAACGCCCCCGAATTTTTTAAATATTTTTTATAAAAAGCAAATTTTTAGCCGCTCTCCCTTGTTAATATATGCAAGCGTGAAAATATTTTCCAAAAAGTTTTTCGAACGCTGTCAAAAAAACGCACAAAAGTTGTGTATGTAAGTAGAAAGACTTTTGGGGGAGCATATCATGCATGATAAACAACGCATTGCGTTGCCCGATCTGAGTGCGGAGCAGCGCAAGACCTTGACCGTGATCTACGAGCTGTATTACGGACAAATGTATCAAAAGGCGTATGCCGTGCTGCGCAACAGACAGGATGCCGAGGATGCGGTGCAGGAGGCATTTTACCGCGTTTGCCTGAATGCCGAGGTGTTTGCACAGCCGCACAGCGAGGCGACCGCTGCGCTCATTCACGTGTATACGCGCAACGTGGTGGTCAATCATTATCATAAAAAGAAGCGCAGGACTGCTATGCTGCTCGAGGGCTCGGATGCCGACAGCTTTGTGGATGCAGGCGAGTGCGATCTTGCCTTGCTGATGGCAAGAGAGGAAGACTCCGCAGAGATCAGACGCGCGGTGGACGCGCTGGAGCAGAGATATCGCGAGGTCATATTGCTCAAATACTTTGAAAATAAAAAGAACACAGAGATCGCTGCCATTTTAGGGCTTGGGCAAAACGTGGTCAACGGTCGCATTTACAGGGCAAAAAGAATACTGCGCAAGCAGCTTATGCAGCAAAGCAATGCAGGGAAGGAGGAATAAGCTATGAAGGATCAGCAGAACACCGCACTTTATCGCGCGCGCGACGAGCGTGCAATCGCTATCACCGAGCAGCAATACGGCACGTATTGCCTTGGGATTGCGCAAAATATTTTGAAGAATATGCAGGATAGCGAGGAGTGCGTGAACGATACGTGGCTGGTTGCATGGAACTCTATTCCTCCCGCATGCCCCGACGTGCTCAAAACCTACGTTGGGCGCATTACGCGCAATCTTTCGATCAACCGCTATAAGAGCAAGCACCGCGGCAAGCGCGGCGGCAGCGAGGCAACGCTTGCGCTTGACGAGCTTGCCGAGGTGGCAGATCCCGATGCGGACGTGCGCAGCTATTACGATAAGTTGGTGTTTGCCGAGGCGCTCAACCGCTTTTTGCGTGCGCTTCCCGAGCGCGAGTGCAATATTTTCATTCGCCGCTACTATCACGTGGATAGCGTGGAAAGCATTGCAAAGCGATACGGCATCAGCACAGCCAACGTCTTCAAAATCCTTTCCCGTACAAGGCAAAAGCTCAAAATCTTTGTGCAAGAGGAGGGCTTTACGCTATGACCAACGAATTTTTGTTTGAAGTGATGAGCGAGATCGATTTTGATCTGATCGAACGCGCCGAAGCCCCCGTGCCCATGCGCAAAAAGCCGATCTTCCGTGTGGCAATGATTGCTGCCGCGCTGGCTC
>JAZOLE010000119.1:0-2334 GCA_045652835.1 Eubacteriales bacterium | reverse complement strand
CATTCAGGGTACGCCTATTGCGAAATATTTCAAAAAGGTATTTGCCTGCAGATACGTCTATGACCAGAACGGTGAGGCGGTATGGCCTGCGCACGCCATCAACTACACGCTCAAGACCCAGTATATCTACCGCATTTCCAAGGGCATTCTCGACCTGACCGACGACTACAACCTCAACCGCGAGCAGGACGAAAGCCTGCGCCGCATCGCATATCAGAACATGATCTACGTAGGCGACGGAATGACCGATATTCCCTGCATGAAGATGGTCAAGGAGCGCGGCGGTAAATCGATCGCGGTGTATCCCGAGGGCAAGGGCGACACGGTCAAGCCGCTTGTTGACGACGACCGCATCAATTACGTCTGCGTTGCCGACTACTCCGAAAACTCCACCATGGAGCGCATTGTCAAGCTGATGATCGAGAACATGGCAATCACCGAAAAGCTTAAAAAAGAAGAAAGAGCTCAGCTCTCGCATTACAAGACCAAAAAGTAAAATCAGCCCGAAGCGCATGCTTCGGGCTTTTTTTCTCAAAAAATCTGAATTTTTTTGCAAAAAATCTTGCATTGCAGCGCATTTAGTGTTATAATATACTGTGGTTAAATTTGTACACTGCCGCAAACGCTGATTTTAGGCGCAAACGGCACTTGTAAAGGAGAAATAAACTATGAGTCGCATGATCGGCACCATTTCGCGCGGTGTTCGCGCGCCCATCATCCGTCAGGGTGATGACATCACTCAAATCGTTACCTCTTGTATTCTTGACGCATCTGCTGACGCAGGCTTTGCATTCCATGACAGAGATATCGTGGCTATGACCGAGGCTGTTGTGGCCCGTGCACAGGGCAACTATGCGTCTGTTGACGACATTGCCACCGACGTTCGCGCCAAGCTTGGCGGCGGCACGGTTGGCGTAATCTTCCCCATTCTGAGCCGTAACCGCTTTGCGATCTGCCTGCGCGGTATTGCTAAGGGTGCAGATAAGATCGTGCTGATGCTTTCCTACCCCTCCGACGAGGTTGGTAACCACTTGATCAGCGTGGAAATGATGGACGAAAAGGGCGTTGATCCTTACCGCGACGTGCTGACACTCTCTCAGTACCGTGAGCTTTTCGGCTATGAGAAGCACACCTTTACCGGCGTGGACTACGTGGAATACTACGAGCAGCTCATCCGCGAGTCGGGCGCTGACTGCGAGATCATTTTTGCTAACAACCCCAAGGCTATCCTTGATTACACCAAGACCGTGCTTTGCTGCGACATCCACACCAGAGCACGCACCAAGCGTATGCTCAAGGCTGCAGGTGCAGAGATTGCGCTGGGTCTTGACGATATTCTCAACGAGAGCGTAAACGGCAGCGGCTACAACGAGCATTACGGTCTGCTTGGCTCCAACAAGGCAACCGAGGATCAGGTAAAGCTGTTCCCCAGAGATTGTCAGGCTGTGGTTGATTCGATTCAGAAGAAGCTGTACGAGGCAACCGGCAAGGTAATGGAAGTCATGGTTTACGGTGACGGCGCGTTTAAGGATCCCGTAGGCAAGATCTGGGAGCTGGCTGACCCGGTTGTTGCTCCTGCATACACCAAGGGCTTGGAGGGTACACCCAACGAGCTCAAGCTCAAGTATCTGGCTGACAACGAGTTCTCTGCCCTGTCCGGCGACGAGCTCAAAGAAGCGATCAAGCAGAAGATCACCGAAAAGGACGGCAATCTGGTAGGACAGATGGCTTCCGAGGGCACCACCCCCCGCCGCCTGACCGACCTGATCGGCTCGCTTTGCGACCTGACCTCCGGCTCGGGTGACAAGGGTACGCCTATCGTATTCATTCAGGGTTACTTCGATAACTACACCACCGACTAATTTCGGACCGTCGAGGACGCCGGTCCCTACAAAATAACGGGCTGACGCAAAAGCGTCAGCCCGTTATGTTTTTGTATTACTACAAAGCGGCGGGAGCAAGGCTGAGCCCTACGGGGCGGGCGATCACTGATCGCCCCTACAGCTTTACCCTTTTGTTATAAGGAATAAATTTATCAACAGTAGTAGGGGCGATCAGTGATCGCCTGTTACAATAAAATACAGAAAAAACGCTCTTTCGAGCGTTTTTTCTACTTCATAGGCGGTGGGAGCAAGCCCCCGCCCTACGAAAAATTGCAGGCGGATGTGCGGCGGCTGCAATTTTTTTCTTGCTTTTTGGGAAAATCTGTGATAGAATAAAATCAAACAAACCTAAAGGGGGTAATTTTATGCACACCTTGCCGCAAAGACAGGTTCACTTAGACTTCCACACCTCGGAGCACATTCCGGGCATCGGTTCAAAATTTGACCGCGC
>JAZOLE010000118.1:0-13711 GCA_045652835.1 Eubacteriales bacterium | reverse complement strand
GCAAAGGCGGTTGCAGCCGTCTTACCCGCCAAAAAGCAAGGCATGTAGGAATCCTTGGCGTCACGCGGAAAGGCGGAATACCCCACCGCAGCCACAGTATAGTCGGCAGTTACGGCACGCAGCTGCTCGCAAACGTCGGGCAGGTTTTTCAGGTGCGCAAACACCGCATCACTCTGCCTAAGGCCACAAGCACCCGCCTCCACGGGCAAGGGGCTTTTGATATTGGCTATAACCTCCCCCTCGGCGGTGCACACCGCTGCGGAGGTGGTGTAGTTGCTGGTATCAAAGCCGACAAAGCATAAGGGCTTACTTTGCGTCATACTCTGCCTTAATGCCGTTGAGTACACCGTTGACAAAGGAACGCGCCTTGTCATCGTCATACTTCTTGGAAAGCTCGATTGCCTCGTTGATGGCAACGGTTGCGGGAACGTCGGTTACGCACGCCATTTCGTACACGCACAGACGAATGACCGCACGGGAAACGCGGGTCAGTCTTGCAACCTTCCAGCCGTTGGAGTGACGCTCGATGGTCGCGTCGATCTCGTCCTGCTTTTCGCAAACACCAAAAAAGGTGTCCTTTACGTAAGTGCCCTCGGGCTCACCGTTTTGCTCACACCAGGTAGCAAATACCTCCTCGGGGGTCTCGTCACGTCTGAAATCTCTTTCGAACAGCAGCGAAAACACTGCCTCTCTTTGCATTTTTCTGCTTAATTGTGCCATGTTTGTTTCCTTTCGCACTCTTTTGGACATAAATAGTCATTATAATTCCATTATAACTTATATTATACACCCTCGCGCGAAAAAAGTCAACACAATTATGCATAATTATTTGAATATATTCATAATGATTATCTCCCAAGGTAATCATGTAAAGGTTTCGTGAATTTTTGGTCGCTCTCTTGCATTTATGCGCGTTTTGTGGTAAAGTATATATATCTGTATACGTAAAGGACACGACCATGAAATTCAAGACTTTCATCAAAGCATTCCTCATACACACCTGCATCTACAACACCGTGCTTTTCAGCGCGGCTATGCTGTTTGTGCTGCTTGGTAACATGACCTCGTTTGCCACGGCATCCTATTTTCTCATTCTTGCCTTTTGCGCGTTTTTCGCGGCTGCGAACGTCATTTATGCAAATGCCAATTTTTCGCTCTTCTGGCGCGTGATCATTCATGCGGCACTGACGCTGGGCGGCTTTTATTTATGCATCTACGCTCGCTTTTCGGACATTGGCACGCCAAGTAGATCCTTGACGCTGTTTGCCATGCTGAGCATACTGCTGTACGCCGTCTGTTTTGGCGCATTTCTTGCAATACGCCATGCAAAGCAGCGCAAGGCAGAAGCCAAGCGTAGCCGAAGCGTTTATGCATCCACCAATGAACAGAAACGGAGATAATCCCGATTATGAATTTAGATTCCACTATCAAAACACTTGTCATCGTCATCATTGCGCTGCTGACTTGCTCGCTGCTCCTGCTTTGTGCTTGGGGCATCGTGGCTGTGGTGACCGACACTCCCCTGTTTGGCTCTTCTCGCCCCGACAGGCCCGCGCAGGACACCCAAACCGATACGAGCGACGTTCCCGCAAACACCGTGCCTGACCCTTCGGTTACACTTGGACAGACCGCAGACATGGGTCAGGAGTATATTGACAGCATGATTTTCCTTGGTGACTCCACCACCTACCACATGATCAACCGCGCAGTGCTCACGGGCGGCAAGCAGACCAAGCAAGTTTGGTCCGGCGCACTTGGCACGCTGACCCTGGACGGCAACATTCACAAGACCACCATCGTATATCCCGTGACCGACACCGAAATGACCGTTGCCGATGCAGCAGCGCAGGAAAAACCCAAATATATGGTGATCACGCTGGGAGTTAACGGTGTTTCGTTCTGTACCGAGACCCAATTCAAGGCGTATTACGGCAAGCTGATCGGTGCAATCAAGGCTGCAAGCCCCGAGACAAAGATCATACTGCAGTCCATCTTCCCTGTTACCGAGGGCTATGACGCAGGCGGTCACGGCATTACCAACGCCAAGATCGATACCGCAAACGGCTGGGTCAAGCAGATCGCTGCAGAGCACGGCTGCAAATATCTTGACACGGCAAGCATACTCAAAAACAGCAATGGCGCAATGATCGCGCTCTATGACAGCGGCGACGGCATTCACATGACGGCAGAAGCTTACAAGGCAGTTCTGCAATATATCCGCACACACGGCTACACTGAATAAAAGACAAGGAGATACAACATGAAAAAACTTACTTTGATCGCAGCTCTGCTGCTCTGCCTGGCTCTTACCCTTTCCGCTTGCTCCTCTTACCGCTCGGACGTTGCGGTAAGCGACCTCTCCTCTGCAGTTTTAGGCGCGGTTTCCACTCAGGGCGGCTTTACCGCTACCGACGCGGATTACGTATCCCTTGAATTTACTACTCCCGACGTCATTACCGACAACGTGCAGGAATGGACGATCTGCGTATCTACCTCCTCTCAGACGGTTGACGAGTTTGGCATCTTCCGCGTTAAGGAAGGTGGCGACGTAAACGCTGTCAAGGCTGAGGTGGAAAAGTACGCGCAAGCGCTGCAGGTCGAGCTGGAGGTATTCCTTGAAATGTATGACCCTGCAGAAAAGACCAAGCTGGAAAACGCACAGGTCTTTGTCTTTGGCAATTACGTGGTATTCACCATGCTGACCGACGCGGATACGACAGCTGCAACGGATGCGGTCAAGACTGCGCTGGAATAAACTCATACAGACAAAAAAGGAAGTTGCTTATGATAAGCGACTTCCTTTTTCTTTGCGTTGAAGAATATATTTCCGTTCTTTTTTGAGCAAGTAGCCGCAAAAGAAGAACATATTTGCTTCGCAAATCAAAACGGCGAAAACACATTTCGCTCGTTGCGACGAGCGACCAAGGGCGCTGCCCTTGGAACCTGCGAGCTTTTGCAAAAGCTCGACCAAAATCTTTATCACCGGGGTTGTTATAAACTCAATTCACCGGCTTGCACACAAATGCTGCTATGCCCCGGGCTGCAATGACGTCACGCACGCGCTGCGCGGCATCTTGCTCTGTAAAAATGCCCACTACGCTGGGTCCGCTACCGCTCATCATGGCACCGATCGCGCCACCGTTGAGCATATCCTGCTTGGCGATTCTTGCGACCTCGTGTACGGGCAGCACAACCGATTCAAACAGGTTATACATGGCATCCGCCATAGCCGCAAGATCGCCTGCCTGCATGGCATGAGTGACGCGCGCAAGGCGCCCTTCGCTCTCTGCTCCCTGCTTTGAGAAGTCACCGTATTTGGCATCCAATGCACCGTACGCCCAAGGTGTGCTGATGCCATCGCCGCCTCGCGCAATCACAAGATAGCAATCCGGCATGGGTGCGCAGGGCTGCATGATCTCTCCGATGCCACGCGTGATGCGCGTGCCACCCTCAAGGCAAAACGGCACGTCCGCGCCAAGGCGTGCACCAAGGGCAAGCAATTCACACTCGCTATAACGAGCATAATGCGTATTGAGCGCACGCAGGACCGCTGCGCAATCCGCGCTGCCCCCTGCAAGCCCCGCCTGCATGGGGATGTTTTTTTTGATATCTATTGCAATTTTGCAAGGCACGCTGCCCGCAAAATAAGCGTCTGCCGCTCTGTATGCCAAATTACGCGCGTCACAAGGCAGGTCTGCACCGCAATGCAGCACAATGCCACCGCTCTGATTCTCGTATACGTTTACGCTCACCTCATCATACAGATCCACCGTTTGCATGATGCTGAGAATATCGTGATACCCGTCCGCACGCTTGGCGGTCACGTCTAAGTACAAATTGATTTTGGCATATGCACGCAATTCCATTCGCGCTCCTCCTCTCATTTTTCTCTCTGCTTTGATTATAACACAGAGCAAGCGCTTTGGCAAGAGAAAAAAGTGTGTACGCATTATTAAAATTAGTCTGAAACGGTGAAATCTTGTCTGCAATCCCTTGACGAATCGGCTTATTTGGTATATAATTTAATGTGCGGTATTTTATGCACCGCACAGCACATACTACATATCGGGAGACAACTATGCAAACGCAAAAGCTCAAGGGACAAAAAATTTATATGATCGCCGCACTCGCCGTCGCAATAGTGGGCGTTTTGCTCTATGCCATCGTCAATATCGGCGCCATTAAGGATTTCATCGGACGCGTCTGGGTCATCTTTGCACCCGTGGTGTACGGCTTCTGTATTGCATACCTATGTAACCCGATCATGAAAATTTTCGATAATTACGTATTCAAAAAGGTCAAATTCCCAGGATTGCGCCGTGCGCTTTCCCTGTTTATGACCACGCTGATCGTACTTTCGGGCATTGCCCTGTTCTTGGGTATTTTGGTTCCCGAAATTCTGAGAAGCATTCAGCGCCTGATTGCCAACTATGACACCTATCTTGAAGAAATCATTTCGCTGATCAACAACGGCATTATCCGCCTTGAAAAGCTGATGGGACAGAATACTGCTGATGGCACGCAATACATCAGCCCCGAGGAGATCAAAATTGCAGTCACCAATGCAATCAATTCCATCTTTGACTCCTCCAAAAGCTTGCTTGAGCAATTCATGGGCATTTTTGATGACAACAATTCCTCTTTGCTCAAGAAGATCATGGATAAGCTGTTCCCCTACACCGGAACCCTGATCAACAAGGTCTACGTATTCATCATCGATGCATTCTTCAGCATTCTGATCGCCTTCCACCTGCTTGCCACCAAGGAAACGCGTTTGGCTCAAGTCAAAAAATTGCGCAAAGCCATCTTTACCTACGAGCAGAATAAGTTCATCAACAACGTGCTGGGCATCATCAACAGATCCTTTGGCAGCTACATTGAGGGCAAGCTGCTGGATGCAGCCATCATCTTTGTTATGTGTCTGCTCTCCTTCTGGATCTTTGACGTTTCCGAATATTTCGTGCTGATCTCGGTCATGATCGGCATAACTGATATCATTCCGGTTGTCGGCCCGTTCATCGGAGCTATCCCCGGTGGCTTTATCATTCTGATCACCAATCCCTCCAAGTTCCTTTTGTACGTCCTGCTTGTACTGATCATTCAGCAGCTTGAAGGCAATATCATCAGCCCCAAAATTCTGGGCGACCAGATGGGCGTCAGCGCACTTTGCGTGCTGATCTCGATTATTGTCATGGGTACCATCTTCCATGGTAATCCGATTGCCCTGATCGTTTCTGTTCCTCTGTTTGCAGTCATGGTAGAGCTTGGCAAAATGTTCATTGAAGCAAGATTGACCAAAAAAGGCTTGCCGATCGATACTGCGGAATATTACCGAGGGGCTGCTACCGAGGACGAGATCGACTTTGCAGTACACTACCAGAACAGAAAGCTGGCATACTATTACGAGCACAGCAAGCTCAAAAAGATGATAGACAAGCGCCGCGAGCAAAAGCAGCTGCGCAAGCTGCAGGCAGAAGCACAAAAGCAGGCTGCGCAATCTATCAGCACCGACGTAACCGATCAGGAAAACACGACGCCGCAGGATGATGCTTCCGAAACCGACAACACACAAGAATAACCGTCAACGAGGTATGACATGGACACAAACAACGTAAAAAGAGGGGGCATCTCGGTTGATACCGAGCACATCTTCCCCATCATCAAAAAATGGCTTTACTCCGAAAAGGATATCTTTCTGCGCGAGATCGTTTCCAACGCGACCGACGCGGTAACCAAATATAAAAGATTGCAATCACTCGGTGAAATTCCGAGTGATGACGACGCCTATCGCATCACCGTTACACTTGACAAGGATGCGCGCACCATCAGCGTGTCGGATAACGGCATTGGCATGACTGCCGAGGAGCTGGAAAAATACATTTGCAATATTGCGCTTTCGGGTGCTTTTGAGTTTATTCGCAAGTACGAGGGTGAGGGTGCTGCAAACGGCATTATCGGTCACTTTGGTCTTGGCTTCTACTCTGCGTTTATGGTATCCGACAGCGTAGAGATCTACACTAAGTCCTTTACCGACGCGCCTGCCGTGCATTGGATCTGCGACGGTGAGGGCAGCTGGAGCACCGAGCCTTGCGATAAGCAGGAGCGCGGCACTGCCGTGATCATGCATATCTGCGAACAGGAGAGCGAATATCTCGATCGCGCAAGGCTGATGGGTATGCTGGGCAAATACTGCGCGTTTATGCCCGTGGAGATCTACTTCGAAGAGGCAGACACTGAGGATGAAAGCGAACAAAAGCCGATCAATGACACAACTCCCCTGTGGCAAGCCAATCCCTCGGATTGCACCAAAGAGCAGTACGACGAGTTTTATAACAAGGTATTCTCCGACTTCAAGCAGCCTCTGTTCCACATTCACATCAATGCAGATTACCCCTTGAATTTTAAGGGTATTCTTTACTTCCCCCGCATCTCGTCCGAATACGAATCGGTCGAGGGTCAGGTCAAGCTGTACTACAATCAGGTATTCGTTGCCGACAACATCAAGGAGGTCATTCCCGATTATCTTCTGATGCTGCGCGGCGTCTTGGATTGCCCCGAGCTGCCGCTCAACGTATCCCGCAGCTACCTGCAAAACAATACCTACGTAACCAAGGTTGGCAATCACATTGTCAAAAAGGTGGCGGACAAGCTCTGCTCTCTTTGCAACTTGGAGCGAGAGCAGTACGAAAACATCTGGAACGACATGCGTATTTTCGTGGAGTATGCTTGTATTCGTGACCGCAAGTTCTATGACCGCGTTAAGGGCAGCCTGCTGCTTTGCTTGACCGACGGCAAGCACGTCACGGTTGACGAGTACCTCGAAGCCGCAAAGGAAAAGCACGAGGGCGTGGTCTACTACACCACCGACAAGGCGCAGCAGGCGCAATACATTTCCATGTTTGCCGCGCAAGGCATTTCCGTTGCGGTACTGGAAAAGACGCTGGATACCCAGTTTATGTCCGCGCTGGAGTCTTACCGCGATGACGTGAAGTTCAAGCGCATTGACTCGGACGTGGCGGATGCACTCAAGGGTGATGGCGACGTAAGCGATCAGCCCGCGCTGACCGAGCTGTTCCAACGCGTAAGCGGCAACGAGCAGCTGGGTGTGACCTATGCACCGCTCAAGGATGCAGGCGTACCCGCTATGCTGGGCGTGACCGAGGAATCCTCGCGTATGGCTGAGATGATGCGCATGTACGCCATGAGCACCGGCTCTGCTCCCATGGAGTTCCCGCTGGAGTATTCGCTGGTCATCAACACCGCCTCCTCGCTTTACACCAAGCTTTTAACGCTTTCAGAGACCGACGCGGACAAGGCAGAGCTGCTGGCGCGTCAGATCTATTCCCTCTCGCTTTTGGCACAGCGCAAGCTGAGTGCCGAGGAGCTTCAAGCTTTCCTGGCAGGCAGCTTCTCGCTTTTGGAGCTTTTATAAATGAACGGGGATTTCCTTGCTTACGCAATGGGCGCACAGCAGGATCCGACAGAAAACGTACGGCAAAACCTTGCTGAGCTTGACCAACGGCATGCCGCGCAGCACCGCGCACGCGCTTTTTGGTTAGGCGAGCTGATTGCGGCACTGGATGCCGACACGCTTGCCGATCGTGACAGGCTGCTTTTGCTTTGCGAGCAGCTGCTTTCCACCGAACAGGCACAGAATTGCTACGCAGCCGCTGCGCAATCTGCGGACACGCTTGCGCTTTGCACCGAGCTTGCCGCACGCTATCCCGCAGGCTATGAGCAAGCCTTTGCTGCGTTGTTTGGCGAGCACGAGGCTGTCTCTCCCGAGGCTTACGGACGCGTGGCTTACGTGGCAAACAGCTACGCAGAGCAAGCCTTTATGGAGCTGACTGGCTTTATCAAGGGGCGCAGAGTGGCATATTTCCACGGCTTTGAGGACGTTTGCCAAGAGGTGCACAGCGGCCTTTGCGAGTTTGGCATCCTGCCCATAGAATCCACGGCAGACGGCGTGATGGCAGGACTTTTGCGGCAGATTGAGCTTTATGATCTGCGCATTTGCGCGCTTTGCTACGTGCCCACACCGCAAAGCGGCAGCACCGCCTTTGCGCTGGTGCGCAGAACGCTGGCACCCGCGCAACCCACATCACGGCGTTGCATCGATTTTCTGCTCTCCCCCGCCTCCCCTGACGATACGGGCAAGCTGATTGGCATTGCCGCGCTTTGCGGACACGCGCTTTTGCACGCCGCTACCTACGAGGGTCAGGACAGCCAGCTGTTCCGCTTGCGATTTTCGGTTGAACCTTCGTCGTTTTACCCGTTTGTATTGTATCTGCTGCTGTTCTGCACGGATATCACCCCTGTCGGGTTTTACACGATCAAATAAAAAATAAAACATAAAAGGAATGCATACTATGAAACAAACCATCTCTTACAAGACCTCGGGCGTTTGCGCTCGACAGATCGACCTCGTCATTGAGGACGGTATCATCACCGGCGCTGCTTTTACGGGCGGCTGCAACGGTAACACGCAGGGAGTCGCCGCTTTGGTCATTGGCATGGAAGTGGGGGAAGCCATTCGCCGTCTGCGCGGCATCAAGTGCGGCTTTAAGTCTACCTCCTGCCCCGATCAGCTGGCACAGGCTCTTGAACAGAATCTGCAAGACTAAAATAACACAAATAAAGGAGAACGCGATCATGGAACAGTACATGAACAACTATCTGCGTTGGCTGGAGAGCGATAAGCTCAGCGAAGCTGAGAAAGCCGAGCTGCGCGCCATTGCAGAGGACGACGGCGAAATCCGTTTGCGCTTTACCTCATACCTTTCTTTCGGCACTGCCGGCTTGCGCGGCATTATGAAGACCGGCATGAACGCTATGAACGTGCACACGGTTGCATATGCAACGCAGGGACTTGCTAATTTGATCATCAAGGAAGGTCGCGCTGCGGACGGCGTTGCCATTGCGTACGACAGCCGCAACAATTCGGCTCTGTTTGCAAAAACCTCCGCACAGGTGCTTGCTGCTGCAGGCATCAAGTCCTATCTGTTTGACGACCTGCGCCCCACCCCCGAGCTTTCTTTCGCTCTGCGCGAATACGGCTGCGTGGCGGGCATTAACATCACCGCTTCTCATAACCCCAAGCAGTACAACGGCTACAAGGCTTACTGGGAGGATGGCGCACAGCTGCCCCCTGAGCATGCGGACACGGTCAGCGCATCTATGGAAGCGCTGGATATTTTCGAGGACGTAAAGCTGGCTGATTTCGACAAGGCACTCGCCGACGGCTTGATTATCATGCTTGGCGAGGAGACTGACGAGAAGTATCTGGCACAAGTCACGGCACAGGCTGTCAATCCCGAGGCTGTCAAGGCTGTTGCAGACGATCTTGCTATCGTTTACACGCCCCTGCACGGTACCGGTCACAAGCTGGTCCCCGAGGTTATGAAGCGCATTGGTCTTAAGAACCTTTACACCGTTCCCGAGCAGATGATCATTGACGGTGACTTCCCCACCGTGCCCAAGCCCAATCCCGAATATCCGCAGGTATTTGAGCTGGGTATTGAGATTGCTAACCGCGTAGGCAGCGACCTGATTGTGGCAACCGACCCCGATGCAGACCGCGTTGGCGTTATGACAAGAACCGCTGACGGCTCTTTTGTGACCATCACGGGCAACCAGATGGGCGCGCTTTTGCTTGACTATATCCTGACCGCATATGAGGAAACCGGCAGCATGCCCGCACATCCTTACGCTGTCAAGACCATTGTTTCTACCGAGCTTGCAGCTGCCATTTGCGCAGCGCATAACGTGACCATGCACAACGTGCTGACCGGCTTTAAGTTTATCGGTGAGGTCATCAAGAACTACGAGGCAAAGGGTTACGGCTCGTTTATTCTGGGCTTTGAGGAAAGCTACGGCTACCTCAAGGGCACTTACGCGCGCGACAAGGACGCTGTTGTGGCTTCCATGCTGATCTGCGAAATGACCGCTTACTATAAGGCTAAGGGCATGACGCTGGGCGACGCACTCCAGGGTCTGTACGCACGCTACGGCTACTGCTACGAGACCAACGTAGAGATCTATATGGAGGGTCTGGACGGTGCTGCACGCATGGCTGCTATGATGGACACCCTGCGTAACAATCCCCCTGCAGAGTTTGGCGGTGTGGCTGTTGAGCTGTTCGGTGACTACAAGACCGAGACCTTTACCGAGCTGGCAACAGGCAAAAAGATCCCCACGGGTCTGCCCAAGTCCAACGTGCTGTACTTCAAGCTGGTAAACGGCGACGTCATTGTGGTGCGTCCTTCGGGCACCGAGCCTAAGATCAAGTTCTATTTCCTGCTTCTTGGCAAGGATCAGGCTGACGTGCTTGCAAAGCTTGAAGGCTACAAGAAAACCTTAGAGGCTTAATTGCATATAAAAACATCCGCCAACGGCAAAAAGTCGTTGGCGTATTTCATTGGAAATGCGGACAGTCGAGGACGCCTGTCCCTACAATATGTTCTTTGCGCCTATCGGGATCGTCGAGGGCGCCGACCCCTACCGACAGAGGCAGCGCACGACCAGCCCGAATACGCAGGACGACCAAAGGTCGCTCCTACTCCCATATAAAACATCCGCCAACGGCACGCGTGCCGTTGGCGGATGTTTTTATGTACTATCACTCCGGAACGTATTCGAATATCACGGTCGCATCCAAGAGATATTGATTCTCCTGACCGACGGTGATCTGTGCCCACTGCTCTTCCGTACCTGCATAATACACGTTACGGAGATTGACGCACAATTCAAACACATAATCACCGATCTTGGTCACGCTTGCGGGAATGACCACACTGACCATATCCCAGTTGCGATATAATGCATAGTCCTCAATCACCTCAACGCCATCCGGGAGCGTGATTCTTCGCAAGGTGGTATTGCTGACCGCATACGTGCCAATTTTGCGCACACCGCTCGGAATCACGCTGTGCGTATTGGCAAATAACAGCTCAGCGGTCTCTGTATCGATCAGGCAGTTCCCTTCGCCCTTATATTGCGGGTTGTCCGAGGCTACCACCAGCTCGTGCAGCTCAGGGCAGTTGTAAAAGACACGCTCCTTGATGTTGGTCACACCGGCAGGAATATAAACCGACTCCAAAGCATCGCAGGAGGCAAATGCCTGCTGTTCAATTTTGACAACGCTTTCGGGGAGTGTCATGCTGATCAATCCGTCACAATCATAGAATGCATACGCAGGTATTACCGCAATGCTTGTGGGTATGGTGATCTCGGTCAGGCTATCACAGTCGGCAAAGACGTACGTGCCGATCCCGCTCAAGCCCGGCGAAAGATCGACGGCACTCAAGGCGCTGCAGCCGTTAAACGCACAGTTCCCGATAGTCATAACGCTATTGGGAATATGGATCTGTGTCAAAGCCTCGCAATTATAGAACGCATATGATCCGATTTTTTGCACACTATCCGGAATAAATACGCGCGCCAGCGAGGTACAGCCGTAAAAAGTATCGTCTGCGATTTCTGTTATACCGTGCGGAATGTTGATCTCGACCAACGACTTGCAATCAAGGAATGCCGCATCGTCGATCATCTTTAGGCTATTTGGCAAAGCCACACTCGTCAGCTTTTCGCACTTTTCAAATGCCTGAGTGCCAATACTCTCAAGCCCCTCAAAGAGCGTTATGCCGTTGAGCACCGTGCACTCCGCAAAGGCTTGCTCGCCAATGCTTTTCAGCGTGGTAGGCAACGTGACTTCCCTGAGCCTGCTGCAGCCAAGGAACGCCTGCTTTCCAATGCTTGTCACGCCCTCGGGAATGGCGACCGAGCGCAAGTCCATGATGCAATAAAACGCATACGGTGCAATGCTTGTTACACCATCGGGAATAACGCTGCCCTGGCAACCTGCGATCAAGGTGCAGCTCGCAATCTCGATCAGGCAGTTTTCCTCGCTCTTATATACGGTGTTTTCGGGAGCGACCGTGATGCTCTCCAGCATAATACACATGCCAACGATATTTTCCCCAATATCGGTCACATTTTTGGGGATATGCAGCTCGGTCAGCCTCCAGCAGCTTCTGAACGCCTGCGTGCCGATCATGGTCACGCTATCGGGCAAGTTGATCTTTTCCAGCTTACTGCAACCGGAAAACGCGTTCTCGCGAATGGTCTTGACAGTATCAGGCAGGGTGACCTTGGTCACGGTGATGTTATTTTCAAACGCGCCCTCTGCAATATCCACCACTATCTCACCGTCGGGCGAGATTTTGGGAATGACCACGTGCAGGTCTGTGCATTCGCCTATGCCAACCACACTACACGTGCCGTCACCGCGCGAACGGTATTCCAGCCCCTTGGAGTAGGGTCCTTGCTGGGTTTGTTGGTCTTCTGTTTGATTTTCGTCATCAATCACACCACGCAAAGCATTGAACAGGCTGTGCAGATCGCGCTTGTTTTGCTCACCAAGCAGCGAGGAAACTGCGTTTTCGTCCTGCGTCAGCACGATATCCAGTGCGTGCAGCAGCGTGCCGTCATAGATATCGGGATATTCGGTTTGTACGTAAGTATCAACGCGCCATGCCGCAAATGCGGATAATACAACGGTCAAAAGCAGCAACGCAGCTGCCGCAATCAGTACCGTGCGCCAATACGGCTTGCGATGCACAGGGCGATAGTTGTCGGCACGCTCGATCAGCACGGGATCGATGTCCTCCATCCAGTGAAGCAAGGGGAGATTTTTCATACCGTGTATCCCTCCTCTTCCAATGCCTTACGCAGCTTGCCTCGCGCGCGTGAGAGGATCTTGAATACGGCGGCTTGGCTGACGGCGTACCGCTCGGAAATGCGCTCAACGCTCTCCAAGTAGTAATAGCGGCGAATGAACACGCAGCAATCTCTCTCGGGCAAGCTCCACAAAAACGCGTTGAGAATGCGCGAAAACTCCTCGCGCTCGATTTGTGCTGCAAGGTCTGCGTCGGGTGCAGCTACCTCACCGATCTCGTCAAGTGCGAGCATGACCTCTCCCCCGCCGCGCTTTTCGCGGTGGCGGTACTCTAAGCGGTTCAAGGAAAGATTGCGCGTGATCTTCCCTACGTAGGTTCTCAGATTTTCGGGCTTTGCGGGCGGAATGGAATTCCAGGTGCGCAGCCACGTATCGTTGACGCACTCCTCACTGTCCTGCATATTCTGCAGGATGTTTTGCGCAATTCCCGTACAGTACGCGCCGTATTTGGTTTCTGTTTGCACGATTGCCCGCTCATCGCGCTGATGATACAGGGCAACGATCTCTTGATCTTGCATAAAAAACTCCTTTCGTTCTTTGATCGGTGCATAGCACCCTTCATATAAGAACACCGCGTTTTTGTCGGGATTTGACACATTTTTTCAAAAAAGGTAAAACAATAATGATCCTCCAACGGCATGCCGTTGGAGGATTTTTTCCGCCCCGTGTGGCGGTTATGCTTTTATACCTCGGTCTCAACCGTAAAGGTAATGCTCTTGGCGCCGCTGTCGATCAGCACGTATGCATCCGTCCAGTTTGCGCCACCGGTGACAAAGTTGCCGGGTCCGCACGCGCCTGCAATAGCGGGCAGCTGGTGAAGCGGTCCGAACACGTTCTTACGCGTGCCGACCACGCAAAGGTCAATGCTCTGCCCTGCCTTGACAGCCTCGGTCACGTCTGCCTCGTAAGGATCCCAGCCCACGACCTGCGTACCGCTCTGGGTGGTCACCTTGAAGCAGCCGCCCGTGAACTTGG
>JAZOLE010000117.1:0-5054 GCA_045652835.1 Eubacteriales bacterium | reverse complement strand
CATCCGTTTCCTTGACCCGCCTCTTCACGAGTTCGTTCCCACGACCGATGAGGACATCGCTCTTCTGGCTAAGGCTCAGAACAAGAGCGTTGAGGACATCAAGGCAATCATTTCCTCTCTCCACGAGTTCAACCCCATGATGGGTCACCGTGGATGCCGTCTTGCGGTAACCTATCCTGAGATCGCAGCAATGCAGACAAAGGCTGTTATCCGCGCGGCTATCAACGTTCAGAAGGCTCATCCCGATTGGAACATGGTTCCCGAGATCATGATTCCTCTGGTAGGCGAAGTTAAGGAGCACAAGTTCGTTAAGAACGTTGTAGTTGCTACTGCTGACGCTGAAATCGCTGCTGCTGGCGTAGAGCTCAAGTATGAGGTTGGTACCATGATCGAGATTCCTCGTGCATGCCTGACCGCTGACGAGATCGCACAGAACGCTGACTTCTTCTGCTTCGGTACCAACGACCTGACGCAGATGACCTTTGGCTTCTCCCGTGACGACGCAGGCAAGTTCCTGGGCGCTTACTACGACAGCAAGATCTTCGAGAACGATCCCTTCGGAAAGCTGGACCAGACCGGTGTTGGTAAGCTGATGAAGATGGCTTGCGTTGACGGCCGCGCTAACTATGGCAAGCTGCACATTGGTATCTGCGGTGAGCACGGTGGTGAGCCCACATCCGTAGAATTCTGCCATACCCTTGGCCTGGACTACGTTTCTTGCTCTCCCTTCCGCGTACCGATCGCAAGACTGGCTGCTGCACAGGCTGCTCTGAAGAAGTAATTGATATTACAATTCAAATAAAATTGCACCTCCGCATTTTGCGGAGGTGCTTTTTTGCGCTTTTTTGTTGCATTTGCGCTTTTTTGTGTGGTATCATTAAATCAAAGGAAACAACTTTGGAGGTGCGGTATGAATATTTTCAAAAAACTTTTCGGCAAAAAGAAGAAGGTAGAAGAGAAAAAGCAGGAATGCTGGTATAACAACGCACACGAAGGCTCATGCGGAAATGCAGATGCGTTGCCTTGTGACGTCAACGGCGGCGCCAGCATGATGGAATACACCACTGCGAAAAATATTGCACAGAAATAATGCGCGAGCCGGTGCACAATACCTTGCCTGCGTAATATAATTTGAAAATTCCCACCGTCACTTGGCGGTGGGAATTTTTTAGTGTTGCTTGATAGAAGCGATCAATGTCCGGATGGCGTGTATTTGGGTATCGGTCAAACCGTCACAATCCAAAACAATCTGCGTGTCCGCTTCTTTTCCAAGCAAATAGTCCGTACTGCATTTGTACAGGTTTGAAAGCGCAAGCAGCATTTCGGTGCTGGGCGTTCTTTCGCCTGTTTCGTACCCTGATATAATGGATGGCGAGCTTCCGATCATGTCTGCAACCTGCTTTTGCGAATAGCCGAATTTGGTTCTCATTATTTGTAATTTTTCCGGCAAACCTTTAATCATGTGCTTTCCTCCAACGCTCATTGTGTTAAACCAATTATATATGAAAGAGCTACACAATGGGTGTAGAATAATACGCTCTAAGAGTTGACAAACTTGGCTTTGCGTGTTATAATGGGGGCATTAGAGAGAAAGGGGATGAAGGGATGAGTGAGATTGGTGTTATCAAGGAGTTTGATAAGCTTGGCAGACTGGTGATTCCCAAGGATCTCAGAGAAAGGTATGCGATCGATAACAAAGTGGAGATCGTTGCAACCGAGCAGGGGATATTGATCAAAAGTCCTGAATACGTATTGGTAAAAAGAGATAAAACAGAGAGAGGATAACACTACCTGCGAAAAATATAGCACAGAAATCATCTGTGCGCTCATTGTCTCACTTACACAACAAGAGCAGGGAAAGGGTAGTTTTGGAGTTAGTTTGTGCCTGTCGGGATCGTCGAGTCCTCGACGCACCGCTCTTATCTCCAACAACTTTTTTGGGGAAAACTCTTGTATTTACATGAGCAATGTGATATACTGATATTGAAAAGAGTATACAGGAGGTCGTCTATGAACATTTTCAAAAAGCTTTTCGGTAAAAAGAAGAAAAATGAAGAGAAACAAGAGCTTTGGTTTAATGCCCAAAGCAATCATTACGATCCCAAGACAGGCACGCCCAACGAAGAGGCTTATCTCAGTCCCGATAGCATTGTAATCGGCTTGTCGGATCGCGAGAGATGATCCGACAGACTTAAACGGGTGCTTGACGGGACTTGTCGAGAGCGTGTTTGAAAATGGCAAATAAAAATGCACAACAGGAGGGCTCAATGAATATTATTAAGAAGCTTTTTGCAAGAAAAAAGAAGAAAGCGGCAGAGGAGAAAAAACAAGAGAGCTGGTATAACAATGCGCATGAGAACGGTGCAAGCGTTATCACACCGGGAGATCTTTCCGGGGCGGGCAGTAATAATAGTTTTGAGAACGGTATCACGCAGTTCAATGCCCGGCGTTAAATAAAAAAATCGAAACCCGCTGCTTTCGGTAGCGGGTTTTGTGATATATTACAAAGAGCGGGGCGGGCGATTCCTGAATCGCCCCTACGATGTCCGTTGTAAGTTTTGGTTTCCAAAATTCCGAGTGTCTGTAGGGGCGATTCAGGAATCGCCCGCTCCCACGGCAACAACTTATTTATGAATAAAGGACTGCATCGCATGGATACAGCCCTTTTGTTTTAATCGTTCGTTCTGATATATTTTGCGCCAGCGATGGTATAATTGATGCCCGACCATACCGTGAACACCAGCATTGCTGCGGTGGTGACCAACGAGATGGGCATGTAAGTTGCCATAAAGCCGGCAGCCCCCGTGCCTGCATAGATCAGCGGCTCAATGATGACCGCGCAAATGCACAGGATCTGCGATACGGTCTTGACCTTGCCAAGGAAATTGGCGGCAATGACCTTGCCGTCACCCTGCACGGCAAGCAGGCGAATGCCGGTTACGGTCAGCTCACGGAAGATGACAGCAACGGTCGTCCAGACAAACAGGGGATGGATAAATTCGTAGTCGCTTTTATACAGGATCATGAGCATCGCGCCAATGACCATCAGCTTGTCCGCCAAAGGATCCATGAATTTGCCGAAGTTGGTGACAAGTCCGCATTTGCGCGCGATCATGCCGTCCAGGAAATCGGTGATGGATGCAAGAATAAAGAGCGAAACACCAATGATATTGCAGGTCACGTGTACGGTGGGCGCGAGCTCCAGCAGCTCGGGCAGTGCCATTGCCACCATGAAAAAGGGAACCATGATCAATCTAAGCAGCGTTAACTTGTTGGGAAGATTCATTTTCATAACAGCCTCCATGCCGCCCGTGGCGGCTCAATTTAGTTGTGGAAGCTCAACTTAAAAGTTGAGCTTTAAGCGTGAACGGCAAAGTGAACAGACGGACTGTGTGAGCTTTCACGCTAACCTCACTTTCACTTGGTTTGTACAGCTTCTCCGAACAAATCGTAATCCACCACGTCCGAGATCTGTACGTCTACGTAAGAGCCGGGAGCGGGGCGAATTGCAGCGCGGAAATATACCTTTCCGTCAATGTCGGGGGCGTCTGCGTCGCTTCTGCCGTAGCAGGTTTCGCTGACCGTGTCGTAATCCTCGCACAGCACGCGCACAACCGTGCCGATCTTTTGCTCGTTAAGCTCTGCACCGATCAGCATCTGCTCCTTCATGACAATGTCGTATCTGTCCTGCTTGATCTGCTCGTCGATCTGATCGGGGAAATCGTAAGCGGGGGTGTCTTCCTCGCGCGAGTAAGTAAATACGCCAAGGCGGTCAAATTTTGCCTCCTTGACAAACTCGCAAAGCTCAATAAAGTCCTGCTCGGTCTCACCGGGGAAGCCCACGATAAAGGTGGTGCGCAGCGTCATGCCGGGAATTTGGCGCAGGCGTGCGATCGCGTCCTTGATCATGGCGCTGTCACCGTGGCGGTTCATTGCTTTGAGCATACGGTCGCTGATATGCTGAATGGGCATATCGATGTACTTGATAATGCGGTCGTTATCGCGGATTTCGGCAACCAGCGCATCGGTGATCTTGTCGGGGTAGCAGTAAAGCAGGCGCAGACGTACCGACTTGGTTGCGTCGGTAATGGCACGCAGCAGCTTGTCCAAGGCGTATTCGCCGTAGAGGTCAAGGCCGTAGCGCGTAATGTCCTGCGCAATGACCGAGATTTCGCGTGCACCGAGCTGCTCAAGCTGCACGGCTTCCTCTACCAGCTCCTCCATGGGACGGGAGCGGAACTTACCACGAATGCCGGGGATGGCGCAGTATGCGCAGCGGTTGTCGCAGCCCTCTGCGATCTTGAGATAGGTGGCGTATTCGGGCGTGGTCAGCACGCGGTCACCGCCAAGCGCAACCGTTTCCTTGTCCTCTTTGGAGAAGTACTTGCAGGGCTGATCAGCGGTAATGGTTTTGATTGCCTCGACAATATTGTGGATCGAGCCAACGCCAAGCACCGCGTCTACCTCGGGCATTTCTTCAATGATCTGCTCACCGTAACGCTCGGCAAGGCAGCCGGTCACGATAATACCGCGCAGGTTTCTGTGCTCCTTGAGCCATGCCACGTCCAGAATGTTGTCAATGGCTTCCTTTTTTGCGCTCTCAATAAAAGCGCAGGTGTTTATAATAATGACGTCCGCCTCAATGTCCTCGGGGGTAATTTCATAACCCGCCTCGGCAACGTGATGCAGCATGACCTCGGTATCCAGCTGATTTTTGCAGCAACCGAGGGAAATAAATCCGATCTTCATATGCGTAACCTCGTTTTCATAGTTTACCAACTTACATTATAACATATACGGACGGGATTGTCAAGACGCCACCATACTGCCGCCCCCAATCTATGAAAAGTTTTCGCCCGCCTTTTTCAAAAAGTCGCCACCATACGGACGACTCCTCTTAAAAAGTTTTCGCCCGCCTTTTTCAAAAGGCGGCGCGGTCGAGGGCGCGTAGCCCTCGTCGCCTCCGCAGAGGCGAAACCTCTCCAACGCCGTTTAATTTGCGAAGCAAATATGTTCTTCTTTGCGGCTCCTTGCCCAAAAAGAACGGAAACGAT
>JAZOLE010000116.1:0-50185 GCA_045652835.1 Eubacteriales bacterium | reverse complement strand
CGCTTCCAGCACCCCGTTGCAGGCACCTACAAGAAGTGGTGTAACGAGAACGGCGTAAACTACTTCTCCGTTGCTTCCGGCGGCGGAACCGGCCGTACTCTCCATCCCGATAACATGGCTGCAGGCCCCGCTTCCTACGGTATGACCGATACCATGGGACGTATGCACTCCGATGCGCAGTTCGCAGGTTCTTCCTCCGTTCCCGCACACGTTGAGATGATGGGTCTCATCGGCGCAGGTAACAACCCCATGGTTGGTATGACTGGTGCTGTTGCAGTTGCTATCGAAGAGGCAAGCAAAGAATCCTTGAATCCTAAGGCTTTTGAAGCTTTTTAGCTTCATTTTGAGATTGTAAAAATCTTATCGCCAAAAAATAACAACCGAAAAAGTTGGACACATCATTTTAGGGTTTTACCCGATGATGTGTCCAATATTTTTGGAGTTTATTTGGAGGAAACGGCTGAATATTTCGCATATTAGATATAGAAAATTCTAAAGTTAATTGAATAATATTCACGTAGCTTTATCTGTACATTTTTGAAAATTATGATATAATTAAATCAACCTCGAGGAAACAAATAATCTCAAAGGAGAGATTCTATGAAGAATTTTGGTAACAGAATATAAGCATTACGCAGAAAAATGAACTTAACCCAGGAAGAGCTATCAGAAAGACTGAATGTGACTTATCAAACGATATCAAAATGGGAAACCAATGCTTCATTACCCGATATTACCATGTTTCCTATACTTGCAAACTTTTTCAACGTAACCACAGACGAGCTTTTGGGTGTTGATCTTGCAAAAAAGCAGACCAAAATTGATGAGATCATAGCAGAATTCGACAAACTTTCGAATCATGGTATGGAAATAGACAAATACGATTTTATATGCAGGGCATACAGAGATTATCCCAACGACTATAAAATCTAGCAAATATATATTTGGATGCTATACTATGACCCATATTTTTGGGAGGATTACTGGGATAAGAAGGAAAAGGGCGAGTTAACGGAAGATCACCCGAAAGTTGCACATAAGGAAGAGCTTATTACATTGTGTGACCGTATACTCAAGGAGTGCTTTGACGAGCAGATCAGATACGATGCCATTAACTTGCTCAGCGGAATTTACGGTCTTATGGGAGACAAGGAAAAAGCCATCGAATATATCAAGCTTTTGCCGTATGATTTGCAAGTTGGAGCAATGCGAGAGCTTTATGACAGAGGAAGCGAAAAATGGTGGGAATACGCACGAAAGGAACTTCATGGCATTAGTGAAGATGTATATGTAAAGATCAGAAACTGCGCGTATTACGCTCCGTCAAACGGAGAAGCTATTCGTATATATAAAAAAGCGGTTGATTTTATCAAAATGATTTATGATGAGGAGGATTATGGTTTCTCACATTATCATTTATCAGAGGCGTATCTTTTTATGGCATCTCTGTATTGCCAAGAAGAGGATTATGAACTCTGTGCAAAATCTCTTGATCTGAGCCTCGGTCATGCAAAAACCTATGACGAGCTTCCCGAGAAAACCGTGCATACCTCTTATCTTGTAAAAGACCAAGAATTTGAAAAATCAAATGTAAATTCGGGATATGAATGCAACGACGTGCAGCGCCAGTTAGGTTATATCCGCGAGAACAGAAGATTTGATATCATTCGTGATGAACAATGGTTCAGGGATATCATCGAAAAATATACACCGTTTGCAAAGGATACTAAGAATTAAAAATTCGCGGGCGATTCACAAATCGTACCTACAAAATTCAATAAAAATTGGACACATCATTTGGGGAAATCCCGCGTGATGTGTCCAATCTTTTTGTACGGAAAGCGATGGCTTTATACCGAAACGAAATATCACGTATTGCGGTGTTGAGGGTGGCTGCCCGTGATGGAGGGGGGATTGCCGAAAAAGGAGCAGTAATTTCGGTAAAAGGTGGTATAGTCGCCAAAGCCGCAGCGTTCGCAGGCAAGGGTAGGCTTTGTGCCGGACTCCAGCATTTTCTGCGCCATGAGCAATCTCTTTTCCAGTATGTATTTTTTGGGTGTTTGGTGCAATTCCTTTTGAAACAGGCGGAAAAAGTAGCTTTCGCTCACAAACAGGTGATCGGCTACCTGCTCGATCCTTTGAATGGTACACAGGTTTTCGTTGATGTATTTGAGTGCCTTGGAGATCAGGGGAGAAACCGAGGAGGTATCGGTGGATTGCGGACCGGGGAACAGGGCAATGTTGTAAAACAGCTCCGAGAGCAGATGGGGCAGGATCTTTTCAAAGGTTTCGGGGGAGCTGCTATGGTACAGGTCGCATTTTTGGAAAATGCTTTCGATGATTTCGTTTCCCTGCAGGTGAATGACCTCCAAGTCATCGGGGATGAGCGCGGCGCTCTCCACGCCGTGCTTCCCCGGGTCAAAGAGAATGTTGTAGCGCTCGTATCTTGCAGAGGCGTCGATTTGAATAAAATGATATTGCATGGGGCGGATCAGGATCAGGTCGCCCTTTTTGAGCTTGTATTTTCTGTCCTCGATGACGTGCGTAGCGTCGCCGTCCATAAAATAGATCAGCTCGTAGGCGTTGTGCGTATGCATGGAGAAGACGTCACAAGGCAGATTTTCGGAGATCTCGTGCTTGAAAAACAATTTGTCGGCTGTCTGTATATAGTCGTTTATCATAATTGAGAAGCTCCTTTTTTGAAATATTTGTGCGTTTTGATAACTCATTATACCACGTTTGTTCATAAAATGCAATATAATTATGCAGATATTACCATTTACTTTTCAAATTGATTACTCTATAATGATATTAACCCCCAATATGTGTAAAGGAGTGTTTGTTATGAGAAAATTGAACGTTGCTATCATCGGACAGGGAAGAAGCGGCAAGGATATTCACGGAGCATATTATCGCAGCCAGAATAATGCGTATTATTGCGTCAAATACGTTGTGGATGCCGATGCGTTTCGCAGACAGGTATCAGAGCAGATTTATCCCGGCTGCAAAACGCTTGCGGCTTATACCGATCTGTTTGCCTTTGATGATATTGATCTTGTGGTCAACTCGACCTATTCCGACATGCACTATCCCATTACCAAGGATCTGCTTTTGCACGGCATGAACGTTTTGGTCGAAAAGCCGTTTGCACGCTCGCGCTATGAGTGCGACGAGCTGATCAAGCTGGCAGAGGAACGGGGCGTTGTGCTGGCGGTGTTCCAGCAAACCTTTTTTGCACCCTTTTATCAATTTATCTGCGATACCATGGCTTCGGGAAAGCTTGGCGAGATCAAGCAGATCAATATCCGTTACAATGGCTTTGCGCGCCGTTGGGACTGGCAAACGCTGCAGAAAAAATGTGCGGGCAGCACCTATAACACAGGTCCCCACCCCATTGGTATGGCGTTGGGCTTTTTGGACTTTGACCAACACGCGCGCGTGGTGTACAGCAAGCTGGATACCGCGCTGACAAGCGGAGATGCCGATGACTATGCAAAAATCCTGCTGAGCGCACCGGGCAAGCCGCTGATTGACGTTGAGATCACCTCGATTGACGCGTATTCAAATTATAACGTCAAGGTTTTGGGAACCAAGGGAACGCTGAAGGCGACTCCGGGCGCGTATGAAATGACCTATATCAAGGACGGCGAAAACCCCGAGCGTCCCGTTGTCGAGACCTTTTTGGCAGACGATGCGGGTAACCCCATTTACTGCGGTGAGAATCTGATCAAGCACGTTGAGTCGGACAATTTTACGGGCACAGCCTTTGACGTTGGCACGGCGACACTGTACAAGCAGCTTTACGATCGCATCACGCAAGACAAGGAGATGACCGTGACCGCGCAAATGGCGGCTCGCATTATTTCGGTCATCGAGCAGGTACATGCCGAAAATCCGCTGCCGTTGAAGTATTGAGGAGATAAGATATGAAAAAGATTGCGATTCTTGGTTGTGAAAATTCCCATGCGGATGCGTTTTTGTCATTCATTCGAGACAGGGAAGAGTTTGGCGACGTAGAGGTCGTGGGCGTGTACAGCGACTGGGCAGAGGCAGCGCAGCGGCTGCATGATCAGTTTGGCGTTCCCGTCATGCAAGGGTATGCGGATGCCGTGGGTAAAATTGACGGCTTGATCATTACCGCGCGACATGGCGACAGCCATTACAAATTTGCAAAGCCTTATATTGAAAGTGGGATTCCCATGTTTATCGATAAGCCGATCACCATTGACTGTGAGCAGGCTCTTGCGTTTATGCAGCAGCTCAAGGAAAACGGCGTGCGCATTTCGGGCGGCTCGTCGCTCAAGCAGGATTGCTACGTACAAAAGCTCAAGCAGGACGCCATAGCCGAGGTGGGTGGCAAAACGCTGGGCGGTTACGTGCGTGCGCCCTATCAAAAAGAGAATCCGTACGGTGGCTTTTACTTTTACGCGCAGCACCTTGTGGAAATGGTGTGCGAGATCTTCGGCAGATTTCCGCGCTCGGTCACGGCAAAGCAGAACGGCGATACCGTACACGTGCTGTTTGGCTACGGGGACTATGATTGTGTAGGACTATTCTGCAACAACAGCTATCATTACTATGCCGCGCGCATGGCGGAGAATGCGTCCGTCAGCTTTGAGATTCCTTCGACAAACGATTGGTTTTATAAGGAGTTTCGCGAATTTTACGATATTCTCTCGGGTGCGGAGCAGACCATGGGCTACGGTGCGTTTATCTCTCCCGTGCTGATCATGAATGCCATTGTGCGTGCATTGGAAAGCGGGGAGGAGCAGCAAATCTCTTACCCCGAGGTTTAAGGAGCTTTTATGAGTCAGATCAAGCTTTCCGCGTTTGCGGATGAATATGCCGCGTCCTTTGAGCTGCAGCTGCACGGGCTTGCTCGGTTTGGCATTGACTATATCGAGCTGCGGCACGTCAACGGCAAAAACGTTTCAGCGCTGTCCGAGCGTGAGTTTTTGGAGGTACGCGCACAGCTGGATGCGTGCGGCATTCGGGCATCTGCCATCGGCTCGCCCATTGGAAAAATCCGATTGGACGAGGACTTGGCGGCGCATACGGATATGGCAAGGCGCGTCTTTGCGGGTGCGCAAGCGTTGGGCACCCAATACGTGCGCGGATTCAGCTTTTATGCGCCGCGTGGCAAGTGCATCACGGATATGAAAAGCGAAGTGCTGGACGCGATGGAGGCACTTGTTGATGCGGCAGAGGAGTACGGTGTGACGCTTTGCCATGAAAACGAGGCGGCGATCTACGGTGACACTCCCGTGCGCTGCCGTGAGCTGCTGGACTATTTTGACGGCAGGCTTGGGTGCGTGTTTGATATGGGCAACTTCGTTTTGGAAGGGGTTGCTCCGTATCCGGATGCCTACCGTCTTTTGCAAAAGGATATTGCCTATTTTCATATCAAGGATGCCCTGTCGCAGGGGGCTGTTGTGCCTCCGGGCAAGGGTGAGGCAAGTATCGGCGAGATTTTAAGGGAACATATGCAATACACCACCCGGGACTTTTTCGTCTCTCTTGAGCCGCATCTGCAAACCTTTTCGGGGCTGAATGCGCTTGTTGGACGCGATTTTGAAAATCCGTATCAATATGCGGATGCCGAGAGTGCCTTTGCCGATGCTGTAATCAAATTTAAGGAGTTGATGTCATGAAGATCATGCAAAAGGACCAATTAAGCGTGCGCGTGTTTGAAACCCGAGCACAAATGGGGGAAAGCGCTGCGCAGGATATTAAGGCTTGCATGCTTGCGCTGCTTGCGCAAAAGCCGACCGTGAATATGATTTTTGCCGCTGCTCCCTCGCAAAACGAGGTGCTGGCTGCGCTTGCGGGTGATGCGGATATTCCGTGGGAGCGCGTCAATGCCTTTCATATGGATGAGTACGTGGGGCTTTCTCCCGATGCACCGCAAGGCTTTGGCAATTTTCTCAAGGCGCATCTGTTTGGTTTGGTTCCGTTTGGCAGCGTGCATTATATCGATATTGCCGCACCGGATGCCGAGCTGGAGTGTGCCCGCTATGCGAGTCTTTTGCAGCAGTATCCCACCGATATTGTGGTGCTTGGCATCGGAGAGAACGGACACATTGCCTTCAATGATCCCCCCGTGGCGGATTTTCACGATCCGTTGACCGTCAAGACAGTGGCGCTGGACGAGATCTGCCGCAATCAGCAGGTCAATGACGGCTGCTTTTCGCATATTGACCAAGTGCCCAAAACTGCAATAACCTTGACTGTTCCCACTTTGCTTGCGGGCAAGCATCTTTTCTGCGTTGTGCCTGCCAAGACCAAAGCGAATGCGGTTTACGCAACGCTGTGCGGCAAGATCGGTGAGCATTGCCCGGCAAGTGCTTTGCGCTGCCATGAGAGTGCCGTGCTGTATCTGGATAAGGACAGCAGCGCACTTTTGGAGATGGCGTGATGAAGCGGATCAAGAGTGATCGGATCATACTGCCCGATCGGATATTTGACGGTTATATATACTTTGAAAACGGCAGCATTGTTGATGTGACGGCTGCCGAGCATCCCGTATGCGAGGAGTATGACGCGACGGGATATTACGTCAGCCCCGGATTTATTGATATCCATACCCACGGTGGGGGAGGGCATCCCTTTGAGGGTAGCACGGATGAAATTGTGGCAGGCTGCAATTTTCATTTGCAGCACGGCACTACCGCTATTTGCCCAACCGTGTCGGCAGCGGAGTTTGCAAGCATGGCGCGCTCGGTCGAGCATATCGCACAAGCTATGGGGGATCCGCACCTGAAGGGAACCATCATCGGTGCGCACTTAGAGGGACCATACCTTTCAAGGCAGCAATTGGGGGCGCAATGTGCAGATTTTATCACAGCACCGAACGAGCAGGATTATCTCCCCTTGCTAAAGGCACGTGCCGATGTAATCGCCAGGTGGACGTATGCGCCCGAAAACGATGACGGGGCGCGCTTTGCCAAGGCGCTGCGGCAATACGGTGTGGTGGCGTCCGCAGGGCATACCGATGCAACCTACGGGGAAATGCAGCTTGCTATGCAGCATGGCTGCGCGTTGGTCACGCATCTGTATTCCTGCACCTCCACCATTACGCGCGATCACGGCTTTCGCAGGCTTGGCGTGATCGAAACGGCGTATCTGGAGGACGACTTGTACGCAGAGATCATTTGTGACGGCAAGCACCTGCCGCCCGAGCTGATCAGGCTGATCTACAAGATCAAGGGTGCTGACCGACTTGCGCTTGTGACCGATAGCCTTTCTCTGGCGGGCACTGCGCAGACGCACGGATTTATGCAGAGCACCGAATTTATCATAGAGGACGGTGTGTGCAAGCTGATGGACAGAACCGCCTTTGCAGGCAGTATTGCCACGGCGGACAGGCTTGTGCGCGTGGCGGTCAAGGAGGCGGGGATTTCGCTCATTGATGCCGTGAAAATGATGACCGCTACCCCCGCAGCCATCATGGGGCTGCAGCACAAGGGGCGCATCGCATGCGGCATGGATGCCGACTTTGCGGTGTTTGATCGGGACATTTGCATTCAAAACGTGTTTGTCAAAGGGGCGTTGTGCGCTTGGAACGTATGAAAGTGTACGGATAAGACCGCTGTATGGCGCAGATGACTTTTCGCGTAAAATTACATAGCAAAAAAACGGGCACACCATTCGGGAGAAATTCCGCGTGATGTGTCCTGCGTTTTTATATCCAAGCGTATTCAAAGGTCAAAGTTGGGCTTGTAAAACAAAAAAAGTAATGAAATGTGAATAGTTCGTCACGAAATGTGTGGACAAAGCGAATGAAATATGGTAATATATTTATGGTGAATTTTAAAATTATATCGACAAGAAAGGAAATCAAGAAATGTATAATGAAATTGCAGCTATCCGGTTTGAAGGTGCGGGTAGCAAGAACCCCTATTCTTTCCGTTACTATGACAAGAATCGCGTAATCGCAGGCAAGACCATGGCAGAGCATCTGCGCTTTGCAATGAGCTGGTGGCACACCTGCAATGCTTCGGGCACTGACATGTTCGGTGGCGAGACCATGGACAAGACCTTTGGCAAGTCCGGTATCGAGATGCACAAGGCAAAGGTAGACTTTGCATTTGACCTGATGCAGAAGCTGGGCATCGAATTCTATTGCTTCCACGATGTTGACGTTGCTCCCGAGGGCGCAACGCTTGCAGAAAGCATTGCAAACCTGGAGATCATGACCGATTATCTGCTTGAAAAGCAGAATGCTACCGGCATCAAGCCCCTGTGGGTGACCGCCAATATGTTTGGCAACAAGATGTTTATGGCAGGTGCTTCCACCAGCCCCAACGCGGACGTTTACGCCATTGCTGCTGGTAAGGTCAAGGCAGGCATTGATGCTGCTATCAAGCTGGGCGCTCCCGGTTACGTATTCTGGGGCGGCAGAGAAGGCTATGACACGCTGATCAACACCGACGTTGCACTGGAGCTGGATAACATGGGCAAGTTTTTGACCATGGCACGTGACTACGGCCGTGCACACGGCTTTACGGGTGATTTCTACATCGAGCCCAAGCCCAAGGAGCCTACCAAGCATCAGTATGATTTCGACGTGGCTACCTGCGCAAACTTCCTGCGCACCTACGGTCTGATGGACGACTTTAGAATGAACATTGAGGCAAACCACGCAACGCTTGCAGGTCACACCTTCCAGCATGAGCTTCGCATGGCAACCGTCAACGGCATTTTCGGTTCTATTGACGCAAATCAGGGCGATATGCTGCTGGGCTGGGATACCGACCAGTTCCCGACCAACGTTTACGATACCACGCTTTGCATGTACGAGGTAATCAAGGCAGGCGGCTTTACCAACGGCGGCTTGAACTTTGACGCCAAGGCACGCCGTCAGTCCAATACCTTTGAGGACGTACTGCTGTCCTATATTGCAGGTATGGATGCTTTTGCGCTGGGTCTGATCAAGGCTTACGCGATCATTGAGGACGGCCGCATTGACGAGTTTGTGGCAAACAGATACGATTCCTATAACCATGGCATTGGTAAGTCCATGCGCGAGGGCAACGAGACTCTGGAGTCCTTGGCTGCTTACGCAATGGATCTGCAGGGCACGCTTCCCGGCAGCGGCAGACAGGAGTATCTGGAATCCGTGATGAACGACATCCTCTTTTCTGGAGTCTGATATGAATTATTATATTGGTATTGACCTTGGCACGTCTGCCTGCAAGGGCATATTGACCGACCGCGAGGGGCACATTCTCGGTGAGCACAGCGTCAGCTATGCTGTGTCTGCACCCTATACCAATTGGAGCGAGCAGGCTCCCGAGGATTGGTATGCGGCTGCTGTGGAAATTTTGCGTGTGCTGTCCGATGGCAGGGAAGAGCAGATCGCAGGTGTAGGTATTGCGGGTCAGATGCACGGTCTTGTCATGCTGGACGAGCATGACGAGGTTATCCGTCCTGCAATTCTTTGGAATGACGGACGCAGTGCACAGCAGACCGCATATCTCAACAGCCTTGGCGTGCTTCCCGCATACACGGGCAATATTGCTTTCCCCGGCTTCACCGCGCCCAAGATTTTGTGGGTCAAGGAAAACGAGCCTGAAAACTTTGCCAAGGCAAAAAAGATCTGTCTGCCCAAGGACTATCTTGCCTATAAGCTGACCGGTGTGTTCTCTTCGGAATACTCGGATGCTGCAGGCATGCTGCTTTTGGACGTGAAGAACAAGTGCTGGTCGCAGGAAATGTGCGAGATTTGCGGCATTACGCAAGAGATGCTTCCCGTGCTGTACGAGAGCTTTGAGGCAACAGGTAAGCTCAAGGCCGAGTACGGACTGCCCAACGCCGTTCTTTGCGCGGGTGCCGGCGACAATGCAGGCGCTGCAATCGGCACGGCTACTCTGCGCGATGGAGATTGCAGTATTTCTCTTGGCACCAGCGGCACCATTTTCTTGCCCTGCGATGATTTCAATACCGAGTGCGGCACAGCCCTGCACAACTTTGCGCATGCCAATGGCAAGTATCACCTGATGGGGTGTATTCTGTCTGCGGCAAGCTGCAACAAGTGGTGGGTCAAGGATATTCTGGATGCCGAGTACGGTGATCCCGATCAACCGAAATATGGCAGCACGGGCGTGCTGTTCCTGCCTTATCTGACAGGTGAGCGTTGTCCGCATAATGACGTGGACGCCCGCGGTGCGTTTGTCGGTCTGTCTGTCAATACCACGCGCGAGGATATGAGCCTTGCGGTGCTGGAGGGTGTTGCGTACGCTCTGCGTGATTGCGTAGAGGCAGGCGGAGTGAAGATCGGCAAAGCTGTTTTGTGCGGCGGCGGTGCTGTCAGCGGAGTCTGGCAGACTGTGATTGCAAACGTGCTGGGTGTGGATATTTATCTGACCGAGACCGAGCAGGGCCCCTCTATGGGCGGCGCTTTGCTGGCAATGGTGGCTTGCGGTGAGTATACAAGCGTATACGAGGCAGCAGATGCAACCGTGAAAAAGATGCTTGCAGTGCAGTGCGATCCTGCGCTGATGCAAAAATATGATAGAGGATACGCGGCCTACAAGCAGCTGTATCCTGCGCTGAAGAGTCTGTATCAAAAATAATTTGTACGGAGGACGCGCCATGAACATGGTGTTTTACGAAATAGAGCACGGCATTCGAAACAACCATTTCCTGTATGAAAGGCATATCGATCATAGCTTCCCCCTGCACATGCACAGATGCTATGAAATGGTACTCTTGCTGGATGGCGAGATGACCATTCAGGTGGATCAGCAAGAATATCATTTATGTGCGGGAGATCTGATGCTGATCAAGCCTCACCGCATTCACAGCTATCATACGCAGCCCGGAAAGCATAGCGAATGTGCGCTGTGCGTATTTTCGGGGGATTTGATTGCGGCGATCACCGAGTCGCTGACCAAATATCGTCTGTCCTCACCCGTGCTGCATGATACTCCCGCGCTGCACAGGGATTTGTTTCTGGATGCGCAGAATTATGAAGATATAGCGGAAACCAAGGGCTTTTTGTATCTGCTGTGTTCACGGTACTATCAGCAGCTCAACCCCGAAGAGGAGGATCTCTTTGCTTCGGATAACGGTCTTTTGCGCGATATGTTTATCTATATTGAAAATAACGTAGATAAGCCCTGTACGCTGCACGAGCTTGCAAATGAGCTGAGATACAACGAATCCTATCTTTCCAGAATGTTTCAGAAAAGTGTTGGCGTGTCATATTCGGAATACGTGCGCAATATCAAGGTCAATCATGCCTGCTATCTGCTGCGTAATACCGATGAGAGCATATTTAACATCGCCATGAAATGCGGATACGCAACGCAGAGCAGCTTTTATCGCAGCTTCAAGCAGTTGGTTGGTATTAACCCGAACGAATACCGCATGAAAGTGAACTAAAGAGCATAAAAAAGGACTGATTCAAGTTGATTTGAATCAGTCTTTTTTGTGATGTCTGTTGCCGCGAAAGGATTGTCAGTATAGCGCCCCTTCCCCCGCGGACGTTCCGCTTTGCTCCACTGCGGGCCCCCTTCCCCCAAGGGGACGGCTTTGCAGCGCGCATCCATCTTGTACGATTGTCCGTTGCGGGCGACTAAAAAAAGCCGTCCCCTTTGGGGAAGGGGGCCCGCAACGAACGGAACGCAGTGGAGTGAGTGTCCGCGGGGGAAGGGGAACCGTACGGTTGGCTTTCACGTCTTATATATAGGAAAGTGCTGCTTCAAATACTTGAAGCAGCACTTTTTTGTTATCTGTTGATCAGGGAGCGGCCGTCCCAATCGGGGTGGGGCGCAATGCCCATGACCGCTGCTGCGGTGGGCGTGATATCAATCAAGGAGGTGTTCTCCATGGTTTTGCCGGGCTGGAAGTCGGGGCCGTATAAGAACAGCGGAATGGTCATGTCCTCGGGGCTTGCCGAGCCGTGCGTATAATCGTGGCCGCCGTGGTCCGCAGTGATGATGATCGAGTATTCGTCGCCATACGCGTCAAACACTCTCTTGACGTTGTCAATGGCAATCGACAAACGGCGCATGTATTCCGCGCTCATCCAAGCGTTGGAGTGACCGCCCTTTTCGTCAAGATCAAGCATATACAGCATAACGAAATCGGGGTGATAGCGATCGATCGCCTTTAAGCAATGGTCGGTGACCACGTCATCCGAAAGATCATCGTAATCAATGTTGAGGCAGAACGAGAAGGTGTAGCTGCCGGGTGTGGCAAGATCGCGCAGATAATCCCAGTTATAGAACATGCCCGTGGTGCCACCTGCCATGCGCACCATCTCAAAGATACCGGGAACGGGATTCTCGGGCTTGACGTAGATGTTGGTTTTAACGCCGTGACGGTCGGGCGTTTGCGCGTGCGTCATGGAATAATGGCAGGGCAAGGTATCCGATGGGAGAACTGCTTGGGAGTTATAGTTGTAGGTGCAGAGCTGCTCCAGCGTTTTGACGTAAGGGTTACCGCACTGCTGCATCGCATCCGAGCGCATGCCGTCAATCGAAATGAGAATAACCTTGGATTTCATGATCTGCTCCTTGTTATCTGAGAATCTTTTCACCGTCAAAGGCGATAATACCGAAGCCACGGCCGGTGGGGTTACCTGCCTGCAGCCACTCTGCATATGCGCGGCGCATGGTGGTATCCTTGGGCAGCTGATCGTCGGGCAGGTCGGTGTATCTGCCGAACACGCGCCATCTGTCATGGAAATCATCGGGCGTTTCCTTGCCGCTGACCATTTCAAAGTCACCCATAAACTTGAGCAGATTCATGCCTGCAGGCAAAAATTCGCGGTGTCTGGGGTAGAGCAGCCAGGAGGAGCAGCCGAAAATCACGATGCCGTCCTCAAACAGGTGCACGAAATGCGGGTAAGCAGCCTTGTAAGAGGCAAGGCGCACCTCATCGGTCAGCGGAATGCCGCGAGAGGGAATGTGCATGTTAATGTACTTGTCGCCTGCCTTGAAGGTCTTGCCGCAGGACATGGTAAAATCCTCGCCCTCATAGGTCATGACCTCGTACTGGAAGCGGCCGTATGCAAAGCAGGTCAGCTTGAAGAAACGATCGTACCAATCGGCAACGAACGTGCCCACAACGCCCTTGTTCTCCACGCATTCGTTGACCTTGCAGCGAATGTCATCCATGGATTCGTAAAAGATCTCGTCTGCAATGCCGTTTTCGCGGTATTTCTGGTGCAAGCGGGGCAGGCTGTTGACGATCAGCAAAAGGTCAAGGGAGTATTCGTTTTTGTCAAACTTGGCAGAGACCTCCTTGATCTCGGCAAGAGCGTCTGCCATGGGCAGCTCCTCGGTGACAACGTAGCGGTGTACGATGTCGTCCATCACCTTTGCCAGCGCTTCGTCCTCGTCCAGCATGGTCTCCAGGTCCATAATGCCTTGTACGACCTCGGGGGAATAGTTTTGCTTTGTCAGTTGCTCAATTTCGGCATTCCAATGCTTCATTTGCGGTATCCTTTCTTTTTTGTTAGTTGATGTTTTGTGTTTTACGGTAGCGGACCAGACCAATGATCGAGGAGGTGATTGCCACCATCTCGTTGATGGTTCCGCCGATCGAGGGGATAAACAGGTTGTAGATCAGGATCAGGGAAGAGGTCAGCAAAATGCTCTTGCGCAGATTTTGCGGGCCGAAATATCCCATTGCCAGGGTGTTGAGCATGATGCCCACCACGAAAAACGCGGAATGCGCGCCCTCCCAGGTGAAAATGCTGAGCACACCCATGATCAGCGCCAGCACGATGGGCACAGCCTTGCTTGACAGGATCTTTTTGTCCTTATAGCAATAGCAGATGTTGCGGACGATGCTGAACAAATTCAGCACCAGCGCTACCGTGCCGCCAAGCAGCGCGTAGGCAATACAGGAAATGCCCGTGGCGATGGACAGCGTAATGAAAATCGCACGGCTCGACTTCATTTGATAGGTAATAAAGGACACGATGACAGCAATAATGCTGATGATCTGTCCGATCAATTCAATTGGACTCATGAAAATTCTTCCTCATTATACAGTGATATCCAAATTATAACATAGATAACCATCTTTGGCAAGGTGCAAAATTCACGATTGAGCATTATGTCATGAAATGTAGGATAGAGGTCATGAAATGCGAATTTTGCCTTGTTGACTTTTGCGCGCCTTTATAGTATAATGTTAAATGTTGTGGTGTGCGTGCTGCGCTTTATCGGCATGCATACTTATAATGAAAAACAAAAATAAAAAAGGAGAATTACACCCATGCGCGCTTTAAGACTTTACGTATCGCTGGCAGTGGTGGCTACCATGCTTTTGGGCTGCCTGACCTGCTTTAGCCTTACCGCATCCGCAGCCGAGGCTCCTCAGATCGTAAGAGACGGTCTGGTTGCTTGGTACGACGGCTCTAACAACTCCAACGGTGAGCAGGATTATGACGCTACCCTTTGGAGAGACCTCTCCGGTAACAAGAACCACTTCAACGTTCGCGTGAACGAGACCAACTATTGGAAGGATAACGCTTTCCACATGGATTCCGCATCCTACTATTTCCCCGAAGCTATTGTTGACCTGGTCAACAGCAGCGCTTACACCATTGAGTTTTCCGCAGGCGACCTTGACCTCAAGGCAACTCACTGGGTTACCCTGATGTGCTCGGATAACGACGAGTTCTCGCTCTTCATCCGTGTTCCCGAGCAGAACGAGGACAGAGACTACCTGGAGTACAAGTACAACGACAAGAACGCAGACCGTCCTCTGGTTGACGACGGTGCAGCAGCGCTTGAGAGTGACGGCATCGGTTCCACCATTGCAATCACCTTCGATATGAATGCTGAGGGCGGCCCTGTTTGTATCATTTACATCAACGGTGTTGAGGCAGGCAGAGGCGTGCCCGAGCACACCAACATTGCAGACACGCTGACCATCGGTCACGATAACCCCCAGCGTGCATGGGCAGCTGACCTTTACAGCGTCCGTTTCTACAACAGAGCACTGACTCCCGCAGAGCTCAGAGACAACTCTGAGGCTGACGACGAGAAGTACCGCTTTGGTGTCAACTATCCCCCCGTTGTTGAGTACAACGATTCCGGTGAGGTGTTCGAGGATTCCGTTACCGGTGACTATAAGAACAACATCGTTCCTATGGATCCCGCGCTCGATCTGATCGCTACCGATGGCTTCTACGGCACGCACTCCATCAACACCGAGATGTACGGTGATTGGACCGGCGTTCGCATTGCGCCCAACGCAGAATATGACCTTGATGAAGGCGGACTGCCTCTCGATCCCATGATCCAGATCAACTACTCCAAGTTCTGCCGTAAGACCGGCGTGACTCTTTTGGACGGTGACAGCGTTTCCTACGCTGTTGTGAAGTACAAGCTTGAGGGCGGCAACATCGGCAAGGTGAATATGTATGCGGCTGCCGGTGATTACCACTCCTGGTTTGAGGCAAGAGATAACGGATGCATGTTCGCGAACGAGAATGAGATCAAGGCAACCGGTGAGGTAGCTTATCTGATCTATGACCTTTCTTATTCTTGGGAAGGCGTTATCAACATCATCTCCCTTGAGTTCACCGAGATGGATGCAAACGCTGTTGCATACGTAGAGGAAATTCAGCTCTTCAACAGCAAGGAAGAGGCTTACGCTTATGCAGGTGAGGAGATCCCCACCAAGGCTCCCGCTACCGAAGAGCCCACCACCGAGCCCGCAGGTGAAGTTACCACCGAAAAGGCTGAAACCACTACCACCGAGGCTGAGAAGTCCGAGGGTGGCTGCAAGTCCGCAGTTGCTATGTCTGTGGTTGCTTTCGTAGCAGTTGCTGCTGCTTGCGTAGCACTCAAGAAGAAGGACTGATTTTGAGTTGCCCGAGTGATCCCTGATCGCTCTTGGGGCATGCAAGACCCGTACCATTTACGATATGATCGTTTGGTACGGGTCTGTTTTTAAAACAGGATTTTTTTGCCTTTTTGTGTTGATTTGTTATGCATAATCTGCTATAATAAACCGATACAAAAAAGCAAAAAAAACAAAAATAAACATATACGTGAGGATACCCGTGAAAAGCAAAAAAATACTGACGTCCATGAAGAGCAGTAAGGCTCTCATGATCACCTGCTGGCTGATCTACATGATCGCTTACCTGACCAGAAATACTTACAATGCTTCCATCGTGCACCTGACAGGGCAGGGGCTTCTGACCACCTCTATGGCCGGTTTGGTCAGCACCTGTTATTTTGTCAGCTACGGCTGCGGACATATGATCAACGGCTTTTTAGCCGACCGCACGCGCCCTGTTTTCATGCTGGGTGCAGGCATTATGGGCACTGCGCTTGCCAACGTGCTCATGCCCTTTGTTACCCCTAATGTGCCGCTCATGATCATCGTATGGACGGCAAACGGATTTTTTGAATCCATGCTGTGGGCACCTATTTTCGTGCTGCTTTCGGGCGTTTTGACCGAAAAGCTGCGCTTTACGGCACTTTCCACCATTTCCTATTCGCGCCCTACGGGTCAGATACTGGCGTATCTGTTCACGGCAGGCTGCGCATATTGGGGCATCGGCTTTAAGGCACCCTTTTTCATCGCGGCTGCTTGTGCGGTTGCGTCCTGCGTGCTGCTGATCGTTGTGGCTGTGTGGGCGTTCTCTGCACCCGACGTGCGCGTGGTTGAGCCTGTGGCAAAGGAGCAAAAGAAGGATGCACCCGTAAGCGAGGCATCGCTTGCCAAGCTGCTCTTGTGCAGCGGCGCTTTGATCTTTACCGTGCCCGTTGTATTCCACGGCATGCTCAAGGACGGCGTCAACACTTGGGTTCCCACCATTTTGCGTGATAGCTTTGGCGTGGACGAAACGCTTTCCACCGTGCTTGCCATTGTGCTGCCCCTGATCGCGCTGCTTGGCTTTACCTTGGCAAATTTCCTGCTCAAGAGAAAGCGACTTGCCGATAACCATCCTGCCATCGGCATCATTCTCATGGGTGCTGCTGCAGTTCCCACGCTGCTGCTTCTTGGCGCGCGCGGCATGTCTTTTGTCGCAGGTCTTGTTTGCCTGTGCGCTATCTCGCTGCTCATGGAGTCCTTTAACCACATTTATTCGACCATGATGCCTGCTAAATTCGCGCATTACGGAAAAGCGGCAACCGTGTCGGGTATTATGAACTCCCTGATCTATATCGGAAGTGCAATCTCTACCTATCTGTTCGGCGCGGTTGCCGAATGGGTGGGCTGGAATATGACGATCTTTATCTGGTTCTGCTTAGCCCTTGCGGGAGCAGCCATTTTGGCACTTGCCATTAAGCCTTGGAAACGATTCATCAAACAAATGGAGGAAGATTAAGCCATGAAAAACAAGAGAAAGCTTTATGCGGTATCAAACGCACACCTTGATACCCAATGGAACTGGACAATACAGGACACTATCCGCGATAGCGTAAAAAACACCTTGGCGGATAACTTTGCGCTGTTTGAGAAATATCCGCACTACCGCATGAACTTTGAGGGCGCGTTCCGTTACGCGCTTGCAAAGGAGTACTATCCCGAGCTTTATGAAAAGCTCAAGGAGTACGTCGCCGAGGGTAAGTGGAACGTATCGGGCAGCCAATGGGATGCAACAGATACCAACGTGCCTTCCTCCGAGGCATATATGCGCCAGATTTTGCTCGGAAACGGCTATTTTGAGCAGGAATTCGGCAAAAAGAGCAGCGATATCTTCCTTTCCGACTGCTTTGGCTTCCGCTATTCGCTGCCCTCGATTGCAGCACATATGGGCTTGACCGGCTTTTCCACCCAAAAGCTGCAGTGGGGTGTTGGCACGCCTATCATTCACGAGGACGGCTCTGTCACCAGACCCATGCCCGATAAAGAGGCGGTTCGTATGGACCTTGGCAGATGGGTCGGCCCCGATGGCAACTCGATTCTCGGCTCGTTTGTCGGCAACGACTATACCTTGAAATTTGAAAAAGACCCCGAGCAGCGTCCCATTCATGACCGCAAGGAGTACGTGGAAAAGATCGACCATAACGCCAAGTATGCGGGCGTTGCCGCGCACATGATGTACTTTGGCACGGGTGACTACGGTGGAGCTGCCACGGATGAGTCTGCCCGTTACCTCAACGATGCAGTTGCACAGAATGGCGATGATAAGGATTTTGAGGTCATCGCAGGCAGCACCGAGCAGATTTTTAACGATTTGACACCCGAGCAGATCGCGACTCTGCCTGTATACAGAGGAAATCTGCATATCCCGCACGGCTTTGGCACGCTGACCTCGCATGCCATCAGCAAGCGCTGGAACAGAAAATGCGAGCTGCTGGCAGATAGCGCAGAGCGTGCTGCAAGTGTTGCCAAGTGGCTTGGCACGGGCAGATACCCGAAGGAAAGATTGGATTTTGCATGGAAGCTGTTTTTGTGGCACCAGTTCCACGATGACCTGCCCGGCACGTCCATTCTGGATGCTTACCGCTTCAGCTATAACGATTACGTCATCGCACAGAATGTGCTTGGCGATGAGCTGACTGCCTCAGTCGATGCTGTTGCATCTGCGCTTGATACCAACGTTTCGGGTCAGCCCGTAGTAGTATATAACCCCGTTGCTGCCACCCGTACCGATCTTGCCGTCGCACCCATGCCCCAAGGGGCTGCGCATGCCCGCGTTTATACTGCGGACGGCAGAGAAGTGCCCTCGCAGGTGACCGAAAGAGATGGCGAGAGAGTTGTGCTGTTCGCGGCAACCGTTGCCCCCGTCAGCTTTACTGTGTTCAACGTGGTCGCATCCGAGTCTGATTGCGATCTGCCTACCTATCTCTGCCTGAATGAAAACTGCATCGAAAACGCACGCTACCGCGTCAGCGTCAATGCAGAAGGACACGTCAGCTCGATCTACGATAAGGCGAACAGCCGTGAGCTGCTGTCCGCTCCCAGTGCACTTGGCAAGAGAGAGGACAACAATACCGTTTGGCCCTCTTGGGAGCTTAAGTACGAGGATACCAAGCTGCCCTTTACCAACGTCGGCGGTGATGTTACCATCGAGGTAGCAGAGCAGGGTGCTGCTTGCGTGGCACTTAAGATCACGCATAAGGACGGCGTGAGCACCTTTGTACAGACCGTACGCCTGATTGCCGGCGTTGACCGCGTGGACGTTGAGAACGAGGTGGAATGGAGAGAGAGAAAGACGCTGCTTTCCGCAGGTTTCCCCTTGAGTGTTTCCAACCCCGTTGCTACCTTTGATATCGGCCTTGGCGCAGAGGAGCTGGGCAATACCGATAGTTATCCCTACTTCCAGCACTGCGTACATCAGTGGGCAGATATGACCGAGCCGGACGGCTCGTTTGGCGTGGCGATCTTCAACGATTGTAAGTACGGCATGGAAAAGCCTACCGATGACACGCTGCGCCTGACCTTGATCCATACCCCTCTTGCTCCCTTTAAGTATATCAGCGGGCAGGACTGGCAGGATCACGGTAGAAATATTTTCAAATACGGCTTTACCTCGCATGCAGGCAACCGCGACGGTGTTGCCCTCATGGCAGAGTGCTTCAATAACCCGCTCTACGCATTTTCCGTGGATAGCCACGCAGGAAAGGCAAGCGAGATCAGCTTTGCATCGATCAACAATCCCGAGATCGCCATCCGCTGCATCAAAGAGGAGCAGAAGGGCTCCAGACTTGTTGTGCGCGTACAGGAGACCGCAGGCAGAGACCATGCAGGCGTAAATCTGACGCTGGCTGCAGATATTCTGCACGCCGTGGAAACCAACGGTTATGAGGAAGGCAACGGCACTGTCCTGCATGATGCACACACCCTGACCTTTGATATGACACCCTTTGCTGTCAAGACCTTTGTTATTGAAATTTGCAACGCACAGGACGCTGCCGCGCTTGGTACGCCCATTGCGCTGGATTATAACAAGCGCGTGACCACCTCTCGCTTTGACTATACCGCAGGCGAGTTCGGCCAGGGTATTTCGATCCCCGAGGAGCTGCTGCGCAAGACAATTTACAGCGGCGGCTTGCGCTTTGAGCTTGGCAACGCAGGTGAGAACAATGCCGTGCTTTGTAACGGTCAGCGCGTAGGACTTCCCGCAAACACAGGACGCGTTGTGCTGCTTGCAGCATCGCGTCAGGGAGATGTCAATGTGACCTTTGGTGTTGGCGACAGAGAAGTTGTGCGCAAGGTGACCGATTTCTGCGAAAACGTGGGTGCTTGGGATCAGGTAGCCGCAGGTGACGTGGCGTTTATCAAGCGCGATCCTATCGCGATCAACTATTCGCATACCCATAACGCAGAGGGTGACCGCCTGTATAAATTCGCCAATATCTTTGCTTACGTGCTGGATACCGAGGGCGCTGCATATATCACGCTGCCCGAGGGCGAGCAGATCGTGCTCATGGCAGCAACCGCTATTTCGAGTGATGCAAAGCTGACTGTACCCACCGCACCTCTGTACGATTTCGTGCCCGAGAACAATACGCCCGCCTATACGCTGACCTCTGTTGACATGAACGGCTCGGGTCAGTACCACGAGGGTGAGCTTGTGCGCGTTGCCGCACCGCGCTGCAACGAGAACGGCACGTTTGAGCGCTTTGGCGGAGATGCCAATATCGTATGGCAAGAGGACGTGCAGGCACTTGTGCGTATGGAAGCAAAGGATGCTACCATTTATCCCGTGTTCTCGGATTTCGGCAAGAACGTGATCTTGAATAAGCCCTGCCGCGCAAACCACTCGCGCACCGAGCTTGGGGAATATCCCGAAAATGCGCTCAATGGCGATAGCAAGAGCAAGTGGGCAGGCATTGCAGACCCGGCGCAGACCGAAACCGGACACGCAGGCTGGCTGGAGGTAGACCTTGGAGAGGTTATGCCGATCTACAAGTGGCTGGTGCTGCATTGCGGCGAATATGAGGACAGAAACGATAATACCGTGGACTATTTCCTGCAGTACAAGCAGGCAGAGGATGGCGAATGGCTGACGGCTGACGAGGTTTGGGGCAACCGCGAGGATATGACTTTGCGTGAGTTTGCCCCCGCCCTGGCGCGTTACGTGCGTCTGTATATCATCAGACCCACGCCTCATGCTGACAAGACTTGCCGTATCTATCAATTCCACGTATACAGCGTACCCGAGCAAAACTAAGTAAATATAGGAAAAAGCATATGACTTTTTTGGAAAGAGCAAAGGCCTTGGTCGCACAGATGACCTTGGAAGAAAAAATGTCTCAAATGAAATACAACGCTCCTGCCATCAATCGTCTGGGCGTTCCTGCCTATAACTGGTGGAACGAATGCCTGCACGGCGTGGCAAGATCGGGCGTGGCAACCGTATTTCCGCAAGCCATCGGTATGGCGGCAAGCTTTGATACGGATATGGTGCACCGCGTTGCAACCGTTATTTCGGACGAGGCAAGAGCCAAATATAACGAATTCAAAAAATTCGGCTATACCGATATTTATCAGGGCTTGACCTTCTGGTCACCCAATATCAATATCTTCCGCGATCCCCGTTGGGGTCGCGGACACGAGACCTACGGCGAAGACCCGTACCTGACCGGCGAGATGGGCGTTGCCTTTGTCAAGGGTCTGCAGGGAGAGGGCAAATACCGCAAGCTGGACGCTACCATCAAGCATCTGGCTGCGCACAGCGGTCCCGAGGAGCTGCGTCATAGCTTTGATGCAAGGGTAAGCGAGCAGGATCTGCGCGAGACCTATCTGTGGGCGTTCAAGTACTGCATTGACCATGCCGATCCCTCTGCCGTTATGGGCGCGTACAATCGTATCAACGGTGAGCCCTGCTGCGCAAGCAAAACGCTGCTTATGGATATTCTGTACGGCGAATGGGGCTACCAAGGTTACGTGGTATCCGACTGCGGTGCGATCTGCGATATCCACCGCTCTCACAAGGTCACAAGCACCGATGCGGAAAGTGCCGCGCTTGCTGTCAATAACGGCTGCCAGCTCAACTGCGGCAGCGCGTATCAATGGCTCAAGGAGGCTTACGACCAGGGGCTTTTGTCCGAGGAGGTAATCACCGCTTCGGTGGAAAAGCTGTTTGAGGCACGCTTCCGCCTTGGTATGTTTGACGATGACTGCGAATACGATAACATCCCCTACGACGTTGTGGATTGCGAGGAGCACCGCGCGCTCAACAGAAAGATGGCACAGAAGTGCATGGTTCTGCTCAAAAACGACGGCGTTCTGCCGCTTTCAAGGGACGTTCGCACCGTTGCCGTCATCGGTCCCAACGCCGATGACCAAAGCGTTCTGCTTGGCAACTACAACGGCACGCCCGCAAGATATTCCACGCTGCTGCGCGGCATTCAGGACGGCTTTGACGGCCGCGTGATCTATGCCCGTGGCTGCCATGTGACCAAGCCCGTGCAGGACAAGGACGGCGAGCACCCGAGAAACGAGGCAATCATCGCTGCGAAAAAGGCAGACGTTGTGGTGCTGGTGATGGGTATCAATCCCACCATTGAGGGTGAGGAGGGCGACGCTTATAATGCCGCAAAGGGTGGCGACCGCGTGGATCTCGAGCTGCCCATGACGCAGCGCGAGCTGATCGATGAAATTGTCGCGCTTGGCAAGCCCACCGTATTCGTCAACGTCAGCGGCAGCTGCATGAACCTTGAGAGAGAGGACAAGAACTGCAACGCTGTGCTGCAATGCTTCTATCCCGGTGCCGAGGGTGGCAACGCGCTTGCCGATATTCTGTTTGGCAAGGTCTCTCCCAGCGCAAGGCTGCCTGTCAGCTTTTACAGATCTGTGGACGATCTGCCCGCATTTGAGGATTACAGCATGCAAAACCGCACGTATAAATTCTTCAAGGGCAAGTGCGTGTATGAGTTTGGTCACGGCTTGACCTACTCGGATATCAAGGAGACTTATATTGACCAAAACACGGTCGAGCTGCATAATGCAGGGGCAAATGACACCGACTATACGGTGCTGAAATTTGACTACGAGCCGCACAAGTGCTTAAAGGCATTTAAGTGTGTACACATTCGCGCAAACGAGACGGTACGGGTGAATTTCACCGAATAAAGCGCACCTGTTTGATCACAGCATGAAAGGATAGGAGTTACATGGATACTATCAAGATTGATAAAAAGAACGTAAAAATGGTGGCGCACGCGGGCTTGTTCGGGCTGGAAACCGCCAACACAAACGCAGGCTTTATTGCAGCGGGCAACCGCTCCTATTGGGGCGTGGAATGCGACGTGCGCGTGGCAAAGGACGGCTTGGTCGTCATTCATAACGATTCCACCGAGGGATTTTCTCCCACTACCATGGTCATGTCCGAGAGCACGGTAGAGCAGATTCAGAGCATCATGCTCTATGAGCGTTCGTTCTTCCACACCATGCAGGAGTACGGGCTTACACCCGGTATCAAGGCGCCCCGTTCGGATCTGCGCATCCCCACGCTGCAGGAGTATATCCGCATCTGCAAGCAGTACGGCAAGGTGTGCGTGACCGAGCTTAAGCATTCTATGACGCCCGAAACCATTGCGGACGTGGTTGCATGCTTCAGGGAACAGGATTATTTGGACAGTGTGGTGTTTATCTCGTTTTATTGGGAGAATCTTATCGAGATTCGCAAGCATCTGCCCGAATGCCCGGTACAGTTTTTGACCGACGAAAATCAGGAGTTTTCCGACGAATTTTTGGATAAGGTCGCAGCGCATGGCTTTGATCTGGATATCCATATCTATACCGTCACCAAGGAGCTTGTCGAGCGCGTTCACGCGCGCGGCATCAAGCTCAACGTCTGGACCTGCGACTGGCTTGATAAAGCGCAGGATCTTGTGGAGTGGGGCGTGGACTATATCACCAGTAACATTATCGAATAAGAAAGGAAGAGGGTATGAGCTTTTGGATTATGGCGGAGGATCGCCCCGCAACACCCAAATTTTATTACTTTTCCAAGGAGTTTGATGCCCCTTTGGGTGCATCGCTCAAGGTGCGCGCCAGCGGCGACACGCGCTATGCGCTGTATCTCAACGGCACGCTTGTCTTAGAGGGCCCTTGCCAGGGCTCTGCCTATCAGACCTACTTTGAGAGCGAGGATTTGACGCCTTATCTCACAGAGGGAAAAAACACGTTAATTGCCAAGGTGATGTACGTCACCGACGGATATTTCATCTCCACCTTCCGCAAGTCCGCGCCTGCCTTTTGGCTGGACGGTGAGCTGGTGGACCGAGAGATTACCACCAAGTTGGGCACGGACGCAAGCTGGACTTGCGCGCGTGAGGACGCTTGCTCCTTGGAGCAGGGAACCGATTGCTATATTTCCATTCCGCCCTATGAGCATTGGTCGGGGGATAGCGTACGTACGCCGATAGGCGTCAAGCAAGCTTACGAGCCCGATTTCGAGCACCATTGCTTTGACGAATGCGGTATCAATCAAACCTACGTCATGACTCCCCGTCCCTTGCCCGCAATGGAAACCGAGCCGTACCGTCCCATGCAGGCTGTGCGCAGCGGCGCAGGCTTTACCGAATTTGATGCGATCAACTACACCACCGCGAAATTGCGCCTGCGCTTTCAGGCAAAGGCAGGCAGCCGCGTGCGTGTGATGTATGCAGAATGCTACAGACTGACCGATGAGAACGGCAAGCGCTATAAGGGTGTGCGCGATGCGTATGATGATCCTACCGCGTTTTTGTGGGGCTGCTATGATACCTTGGTCGCCACGGGTGAGGAGCAGGTATTCGAGCCTTTTTGGTATCGTTCCTTCCGCTTTGCACGCGTAGAGTGCGATGATCCTGACTTTAAGGTTGCAGCATTTGATTACGCATTTTATCATTATCCCTTGGATGCGGCGGGTGTGTTTACATGCTCCGATCCGCGCTATAACAAGATGTGGGAGATCAGCCGCAATACCGTGCTTTGCTGCATGCATGAAATGTACGTGGATTGCCCGTACTACGAGCAGCAGCAATACGATATGGACAGTGCGCTGGAAATGCTGTTTACCTTGCGCATGAGTGCGGATTGTCGCATGCCTATCAAGTCGATCACCGATTTTGCGCATTCGCAAATGCCCGATGGCTTGCTGCAAGCCAATTATCCTTCTGTGAAAATGCAGATCATTCCCAATTTCACGCTGTTCTGGGTGCTGATGCTGCGCGATTATTTGCGCTATGCCGGTATCTCGGCAGAGAATTTGCAGCTGCTTCGCACCATGATCGGTACTGTGGGACGTGCTCTGGACGGCTTTGAGTCTCATATGCTGCCGAGCGGTATGCTGGGGCAGACGCAGTATTGGCATTTTGTGGACTGGGTTCCCGGCTGGAGCAGTGGCGTGCCCGGCGGTGCGCCCGATGAGCCGATCACGGTCAGCACGTTGATGTACGCAGCCGCACTCAAGGCTGCTGCCGAGCTGTGTGAGATCTTGGGCAGAACCGGCACGGCTTCGGATTACAGAAGCAGAGCCGAGGCAGCGATTCGGGCAGTATACACGCACTGCTATGATCAAGAGGTCGGTCTTTATCGCAACAGACCGAGCGTGCGTGAATATAGCCAGCACACAACGCTGTGGGCAATTCTTTCGGGCGCTGTGAGTGGCGAGGAAGCAGGCAAGCTGATCGACCGCACGTTTGAATCCGGCGTTCCGGTTGCATTCTGCACCTTCTCGATGAGCCATTATATGTTCCGCGCTTTGGAAATGGCAGGGCGTTACGATACGTATGCGCGTCGCCAGCTGGAGGGTTGGGAGAAAATGCTGGATCTGCATTGCACAACCTGGTGTGAAAACCCCGATTCGCCCAGAAGTGAGTGCCACGGCTGGAGCTCTGCGCCCATCTACGAGTTTTCCTCTATGGTGCTTGGCGTATATCCCACGGCTGACGGCTATGCGTCGGTACGCATCAAGCCCTATACCAACAGCTACGATCTGACTTGGGCAAAGGGCACGGTTCCCACACCGCATGGCGTGATCTCGGTATCCTGGGAGAAAAAGGACGGCAAATTTGTGCTGGATGTGACCCTGCCCGAGGGTGAAGGGATCAAGTCCTGCGAGATTGTCCTGCCTGACGGACAGTGCCAAGAGCAGGTTGCAAAAACTGCACGTTACGTTTGCGATATGTAATCGGGTGTGGGTATTGTCCGCGCCGTTTGCATGATAAATTAAAACAGGGCTGAAAATCAGCCCTGTTTTTTATGTTATTTGTTTACTTTTTTATTGGCAACAGCATTCTTGTTTGCTTTTTATATTCGGCAAAGCCTTCTTTTCTTGACTGTCTGCCGTCTGCCAAGGGGATGCTTACCGCAAAAAACAGTACTGTATTGGCAAGTGCGCCTGCGGCAAGATACCAAGCACCGGGTGCTGCGCAGATCACGGAAAGTGCAACGCCCCACCACATTAAAATCTCCCCAAGGTAATTCGGGTGACGGGAATATTTCCACAAGCCGATACGAATAAAGGGTGAGGTTCGGCTTTTTCTGAACTTGTGCATCTGCACGTCGGCAATGCCTTGCATTGTTGCCGCGCCCAGCGATAAACAGAGAAATACCACGCTGCCAAGGGTCATTGGCACACCGTTGAGTACTGCATAGACCGCAGGAAGCGTGCAGCCGTACACAACAAGCGTTGGAACCATATGTATGCCCACGAAGTTTATGGCAGGATAAAATACACCTGTTTTTTCCTTCAACATGGTATAACGCCAATCCTGATGACAAAGCCCTCCGAAGGTGTATGCCCAATTTGCCGTTAAGCGAATTGCCCAGGCAAACACAGCCACAAGCAGCAGGATACCGAGTGCGGTGAGTTGCTTGCCAAGCGCAAATGCCGCCAAAATAACGGGAGGCTGCACGCTCCAATAGGGATCGTAAACCGATGCGTTGTCGAAAATGACGCTGAAGGCAAATGTGACAACAGTTGCTGCTGCGTCCGCAATCAGCAGTGCCAGCCACCACGGAAGATCAAGCATTTGATAAACCGCAACACCGATTACGGTGGCAATGACGTATACAAGGGCGACAGCAATAAAGCTTGCCGCGCGATTTTGCTTTAGTTTTTCCATAAGACTCCTGTTTATATCCGGACCCGAAACGTAGTGAAAGCAGCGTTCTCGTTGCCAAGAACGCTGCAGGGTTTTTTAGTTGTTTTTGACGTGAACGTCGATCTGGTTGAAGGGGATTACTATCTGGTTTCTGTCAAATTCTGCCTTGACTTGCTCAAGTACGTCGAAATTCACCGTCCAGTAGTCACCGGATTTTGCCCATGCGCGTGCGACGATATCGATGGACGAAGCCGCATGCTTGCTCATTCTGACAAAGGGTGCGGGAGTCTGCAGCACCAACTCGTGAGACTTGAGGATGTTTTCAACGATCGTTTTTGCCTTGTCGAAGTCGGCATCGTATGCAATTGAGAAGGTGAAGTCAACGCGACGAAGCTCTTTTTCGGAATAATTGATGATGTTTCCGTTCGCAAGTGCTCCGTTGGGGATGTAGACAACCTTGTTGTCGCCCGTTACGACCTTGGTGCTTACCATGTGAATGTCGGTAACCGTTCCGGAAATGCCCTGTGCCTCGATAAAGTCATCAACCTTGAAAGGTCTTGTGACCAGGATCAGGACTCCGCCGGCAATGTTTGCCACCGCTCCGTTTACCGCAAGACCGATACACACGCCCATAGAAGCGATCAGTGCTGTGATAGCGCTGGTGTCGATTCCGACGTAACCGATCAGGCAAACCGTAACAATGACCTTACCGATAATCTTGATAAGGTAGGTAAGGGTTTTGACAATCGTTTTGTCCAGTCCCTTTTTTTCACTTTGCTTTGCGGCAATTTTTGCGACCCAGTTGATGAGTTTGAACGAAACAAACATAAGGATCAATGCGATCAGCAGCTTGATGCCGGTGTTTGTTGCCCAAGTAACGATGATGTCAAGAGTGTTATTCAGCCATTCCATTTGTAATACCTCCTTGATATTATCTTACCTGTTCATTATAACACGGTTTTGCATAAAAGTCAACAGAAGCTTGCTATGTGAATGCGATTTTTATTGCGGTAATTCGTTCTTGCAAAAATCATAGGCTGTATCAAATATTTTTTGTTTTTGTAATAGCCAAAATTGGTTTGAGGCAGAGCATCTCTCCTTATTTTTGTGCAAAAATGCGGATTGTTACGTGGGATTTTTGGTCTTAAAAGAGAATCTGATAAGTATAGAAAAAGTTTTTCTCAGGACAGTTGACAAATCGGGAAATATGTCATATAATATTATATAGTGGCATAAACTGTCATAATACGAGCGGTTGGGGAGGAAAAATGGTTTTTATCAGTTATAAAAGTGAAGAATATGACATTGCCAAAAAGATCAAAACACTTTTAGAGGAGCATAACTATCCTTGTTGGATGGCACCTGAGTCTATCCCCGCGGGTAGTAACTATATGCTGGAGATCCCCAAGGCAATCCGCACGTGTGATCTGTTTGTATTGATCATTTCCGAGGCATCCCAAAAATCCCAGTGGGTGCAGAAGGAAATTGACCGTGCCGTAAAATTTGATAAATATATTTTGCCCTTCCATACGGACGATTCCGAGTTGAGTGATGCGATTGACTTTGTTATTTCTAACAATCAGCGCATCGAGGCATATCATAACTTTGATAATGCTTGTCGCGAATTGTTGGTTGCTGTGCGTTCGCGCCATCCCGCTGTTCAGCCGCCTGAGCCTAAGCCTGCTCCCGCTGCACAAAAAGAGGCGCAACCCGGCGCTTCGTCCGATATTTCGCAGGATATGCTGTTGCAGCTTTTGGGCAATCTGTCTCCCGAATATATTGAGAAGCTGATCCCCGGCTATCAACCCACCGCGGAGCCTGAACCTGAGCCCATGCCCGAGCCTGAGCCTATGCCCGAGCCCGAGCCTATGCCCGAACCGGAACCTGAGCCCGAACCTGAACCCGAGCCCGAGCCCGAGCCGGAACCCGAGCCGGAACCCGAGCCCGAGCCTGAACCGGAATCCGAGCCCGATCCCGAGCCCGAGCCTGAGCCTGAGCCCGAGCAGGCTGCGCCCAAGGCATTCAGAACCATGGCGGCTAAGCCGACTATGACAAAGCCTACCATTGGATCGCCCAAGCCTATGATGGCAGCGCCCAAGCCCATGACCGGAGTTCCCAAGTCCGCTACCGCTGCATCCAAGCCCGTTACGCAAAAGCTGGCGCCTACCAGAACCGTGAAGGATGGCGCAGTAGCATATAATCGTGAACCCCAAGCGCCTTCGCAGGAAGTTCGCCATGCATATGAGCGTAATTTCCAGCAGACCAATATCAAGGGCTTCAAAATTACGCTGGGTGTGTTGACAGGATATAAGGCAGGCAAAAAGGAAAACGGCATTGCCATCATTCCTTACGGTGTCAAAGAGCTTGCCGACGGCGTATTTGAGGGCTGCAAGACGCTGCATTGTGTGGTCATTCCTCCTACAGTAGAGAAAGTCGGCTCAAATGCATTCTTGAATTGCGTCAATCTGGAAAAGATTATTTTCCATGAAGGACTGCTGCGCATTGATAACAGTGCGTTCCAGGGCTGTCCTATGCTCAAAAAGATTACGTTGCCCAAATCGCTTACGTATATTGGCGCATTCGCCTTTTTCGGATGCACCAGCGCTTCGACAACCATTCATCAAACGGTCGAGCATATCGGTGCTGCCGCATTTAATAATTGCGCAGCCTTGATCATTCATGCGCAGAATCCCATGTACGTCATGCAGTCCGGCTGTGTGGTCAACAAGAACAGCCAAACCGTTATCAGCGGCTTGTCGGATTCAAGAGTTCCTACGACAATGAGTATCAAATCCATTGGTGACTATGCGTTTGAGAACAATTGCGCTTTGTTCCAGATCCACATTCCCGATAATATCGAAAGAGTCGGTGTGTGTTCATTCCGCGGCTGCCTGAACGTTTGCGAGGTCCATTTGGGCTCCGGCATTGAATCGGTTGGTCGCCAAGCATTCATGGGATGCACCGCAATGCATACGCTGACCATGAAGTTTGGTATTGGTATGATTGACCATCAGGCATTCTCACAATGTAAGAGTCTGAGAAACGTATTGATCCCCAAGAGCGTGCGTTTCTGTGCAAAGGACGCATTTGAAGGATGCTCGCGCATCAAAATTACAGATTAAAAACATAAGCCATGCAGAGCGGCACCCGTATTGGGTTCCATGTCTGCATGGCTTTTTGCATATGGGATTGTTCGCTTTTGGATGGCTATTTGATAAGCCAGAAAACCAAAATGATCAGTATTGCCAAAACGGCAAAGATGGGGTACAGGATCAGCTTGGTGCGCTTGATCTCTGCCTCGCTCATGGGGATATAGCCCGCATAGCCGCAATGGGGACAAGCACCCTTGCGGTTTTCCAAGGGCTTGCCGCAGCGCGGGCAGGAGTATGAATGATTGTTTTGACTCATGCTGCACCTCACTTGCCAAATCGTTTGGGTTTTTCGGGGATTTCGAGTGTGTGACCCAGCCAAGCCTCTGCTTTGGCGATATTGCGCTTGGTGGCTTGCACACGCAGCACACGGTTGCCGTCCTCAAAGCTGATGCTCATTTCGCGGTAGCGCGTATTGTAGAACACAGAGCAGGTGAGTGCGTGCTTTGGTAGGTACGTTTTGCCCTTGTGCACGCCGTCCTTATCCAGCGTGACGGGAAGTCCCACGAAATACAGGCAGATTGCAGAAAACGAGAGAATCAGCACGGCTAAAATAGCAAAGTAGGGCAGGGGATTGGATGCCCCTGCAGCAGCACCTGCCAGTACGCAGATCAGGCACAGGTAGGCAAGCAGCACCAGGATGGCGTTGCCCACCGAGAAATCGTATAATTTGATTGGCTTTTGCATGTGCACCTCGTTATTCTGCGTCAACGCCCGCAATATCGCGCACAATCTTGCCTGCCATGATCAGACCCATGGCGGGGGGCACAAAGGAAAGCGAAGCGGGGACGTGCTTGCCGTACTCGGCAGGCAGACGCGAGGGCTGCGGTTTTTCCTCGGAATATACCACGCAGAGGTGCTTGATGCCGCGCGCGCCCAGTTCACGGCGCATGATCTTTGCCAAGGGGCACATTTGCGTTTTGGCAAGGTCGGCAACGCGGAATGCCGAGGGGTCAAGCTTGTTGCCTGCGCCCATGGCACAAATGATAGGCGTGCCAACAGCCTTGGCGCGGCAAATCAGCTCTACCTTTGCGCTGACTGTGTCAATGGCGTCGGCAATATAATCGTATGCGGACAAATCGTAGTCGTCCGCGTTTTCGGGCAGATAGAATACTTGGTGCGCGACCACGCGGCAATCGGGATTGATGTCCGCAATACGTGCGCGCATAACCTCCACCTTGGGCTGACCGATGGTGGAATGCAGTGCGACCGCCTGACGGTTGATATTGGTCAAGGATACTGTGTCCTTATCAAACAGATGCAGCTCTCCCACGCCTGCGCGTGCCAGCGCCTCACACAAGTGCCCACCTACGCCGCCAACACCGAATACGGCAACGCGTGCGCCCTGCAAGCGTGCAAGTCCATTCTCGCCCAAAAGCGGTACTGTGCGCGTGTGTTGTCCATAATCCATATGCGCACCTCCTTACGTTTACTTGATATTATTGTATCATATTTTTTTCTTTCACGCAAGCCCTTTACAAATTTTGTGATATCATGTATAATAAAATGGAATTGAGAAAACTTTGATTGGAGATTATCATGGACTATACCGAAAAGCAACTGCACAGCGAGCTGATTTTTGACGGCAAGGTGCTGCATCTGTACAGAGACGACATTCTTCTGCCCGACGGCAAGACGGGCTACCGTGAATATTGCAAGCACGTGGGGGCGGTTTGCATCGTGCCCATTACCGATGATGATTGCGTGATCTGCGTCAAGCAATACCGCTATGCGCACCGCAAAATGGTGCTGGAAATCCCTGCAGGCAAGCTGGACGCGCCCGACGAGGATCCCACCTCGGCTGCTTTGCGCGAGTTGCGCGAGGAAACGGGTGCGGTATGCGATAAGCTGACCTATCTCGGTCCGCTTTACACCACGCCTGCGCTGATCGACGAGGTGATTCACATGTATATGGCAGAGGGTCTGACCTTTGGACAGACCGATCTTGACGAGGACGAATTTATCGAGGTTGAGCGCATTCCGCTGGACGAGCTTGTAGACCGTATTTGCCGCGGTGAGGTGCCCGATTCCAAGACCCAGGCAGCCGTGCTGCGTGCCGCATTTGCCAGAATGCGCCGCACGCAAGGGGAGGGCTGAGTATGCCTCCTTTTGCGTGGATCATAACGCTTTGCGGCGGTGCTTTGCTTGCTTTGGCGGCGATCTATCTGTTTATGATCAAGCCTGCGTCCGTCAAGGGCGTGGATATGGCGAAATACGGTAAGAAATTTGCGCACCGCGGACTTTGGGATGCAGAGTCGCCCGAAAATTCGCTTGCCGCTTTTGGGAAGGCTGTGGATGCAGGATATGGCATTGAATTTGATATTCACAAGACCAAGGATAATCAGGTGGTGGTATTTCACGATGACACGCTGAGCCGCATGTGCGGTGTGGAGGGTAAGGTTGAGCACATGACGCTTGCCGAGCTGCGGGAGCTGCGCTTGCTTGGAACCGATCAGTCCATCCCCACGCTGCAGGAAATGCTTGCCTTGGTGGACGGTCGCGTGCCGCTGTTGGTTGAGCTTAAGGGTGAGTCTACGGCAACGGGACTGTGCCCCTTGGCGGATGCCATCCTTTCGCAATATAAGGGCGATTACATGATCGAGTCGTTCAACCCGCTCTTGGTGCGCTGGTATAAAAAGAACCGCCCCGACGTGGTACGTGGGCAGCTGTTCTGTAATCTCAACAACGGCAAAAAGGTCAAAAAGCTGATCTATACGCTGATCACCGTGCTGCTGACCAACGTGCTGGCGCGTCCGCATTTTTTGGCGCGCGGCTTGGATAGCGCACGCAACCCCTCGTTTGTTATCTGCAAATCTCTGTTCCGCGCTCCCACGTTTGTGTGGACGGTGCGAGAGCCGAGTCAAATCCCCGTAATAAAACGCGGTGAGGGCATTATTTTCGAGGGCTTTATTCCCAAAGATTAAGGAGTCATTATGAGCAACGCAAGCAACGTGCGCCCCGATTACAAGGCGCTGAATACCGAGGCGCGTAACGCGCGCACAACCGAAATAGACAAGCTGTCCACGCTGGATATGGTGAAGCTGATGGCAGAGGAAAACCGCGTGGTGGAGGATGCCGTGGCTGCGGAAGCTGCGCATATTGCCCAAGCGATCGACCTGATCGCTGCGTCCTTGGACGCAGGCGGAAGCCTTGTTTACGTAGGTGCAGGTACGTCGGGGCGTCTTGGCGTGCTGGACGCGTCCGAATGCCCGCCCACCTTTGGCGTGGATTACCGCCTTGTGCGCGGCATTATTGCGGGTGGCGAGGATGCTATGTTCCGCGCATCCGAGGGCGCGGAGGACAATTTTGATAAGGGCATGGCTGACCTGGTTGCCGACGGTGTACGTGCGGGTGACGTGGTGGTTGGACTTTCCGCATCGGGCGGTGCGCCCTACGTGCTGGGGGCATTGACCAAGGCGTCTGAGCTTGGGGCAATTCCCGTGGGTGTGACCTGCAATCCCGCAAGCCGCATGCATGCGCTGTGCGAGGTGACCATTGCGCCCGTCGTGGGTGCCGAGGTCATAACCGGTTCGTCGCGCCTTAAGGCGGGAACTGCGCAAAAGCTGGTGCTCAATATGCTTTCCACGGGCGCGATGATCAAAACCGGCAAGGTCATGGGCAATCTCATGATCAACGTGCGCCCCACCAACCAAAAGCTGCGCTTGCGCTGCATTCGCATCATCTGTGAGCTGACAGGCTGTGATGAGCAGGCGGCAGAGCAGGCACTGGACGCGTACGGCGATATCCGCACGGCGGTGCAGGCTTTGGGGAAGAGATAAGAGGAGAGAGTATGGACGAAAAAATGTTTTTGGAAGCAAGAGAGGCAATCGCCAAGATCGATGCCGAGATGGCTGCGCTGTTTTGCAAGCGCATGCAGGCGGTCGAGCGCATTGCCGCATATAAAGGGGAGCATGGCTTGCCGATCTTTGACGGTCAGCGCGAGCGCGCCCTGATCGAGCGCAACAGTGCCTTGATCGAGGATGAGCAATACAGCGCGTATTACCTGCGCTTTTTGCAGCACACCATGCAGCTTTCCCGCGAGTATCAGCGAAACATTTTGGGTACGGATGCGGTTATGGATGCAGCTCTTACGGAAGGAGATGCAAGCATATGAATATGCAGTTTAAAAGAAAGCTGCCGATCCCCAAGGAGATCAAGGAAATGTACCCCATGACCGACGCGCTTGCAGCCATCAAGGCACAGCGCGACCGTGAGATCAAGGGCATTTTTACGGGGGAGAACGACAAGCTTTTGTTGGTCATCGGTCCTTGCTCGGCAGATGCAGAAGCCCCCGTGCTTGATTTTACAAGCAGGCTGGCAAGGCTGCAGGAGCGCGTGGCGGACAAAATGGTGATTGTGCCTCGCGTGTATACCAACAAGCCGCGCACTGTGGGCGACGGCTATATGGGCATGCTGCACCAGCCCGATCCGGGTGAAGAGCCCGATCTGCTCAAGGGCATCATTGCCATTCGTTCGCTGCACATGAAGGTGCTTGCCGAAACGGGGCTTTCGACCGCGGATGAGATACTGTATCCCGAAAATCACCGCTACCTGTCCGACCTGCTTTCTTACGTGGCGGTTGGCGCGCGCAGCGTGGAAAATCAACAGCATAGATTGGTGGCAAGCGGCTTGGATATTCCTTGCGGTATGAAGAACCCCACGGGCGGCGATCTGTCTGTTATGCTCAATTCGATCACGGCTGCCCAGCATCCCCATGCCTTTATTTACAGAGGCTGGGAGGTGTTCAGTCAGGGCAATCCGTACGCGCACGCTATCCTGCGCGGTTACGTCAACAAGCAGGGGCAAAGCGTGCCCAATTACAGCGAACAGTATCTTGACTATCTGCACGGGGAGTATGCAAAGAGAGGTTTGCAGCTGCCTGCCGTGGTGGTGGATACCAACCATGCAAACTCGGGTAAGTGTTGGGAAAAGCAGCCCGATATCGCGTGCGAGGTTTTGCGCTACCGCCGCAATTCTGCAGAGATCAAAGGGCTTGTCAAGGGACTTATGATCGAGAGCTATATCGAGGACGGCGCGCAAAGCATTGGCGACGGCGTATACGGCAAGTCGATCACCGACCCCTGCCTTGGCTGGGAAAAGACCGAGCGACTGATTTTGGATATGGCAGAGCAGTTGTGAAAATAAAAAAGACGCTTCGACACTCTGCAAAATAAGCGGTAAAATTTAAATTAGCCACCACGTTTTCGTGGTGGCTTTTTGATATGCAGAAACAAAGAAAGCCCCGCACGAGGCGGGGCAAGGCTTACAACAGTTGATCCAATTTGCTTTCAATATCAGCAAACCAATCTTTCCTTCTGTATTCATCAAAACAATTCCAGGACAGCTCGGCTTTCAAAAGACGGACAACTTGTTTGTTATCTGACGGTGCCTCACTCACAAAGCAATTCATCACAAGCGGATGTGTAAGATTATGCTCCGTTACCGAAACCGATTTTTGGGCACAATCAAGGGCTCGCGTCAAATAATGTTTTATAGCATCCTCGTTTTTACCCAACACGGTTTCATCCTCGGCGATCATTCGATATTGCACACACAGACGCTTCAGATCCTCAAAGCTCATATCATCATCTGGGAACACAAGCTCATAGACCGCCGCGATCGCTTTACTCACGGCCTGAACATACGCAGTGCCTCCCGGTATGTTTTCACATTCCGCGATGCGTGCGCCCATATAGAATAAGCTGTTCAAATACCAATAGTTCGCAAAGCTGAAAGTCGATACCAATTCTTCGCTGTCATTGGTGATCTGAATCAGGATCATCTCCAAAGAGTGCATCAGCTGATATGCCTCATACGCCCATTGCTCGGCCTTTTCTTGATTTCCGCAAGCGGCGTAAGTGCGAGCGATCTGCGATATGGCTTGGCCTTTATAATATGTGCCTCCCTCGCTGTGATAGATTTCCGTGCCCAGCTCCACGATCTCCTTTTGATACTTGACTTTGTCCATATCAAAATACGCTGACATAAGCATTTCTTTTACGCCGACGTGATTGGGCATTTTATGATGCGCTTCCTGCCAAAGCGGCAACACCGATGCTACATCTCCGTTACGGTAAAGCTCACAGGCTCTCTTTTCATATTCTTCATAGAGTTTGCTTTCATCAATTTGTTCTGCCCCAAGAAGTTCGTCAACTGTAATTCCGAAGAATCTCGAAATTTCGGGTAAAAGCTCAATGTCGGGATAGGTGCTTCCATTCTCCCATTTGCTGACGGCTTGGAAGGATACATTCAGATACTGCGCCAATTTTTCTTGGGATATATTTTTCTCTTTACGAAGACTTTTCAGTTTTTCTCCTAAATTGATATTCATACATATATTTTCCTCTCGGGTTTATTGTAGCTACGCTCATATTATACAGCATTTTATTTTGAAAAACAATAACTCGATATTTGAATTTTGATTGAGGTACTCAACTAATTGTAGAAAAAACTGATTTATCTGCTTTCCCGACGCTTGCGTCCGGGGCAAGCATAGCGCGTGGACGTCCACCGCCTCCTGTCGTGCTCGTCTCGCACCATCTCTGCGCTCACGCCGGGACAGAATTGGGCAGAAGCTTGAACCCACTGTCCGCAGAGGACGGACGCAAAAAAGCCTTCCTCCGGGAGGAAGGTGGCACGCGAAGCGTGACGGAAGGAGCCTGCGCGATTTTATGTTTGTGCTAACTTCATTGTAACGCGCTCTCCCTCAGTCAGCTTCGCTGACAGCTCCCTCCCGGAGGGAGCCTTTCGTAAGTGCCCACCGACAAAAACACCACCAAAGAAAATCCTTGGTGGTGTTCGTATTTTCTCCGCTAAGAATGCAGAGGCGATGTGAAGCGTCTTTTTGCTATACGTGCGTTATTGCGCACCCTCGGGTACGTTTTCGATCAGGCATCCCTCGGCAACCGCAACAGAGCCATCGCAGTTCAGGCTGTTGCCCTTGGCGTAGGTGGTAACGGTTGCGCCCGTGGTAATGGTCAAAAGCTGGGTGGACTGCAGCGCATCGTCCTCACAGTAAACGGTTACCTTGGCGTTTTCGGTCACGGTTACGTAGCCCTTGCCAACGTCCAGCGAGTCTGCCTTGATAGCGTCATCCGCGCCCTCTACCAGCACCTCGGCGTTCCCCTTGATGGTTACGCTGTCATTGCCCTTGATTGCGTTGTTTACAGCCTTAACAGTCACCTTGCAATCGTTGATCGAAAGGTCATTCTTGCAGCCGATGGCGTTGTTGTAGTTGCCCGTAACGATCAGCGTGCCGTTGCCCTTGATAGAGAGGTCATCCGCTGCGTAAATGCATGCATTGGGCTTGGTTTCTGCGGGATTTGCAAAAACGTAGGTGGCGCCGTCGGTCAGGGTATTGGTCGTACCGGACTTCACCTCAATGTAAACCTTATCTGCGCACTTGACCCAAATGACTGCAGAGGATTCGTTGTGGCCTGTGAAATTGTTGAGAATGAGCGTCACACGTTCTGCCTTGGTGACGTTTACGATGATCTGGCCGTTATCCAGCGTACCGCTGATCTCATACGTGCCTGCCTTGGTAATGGCAAGCGCCGAGCCGTCCACACTCAGGGCGGATGCATCGGTAGCGGTGTAGGATGTGCCGCTGAAGGTAATATAACTATCGATCAAGCTATCGGGCGTGGGTTGATTTTCTGTCGGTGCGCCACCGGGCTGGTTGGTCTGTCCGGGATCAACTGTCTCTCCTGTGCAGGCAGCAAATGCAAGGCAAGAAAGAGAGAGCAGGGCAGCGAGTGTCAATACAAATATTTTTTTCATATAGTAGATCTCCTTTCGGGGAAGTTACTTTGTCTATTTAGTATACATGGAGAATGTGACTAAAAATTGACTATTTCAAGAATTTTTTTACATTGCAACACACTTTTGCATATAATGTTACAATTATCACACAAAATACAAAAACAGGGGAATTTGCTTTGGCAAATTCCCCTGTTAATTTTAGCAATTACTGCTCTGCAGTTTCAGTTGCACTTTCCTGCTCCTGCTGCTGTTGTACGGCAGTCTTGGAAAGGGAAACGCAAACGATGATGCCGCCGTCATTATCACCCGAAACGGTGTAGGTGAAATTGGTGGGCAGCTTAACGGTTGCCATGTCGCCCTGGCAAGCGGTGTAGTAGATCAGCCATTCCTGGCCGTTAGCATCTCTGACCTTAAGAGGATTGCTGTGCGTGTGCGCCTTGATTTGTGCTACGAACTCTTCCAAGCAAAGGTTGTTTTCCTTCATATAGGTAGCAGGACCGTCGCCAACGTAGTGGAAGTACTCCACGTAGTTGGAAACACCGGTAATGGTAGCCTTGTCCTCGGGATAACGAACCACGAAGCCGTACTTGTGTGCGTTGTCAGCAAGCCAAGTGTAGTAGTCGGGGCTGTCGTAAATGTTGGAGGTTACGCCATCGGCAAAGATCTTGAGCGTGATGCCGAAGCCGGTGTGGTGGTCGGATTTGCCCTCGGGAACCGAGAACGGAATCTGATCCTCATAGGTTCTGTAGGAGGAAGAAATGATCACGTCATTCTTTCCGGTTGCCTTATTGAAGGCGGTCAGCCACTCGTGCATGGAGGAGAGAGCCGCGCCGTCCAAGAGCAGCGTGTTAAAGCTGGTCTTGTAAGCGGCGGTCTTGCCATCATCGGTGTGAGCGGTGCGGTAATCCCAAATGTTGGCAAGGTTTTTGTTTGCCTCTTGGGGGAAAGTATATTCGTGGGTGTCATTGACCAGAGCCAGAGGGCCGTACTGGGAGTGGGATTTATCCATGGTCACGTCCTTGTACTGCACTGCGGAGGGATCGGCATTGTTGTGGCCGCCTGTCAGCGCCAGCACGATCTTGGTGCCGATAATGGTCATGAATACGACTAAGAGCAGCGCGATGACGATACAGATCATGATGACCACCATCTTTTGCTGCTGCTGGCGGTTGTCACGTTTCACCGTGCCTGTGGAATAGTTGCGAGGGGTTCTTTGGTTATCCATGGAAAACTCCTTTCGTCAATATATCGCGTGTGTTTGAAAATTACTTTGCGTCCTTGATAGAGAAGTCCATACGGCCCTTCTTGTCCAGGCCCATGTACTTCACCTTAACCTGAGAGCCAACGTCGATGCCAGCATCGGTTACCTTGTTGATTCTCTTGTCGCAGATCTTGGAAATGTGAACCATGCCGTCCTTGCCGGGAGCGTACTCAACAAAGCATCCGATATCCTCATTGGGCTTATCCTTGCTTGCAAGAACCTTAACAACGGTTGCGTTGTAAATGCAGCCAACCTCGGGCTCGAATACGATAGCAGCGATTGCAGCCTGTGCAGCAGCGGCAGAGTCACCGTTGATAGCAGCGATGCGAATGGTGCCGTCATCGTCGATGTCGATCTTTGCGCCGGTGTCAGCAACGATCTTCTGAATGGTGGAGCCACCCTTACCGATAACCTCGCGGATCTTATCGGGATCGATGTGCATGGTGGTCATCTTGGGAGCGTACTTGGAAACCTCAGCTCTGGGAGCGGGGATAGCCTTGAGCAGTACGTTGTCGATGATGTAATCTCTACCTGCGCGGGTCTGCTCGAATGCCTGCTTGATGATCTCGGGGGTCAGACCGTCGATCTTGAGGTCCATCTGGATAGAGGTGATACCCTTGTGCGTACCTGCAACCTTGAAGTCCATGTCGCCATAGAAGTCCTCAAGACCCTGGATATCGATCATGGTATCCCAAGAGCCGTCCTCAGCGGTGATCAGACCGCAGGAGATACCTGCAACGGGAGCCTTGATCGGCACGCCTGCATCCATAAGAGCCAGGGTAGAGCCGCAAACAGAGCCCTGAGAGGTAGAACCGTTAGAGGAAACAACGTCGGAAACCAGTCTGATTGCGTAGGGGAATTCCTCCTCGGAGGGCAGCACGGGAACGAGAGAACGCTCAGCCAGTGCGCCGTGGCCGATCTCACGACGGCCGGGAGAACGAACAGCCTTAGCCTCACCGGTGGAGAAGCCGGGCATGTTGTAGTGGTGCATATATCTCTTGGAGGTCTCGGAGTCAATGCCGTCCAGCATCTGAGCCTCGGAAAGAGTGCCAAGGGTTGCAATGGTCATAACCTGCGTCTGACCTCTGGTGAACAGACCCGAACCGTGGGTTCTGGGCAGAACGCTTACCTCTGCGCCAAGGGGTCTGATCTGGTTCATGCTTCTGCCGTCAACTCTCTTCTTGTCAACCAGCAGCCAGCGGCGAACGATCTTCTTCTGGATCTTGTAAACCAGCTCGTCCATCATGCCGGGCAGCTCGGGATACTCCTCGGAGAACTTCTCAAGGATAGCATCCTTAACGGGAACCATGCGTGCGTCGCGAACGGTCTTGTCATCGGTATCCAGCGCGAACATAACGTCCTTCTCGCAGAAATCGAAGATCTTGTCGAACATATCGTGATCCAGCTCGCAGGAGGGGTATGCAAACTTGGGCTTACCAACCTCGTCAATGATTGCGTTGATAAAGCCGAGCAGCTCCTTGATCTCCTTGTGTGCGTACATGATTGCGTCGTACATGGTGTCGTCGTCAACCTGGTTAGCACCTGCCTCGATCATAACAACCTTGTTCATGGAGGCTGCAACGGTCAGCTGCATCTCGCTCTTCTTCTGCTGCTCGTAGGTGGGGTTGAGTACGAATTCGCCGTCAACCAAGCCTACCCAAGCGCCGCCGATGGGGCCGTTCCACGGAATATCGGAAATAGCCAGAGCGGTGGAAGCACCGATCATAGCGGTAACTTCGGGTGCGCAGTCGGGGTCAACAGACATAACGGTCAGGGTAAGAGCTACGTCATTACGCAGATCCTTGGGGAACAGGGGACGGATGGGGCGGTCGATGACGCGGCTGGTCAGAACTGCCTTTTCGGAGGGCTTACCCTCTCTCTTGAGGTAGCCGCCGGGGATCTTACCTGCAGCGTACATTCTCTCGTCAAAGTCAACGGAAAGGGGCAAAAAGTCAATGCCGTCGCGGGGCTTTTCGGAAGCGGTAGCGCAGCACAGCACAACGGTGTCGCCGTAGCGGCACAGAACAGAGCCGTTTGCAAGGCCTGCAACCTTACCGGTCTCGATAACCAGAGGTCTGCCTGCCAGAGTGTAATGGAATACTCTGTGATTCTTGAAGTTCATCTCGGAACTGATGATTGCGGAAGAGTTCATTCTTTTCTTTCTCCTATTCTTAATGATATTGTTGCTCCCGCACCGGTTTTAGCACTTAAACCCGAGCTTGTCCGGGCAGGGGACAGGCGCGCGTTTAAGTTCTAAATCCGTGCGAGAAGGGCTTTCTTGGTGGTTTGCGGCTAAAAAAACAGTTGGGAGTGGAAGCGGCAGACAGATCCGCCGCTTTCCACTCCTGCAGTCATTACTTTCTGATGTTCAGCTTCTTGATGATCGCACGGTAGCGCTCAATGTCAACCTTCTGCAGATAACCCAGCAGGTTTCTTCTGTGGCCTACCATCTTGGACAGGCCGCGACGGCTGTGGTTGTCGTGATGGTTGTCCTTGAGGTGCTCAGTGAGGTTGTTGATGCGGTAGGTCAGAATAGCGATCTGAACCTCGGGAGAACCGGTGTCGCCCTCGTGGATCGCGTACTGCTCAATGATTGCCTGTTTTTCTTGAGTGGTCATGATGTTTTTCACCTTTCAAAATATAAATTCTTGCATTTTGCGTGTCCCACAGAAATCGGTGGGTGAAAGTGCCGCAAAGCAGCCGTTTGTCCGAAGGCCGTGAGAACGCCATGCACAGCATATTATATCACAACTTAAATGTTTTGTAAAGGGGTTGCGTGCAAAAAATACTATCGGTTTTGAAAAATTCTCATCTATTATTATTGCTCCCGTTGTGAAAAACGCCAAAGGTCGCACGACTCGTGTCGCGTTTTGTCAGCGTCAATACGCCTGCCGTGACCAAAAACGCCCCGAACAGGCGACGCAAAAGGGCAGCAGGCAGCACGGCAGCAAGCGAGGCGCCCAGCATAGCGCCCGGCAGCCCCGAGACGATCAGCAAAATGCACAAGGGCGCGATCAGCTTACGGCGCGAGAGGTGCGCAAGCATGGATGCTCCTGCCGAAAACAGGAAAAACACCAGATTGATCCCTTGCGCGCGCAGCTGCGGCATATTGGTCACCAGCGTCAGATAAATGACCAAAAGTCCGCCGCTGCCCACACCAAGCCCCGAAAGCAGGGCGATCAGAAAGGAAACGATGATATCAAGCCACATGCCAATTCTCCTTTATCGCAGTAATGTTGTGAATGCTTGCTTTGTTTCAATTATCGAAACAACATAAAAACCCCCGAAATAACAAGCAAAACGGCGAAAAGCTTGCCCAGCGCATGCGGTGTGATGCGCCCAAGCAAAAGTCCGCCCGCAAGACCTCCTACCGCACCAGGCAGCACAAAGCGTGAAAGATCGGCAGGGGGCGCGTTGCCACCGCGAATATACAAGAGGGTAGAGAGCAGCGTTAAGGCAAGCGTGACAACAAGCGCGTTTGCGCAAACGTCGCGTCGGTCGGGCAGCGAGGTGCGGCAAAGGCGAGAGAGCGCCATGACCAAAATGATGCCGCCACCCGTGCCCAGCAGACCGTTGATCATGCCTGCTGCAAGGCCACAGGTAAGCAGGGCGGCAATGCGCTGCGTTTTGAGCAGATCGGTCATAAAAATGTTCTCCTTTTTTGTCATAAATCCATGCTCGGTACTTGCAATTTGGTGCAAATAATGTTATAATCTATATAACTGTATATTTCTGTAGCAAGTGCATCGGTATTTCCAGTATGGTGCGTTTGCTTTACGACATACCAAGCAAATTTTGAGAAAGACGAGGACTACACACAAATGGCAACCAAAAAAACCACCTCTTCGGGCACCAAAACCGCTTCCCGGACCGCTCCTGCCAAAAAGAAAAAGAGCGCATCCAAAAAGCCCACAAAGGGTAAGGGAAGTGCATCTGCAAGTGCTGCGCAGAGAAAAAAGAACCAAAAGCGCACGGCAAAGGCGAATAAGCGCAAGAATGTGCTTTCCCAATTTGTGCCGTTCATTCTGTTTGCTTTTGCATTGATTCTGTTGGTGCTGCTGGTGCTCAATCTGATCAGCCGTATCAACGGCTCGCAGCTTGAGGGCGCGGTGGGTGAATTTATCTGCCGCTATATGCTGTTTGGCTTATTTGGCCATGCTGCGTACCTGTTCCCGGTGCTGCTTGTTGTGTTCGGCGTCTTCTGGTTTAAAACCGATGACGGCGTGACGCGTGCCATCAAGGCGGTGCTGTCGGTCATGATCGTGGCTTCGTTTGCCGCCATGCTGCATATTTTCATGTCGGGCATGAGCATTGATAATATGGACACCAACATCGTCAAGCTGTTTACCGACAGTGCCGATCTGCAGGCAGGCGGTCTGCTGGGCGGCTATCTTGGATGGGTGTTCTGTTGGGCATTCAGAATCGCATCTCCCTTTGTACTGCTGTTCTTCCTGATCATTCTGTTCTGTGTGCTGTTGGAAATCACGCCTCACCAGATCTGGCTCAAGATCAAGGCTGCCAATGCCAAGCGCGTTGCGCGTGCACGTCTTGCTGCCGATGAGGATGATGACGATTACGAGGACGATGAGGACGAAGAATACGAGGATGAGTACGAGGAAGAGGAAGAAGACGAAGACGAAGCTCCCGTACCTGTACCCGTCAAAAAGGGCAAGAAGGGTAAGCGCAGCGCAGATCCCGAGGACGATGGCTATCGCATCGATCCCGAAACAGGCGAGCTGATCGATCTGGAGGCAAAGCCCGCAAAGAAGGGCAAGAAGTCCCGCAAGGCTGCCGATGAGGATGAGGACGATATTGGCTTTACACCTCTGAAGCTGACCGATGATGCCGATGCAGACGAGGCGCAGAGCGATCCCTATGCAGCGCCTTTGGCGACCGAAGCGCTTTCCGAGCCGGAAGCTGAGCCGGAACCCGAGGAAGAGCCGATTGACATTGACGCACCCATGGACGAGATCGAGGTTGATCTGGAAGATGACGAGCCGCGTCCCCGCACCCGTCGCAGCAAGGTTGTAGAGCCTGATCCCGAGTTGGACGAACTTGAAGAAGAGCTGCCCGAGGAGCTGCTTGCCGATGAGCAGGTTGAGGTGGCGGAGACGGTTGAGAATGAATACGTATTCCCCACCACCGATATGTTAGCGGCAGGCAACGCTCATTATCATACCAGCGATGAGGAGGTTGCCGCCAATACCGAGGCACTGCGTCAGACCCTGGAGGACTTCCACATCAGAGTCAAGGAGGTCACCTGCTCCACAGGTCCTACTGTCACAAGATATGAGATCAAGCCCGAGGCGGGCGTGCGCGTACGTGCCATTGCCAATCTCGTAGACGATATTGCGCTCGGACTTGCCAAGTCGGGTGTGCGTATCGAAGCTCCTATTCCCGGCAAGGCTGCCGTGGGTATCGAGGTGCCTAACGATAAGCCCGCGACGGTTTATCTGCGTAACCTCTTGGAAAGCCCCGAATTTATCAACCACAAGAGTAAGGTTGCTGTCTGCCTTGGTGCGGACGTTTCGGGCAAGCCCGTTGTATTCGACATTGAAAAAATGCCTCACCTTCTGGTTGCGGGTGCAACCGGTATGGGTAAGTCGGTATGTATCAACTGCCTTGTTATGTCGCTTCTGTATAAGGCAAGACCCGACGAGGTCAAGCTGATCATGGTTGACCCCAAGAAGGTTGAGTTTACCATGTACCGCGATATCCCGCATCTGTACTGTCCTATCGTCAGTGATCCCAAAAAGGCAGCGGGTGCTCTGGCAAGTGCCGTTGCGGAAATGGAGCGCCGCTTCTCCCTGATCGAGGAGGTAGGCGTACGTAACATCACGGGCTATAACGAGATCACCAAGGACGATCCCGAAAAGGAATACCTGCCCAGAATCGTCATTATTATCGACGAGCTTGCAGACTTGATGATGACCGCTCCCGATGACGTGGAAACCTGCATCTGCCGTCTTGCACAGAAGGCAAGAGCAGCGGGAATTCATATCATCATCGGTACACAGCGTCCGTCCGTTGACGTTGATACGGGCTTAATCAAGGCAAACATCCCCTCCCGTATTGCATTTACCGTATCCTCTCAGGTTGACTCCCGTACCATCATTGACGTAGCCGGTGCTGAAAAGCTGATCGGTCGCGGCGATATGCTGTACGCTCCCGTAGGCTCTGCAAAGCCGCAGCGTGTACAGGGTGCGTTTGTTGCGGACGGCGAGGTTGAGCGCGTGGTTGGCTTTGTCAAGACGCAAAACGGCTCTGCTAAGTATAATGACAACTTTACAAGACAGATTGAAGAAGAGGCCGGTAAGGTCGGTGCAGGCGGCAAGAAGGGCGCAGGCGGTTCTGATGGTGACCTGGGCGGTGACTCGGATGACGATAAGCTTTGGGAGGCTGTTGAGGTGGTTGTCACCGAGGGCAAGGCTTCCACGTCCATGCTGCAGCGTTACTTAAAGGTTGGCTACGGCAGAGCGGCAGGCTTGCTTGACCGCATGGAGGAGCTTGGCTTTATCTCTGCACAGGACGGCAACAAGCCGCGCCGCGTGCTGGTCACCAAGTCCGATCTTGATGAGCTTCGCATGAACGGCAAGGCAGACTGATCCCATGGAGGAATTGTATGTATCCGTATCTGATAATTGATCTGGGCAAAAATCTGCAGCCGGGGCTGTACGATCTCTGCCTGATGATCGCCATACTGACCTGCCTTGTTTTGTACCGCGTGTTTGCGGACAGACAAAAGTTCAAGGCAAGAATTCAAAATTTCGCGCTGATTGTAGCGCTGTTTGCCATAGGCGGCGGCTATTATGCCGCTGCCCTGGTGCAAACCTTTTATAACTGGAATGCAGCTCTTGCGCAAAACCCCGAGGCAAAGTTTATGGACTTTTGGGGCACGGGTGCCACCTTCTACGGCGGACTTGTGGGTGGCGTGCTGATTTTCCTTGTGCTGTATTTCGGCATTGGCGCATTGATGTTCAAGGAAAAAGAGAACATCCATCACTTTTTCCCCATTGCGCACATTGCGGGCGCGGTTATTCCTTTGGCGCACGGCATCGGTCGCCTTGGCTGCCTTGCAGCCGGCTGCTGCCACGGCAAGGTGTGCGCGCAGCCCCAGTGGTACACGTTCACCTTTTATAATTTGTATACCGACGGATCGGTCAAGGAGTTTTATGCCGTACCCGTGCAGCTGCTTGAGGCAATTTTTCTGTTTGCGCTTGCGGGCTTGCTCTTGATGCGCGTAATTGAGAATAAACATTACAATCTGCCCATCTACACCGTTGCATACGGTGTGTGGCGCTTTGTAGCCGAGTATTTGCGTGCAGACTCGCGCGGACAGGGAATTATCCCGTTCCTTTCCCCCTCGCAGCAGACCGCGCTGCTTTTGATCGCGGTGGGCGTGGGTGTGTTCTTTGTGGAAAAGTACGTTCGTCGCTATACCGCACGCGTCATGACTGCACAAGAAAGCCTTGCGCAGCCCGTGGAGGAGATACATGAGCAAACTTCGCCCGAATCGTAAGTTTTGTCTTGCGTTGCTGATCGTCTGCGTATTGCTGCTTGGCGTATACCGCGTGTTCTTTGCGGATGCGCTTGCGCAGAGTGAGATGATGAAGTCGCTGATCTCGGATGACGATTACAGACCCGCCATTCTCAATACGCTTGTTATGGATGCTTTGGGTAGCGTGGTGTTCGTGTGCATGACCTTGTACATGGGCTACCGTGTCTTTCAGCCGTTCCATAAACCGATCCTCAAAAACGCGCTGTTTGTGCTGCCTGCGCTGGCGGTTGCGATCAACAATTTTCCCCTGATCGGTCTTGCTACGGGTAACGCGTATATCACCGATCCCACAGGCGGCGTGCTGATCGTGTTGGCGTACTGCTTTGCCATTGGTATGTTTGAGGAATTTGCCTTCCGTGGGCTGTTCTATCTGATGATACTGGACGGCAGACGCAAGTCAACCAAGCAGATCTTTTGGACCACGGCTGCCAGCTGCGCTGTGTTTGGACTTGTGCATCTGGTCAATATCGCCATTGGCGCAAGCCCCGGGGCAACGATTTTGCAGGTGGGGTATTCCTTCCTGATCGGTGGCATGTGCGCCATCGTGCTGCTCAAGACAGGCAGCATTTGGTATTGCGTGCTGCTGCATACCGTGTATGACATCGGCGGCACCATCCTGTATCTTGGCGGAGGCGTGCGCTGGGATGCCGTCACAGTTACCGTTACCGCCGTGCTTGGCGTTGCGGTTGCCGTGTTTATGACGGTCGCGCTGCTGCGCATCAAGCCCGAGGAGATCGAGAGATTGTTCCCACCTAAAAAAGAAACACAAGACCCGGCAGAAATTGCCGAATGAAAAAAGGAGCCTGCACAGCAGGCTCCTTTTGTTGTGGGAGATTAACCTGATTTGTTTGTACGGCGCCCCTTCCACCGCGGACACTCACTCCACTTTGTTCCGTTCGTTGCGGTCCCCCTTCCCCAAAGGGGACGGCTTGGCAGCGCGCATCCGTCTTATGCGGTTATCCGTTACGGGCAACTCAAAAAGCCGTCCCCACAGGGGAAGGGGGACCGCAGTGGAGCGAGAACGCAGTGAAGCGGAACGGTCGCGGTGGAAGGGGTTGTGCAATACGTACGCTCTTTCCCAAACTGACGCCCCTACTCTTGCAACGCGCTTGATTTTCTGCTATAATAAAAACAAGGAAACCTTTTACACACTTTCAAAAAAACGCGGTCTATATAAGTGAAGACCCCCAAAGGAGGTGTTACGATGAAAAAGAGCAAGCATGGCGGCGTGCTGAGCGATGAGCAGATCATCGATCTGTATTTCGCACGCGAGGAGCGCGCCATTGCCGAAACCGACAAAAAGTACTGCGAGTATCTGCACACGGTGGCGTATAACATTCTTGCCAACGAGCAGGACGCGGAGGAATGCTTGCAGGACACGTATCTGCGCACGTGGGATGCCATTCCGCCCGAAAGACCGAGTGTGTTTCACGCGTTTTTGGCGAAGATCACGCGTAATCTCTCGCTCAATCGCATCGAAAAGGCAAACCGCAAGCGTCGCGTACCCACAGAAGCCTGCTATCCCATGGACGAGGTGCAGGATTTCTTGCCCGATCCGCACGATCTGGCAAGTGATTTGCAGGCAGCGACCATCAGGCGCATCCTTGCCGAGTACTTGGACGGCACGACCGAGCGCAGGCTGTACATTTTTATCTCCCGTTTTTTCTATTCCTATACCGTCTCGCAGATCGCAGGGCGTCTTGGCTGCAGCACGTCCACGGTCAACAAGGAGCTTGTCCTGATCAAGCGCGAGCTGCGTGCATGCTTTGAAAAGGAGGGAATCGACGTATGAAAAAGGAGCAATTTTTCAGATTGATCGGTGAGCTTGATGACCGATTTTTGGAGAAATACCGCCAAATAGATATGCGGCTCTCCCACAAGGCGTACCGCAAAAAGCGCACCCTGCGCATCCTTGCTGTTGCCGCTTGCCTTGCCTTGCTGATCGGTGCGTGCGTGCCTGTCGGCATGCTGGCGCACCCCGCAGGCAGAGCGATTTTGCAGGGGGATTCGACAGCCTTGACCGAGCAGCTCAATGGGATCAAGGGCTTTAAGCCTTGGCAGGAGCAAACAGCAGAGAAGCTGGAGCAAACTTTGTCAAAACCTATGTGGGAGCTGCTGCAAAGCACGCCTGTTTTGAATGTGCTGACGCAGTCACAATATCCGGATTATGCTTTTAAGAGTATGCGCTACGGGGCATATCTGGATGAACCGGAATACTTGACTTACGGCATTGCGGATTCCGGTGGGGATTATTTCCAAGGCTATGTAGATATCAATGCTTACGGAGAAGAATATCAAGACCCGAATGCCACCGACTATTATTTGGCTCCTCTGGGGGACTCTTACGAAGAGTATCGAATCTTACCCTACGCATATTCTATGACGCAATCGTTATACAGTCAAGCGGTGCACGTATATGCGCTCAAGGTAGATAAAACATACTACACCGCCTATGCAGACGCTCAAACGGGCGAGTGTGTATATTGGGAGATCAGCAAAGCATCTTCGCATTCGCCTACGGTTGCAGATGAGCAGACCATGATCGATGCGGCATATGATATTTTGTCGCAAAACGTGCGTGACCCCGAGGCGTATACGATGAGCATCGACCGAAATAAATACTATTTTATCTGCAGATATAACAGATATATTGGAGACTTCGGCAGCTGTGACGGTTTGACCGTTCGTTTTGACCTCGCCGGTAATGTCATTTCCGTGGATATGGCTTACCTGGGTGCTTTGCGCTATCTTGCGGAGATTCCGCAGGAGTTGATCGACAAGGTCACTGTCTATATGGAACAGACAGTCGCAGGATGCATCGAATCCGAAACGAATATCGGTAATATCATGGTTTTGCCGGACGGCAGGATTGCGTTGGAGTGCCACATGAAAGTGGTGTATGATGACGCAGAAAGCGAAATGAGCTTGAGTGATGCAACTTGGTTCTTGGCTTGTCTGACTGAGCCTGTCGAGGGGTATGGGGATTCGGGTGTTACAAAAGACACCGAACCCGATTCGACAACCCCGGACAGCGGTAAGGTAAATGGGAATGGTTTGAGAATATGGGATGCATATCACCCCGATGACAGTGAAAGGTATCCGTATTTTTCGGTTCCTTTGACCGAATTTGACAACGCAGTGGTTGAGCGCAGAGAAGACGGCGTGATATATGCGGATGGCGAGAAGTTGATCGGTGGACCCGGATATCATTGCAGCAGCTTTTACTTGAGTGATTTGACGGGTGACGGTTATCGCGAGCTTTGCTTTGGCATGGGGTGTGGCAGCGGCATGACGGATATGCGTATTGTGATTATTGATTTCACAACCAAGGAAACGATTTTCACGATGGAGAACAGAGGCTATAATGATTATTATCTGTTTTTGAGAGACGGTGTTCTGTGTGTCAAAGAGACGAAATATCGGGAGAAAGACGCGGTTCGTACGGGTGTTTTAACTTACGATGGCTCAAAGATCTCTATTGCTTGGG
>JAZOLE010000115.1:0-12824 GCA_045652835.1 Eubacteriales bacterium | reverse complement strand
ATAAAAAGGTATTTACAAACGGCACCTTTTGTGATATAATATAATTGGTTAGGTATCTAATCGATAAACTTGAATTTGACTAACAGTAGAATAATAAATATGGAGGAAACACAAATGAATGTTAAGCTTATCCCAATTAACGATGATAACAGAGATGCAGTTTTGAATCTTGCTACACGTGAAGACCAGCCATTCTGTGCTCCCAATGACTATTCCTTGGAGCAAGCTGAAGAATGTAATGCAGAGTGCCCGGGTGTTGCACGTCCCTTTGCAATTTATGCAGAGGATAAATTAGTCGGATTTTGTATGTTTGCATTTGATCCGGAGGAAGAAGACCCCGAGGATAGATATTGCATATGCCGTTTTATGATTGATAAAAATGAACAAAGAAAGGGCTATGGACAGGCGGCTTTGGCAGAGTTTATTCGGTACTTTAAGGATAATGGAGCGGATAGAATTTTTCTTAGCACAGAGCCTGAAAACGAATGCGGTATGCACATTTATCAGAAGGCAGGCTTTATCGACACAGGCATCATTGATGACGGCGAGGCTGTCATGAAGCTGATGCTGTAAGTTTGTCAAATTCCAATTTGTCGAGCAGAACAGCGTTGAATGTTGGTGTGATTTTGGTGCAAATTTGGTGCAACACTTTATGCGACGATACTCACGATATTCACGATATCGCACGAAATCACACGATAAATGCACGATATCACACGTATTTCCACGATATTCACGATATCAAACAGTATTGCTAAAACTCGAAGAGATAATTACCCATTTGGGATTATTTCGATATACAAAAAGCTCTGCTTCGGCAGAGCTTTTTGTTTTATGCGGACAGTCGAGGACGCCTGTCCCTACAAGACATATGGCGGTTCAATTTGTAAAGAACCCCACCGTCCTCTTTACATTTCGGGAAATTTATGGTATAATATAACAGACAGATCAACTTGAATTTGACGGAGGATACGAACAGTGGGATTGTTTGGTTGGTTCAAAGAAAAACGCAAGTCTGATAAAGCAAGCTCCGATACGCAATTGCAGCAAGCATTGATTTTATCAAAAGATGGAAAACATGCAGAAGCATATCCGATATTTGAAAAAATATATCACAAAAACTGCAATGCAACCAATACGTTTAATTTGTTTCAATGTGCGGTATATTGCGGAAAAACCGAGGTTGAAAACAAATTATATGAAAAGCTGAAGTGCTATTCTCCAAATCTTAAAAAAGAACCGATGGAGTTGAGCGGTTGCTTTGTAAGATACTATTATGGATTGATCCTTTGCGAAGTCAACAGGAATCATGACGCAGTTGAAATCGTTGATTACCTTATTGACGTGATTTCTCATTATGAGATTACTGATCCAACCTTTTTGTACGTAAGAGGAATTCCTACTGCACAAATGGTGTATGAATTGATCAAAAAAACATTTGTGGATGATGAAATGCAGCTAAAAGAATATAAAAATAAGCTCGTGTCACTATTAGATAATAATACAAAACAACATGATTTCGCAGAATAAATATAGAAAGGAATCTGTATGACAACTCAAAAATATGTTATCACTTTCGTTATTTTTGCTTTGTTGCTCGTATTAGCCTTATCTTTGTTTGTGGGTGGACTTTTCATGAAAGAACAAAGTGCGGTTGCTTTTTATATACTCATTACTTTTTCCTGCCTTTGCTCGGTATCTGCTATCATTATCAAGGAAGCAGGAATATTTATGGATACGTATAAGTTTGGAGTTGCGGAAGGTATCCGAATTTTGAATGATGCATCATGACGGTCAGAACAACTTCCAATTAGCAGATATGGTGGTGAAACAATGGAAAGAAAAATCAAGGGTTTATTAGTGATCAGTGGAGTCACAACGATTTTAATAGCCTTTTTCTTGGCGTTATATTACTGTGTGCTCAATCAGCAACGTACAGGACCGATGGATTGGTGGGCAATTATATTGTTGGCGATTCCTGCTGCGGTATTGATGGTATCCAGAATTCTGATTGAAATATATTTTATTGACGTTGACGAATCTTTTAAAGGGAAGAACCTTTGGGGGAAAATAGGTGCTTTCATCAATAGGATCATAATGGGATTAGCTACTGTTTTGGTATTACCTATAGGTCTTATTGCTCTGGTTGTTTTATTACCCTTTGGTATACCAGGTAAAAAATCTTTTAAAAAGCTGATAGCAAAAGGGTTTCAATATAAGTCTGATCATAAAGTTCATCTTCTTACCAGAGATAATATTGTAATTCGAATACATCCCGGTTTTGAAGATTATTACATAAGCTTTGATCATGGTGAAAATTTCGTCAGAGTTGAAGAAAGCGACTTGGGATCTAAGTATGATCGGGACGCTTTGAAATCCAAGCTTGATGCATATAGAAACGCGCATCCGGTTGATAAGCAGCGCGGAGATGCATCGCCACCTGTTTCCGAAATCGTTGATTTTTTAGATAACAATTTAAAGACTATCTAAAAAGTAAACCCCAATTTGACGAGGTGTTACGTGAAAACGAACATTAAATACGCCATCATGAAGTTGTTGTTTTGGATAATCGTTCTTGCCGTATCCTTGATCGGTTTGATTGTAACCCTGGCAGACATTGGTGAAGCTTATGCCTATGCATGGGGTGCTATTGGATTAGGCATTATCTTTCTGATATCTGTAACGATGCTGTTGATTGCAGCCCAAAACATGCAATGGTTTGATATTGCGGACGGGTATATTACCGTTCATTCTCCTTTCGGGATTGTGAAACGGGTACAGCTGAGTGATATTAAAAAAGCCTTCAAAACCAAAGCCTCCGGTTACAATATCAAAGCGCTGAGCATGAATCGTGTGCACATTGTTCTTTGCCTGAAAAAATCCATAACAAAGTCAAGCATATCCGACGCATACAACAGAAAGAAAAATCCCTATATCATTATTCCGTATACAACACAAGCGGAAAACTTTATTTGCTCTGCCTACAATAAAGCGTGCGAGCATGAGTTGATCATAAAGTAGTCAAATTCCAATTTGACGAACGAAACAAGCGTTGCATCTTGGTGTGATTTGGGTGCAACGTAAAAAAATTTTATATTTTTTCAATTTGGTGTAACTTTTCGACCGTTTTTGCCGTCTTATAGGATGAAGGGATATACACATAAGAGGGAGGACGAGTATGAAAAAGTTGATAGCATGCATGATCATTTTGGTTTGTGTTTTGGGTTTGGCTGCATGTGCCGTACCTGCGCCTGCACCCGCGCCGCTTCTCGGGCACGAAATATACACGGGGAAGATCACGGAGCTTACCGACACGACCGTTACGATCATGCCCATTGACGATAACGGCACAGAGATCTGTTTTAGTATCACGGGTAAATCGCTGAACTTGCCTGCGGATCTGTCGGTTGGCGATTTGATTACGGTTGAAACCGCATTTATGCCCGATGCAAAGCAGCCGTATCCCGCGCTCTCTATAAAAAAAGAAAGTGAAAGCTGACCGATTGGCGCAATACATAAAAAGCTCTGCCAAAGCAGAGCTTTTCGCTTTTCGGGAGGGGAGCCCCCTTACGGAAAATGTAGGGCAGACAGCAACAGCGAGTTGCTTGTCAATGCTGACAGCTTGTGGTATAATATAATCGAAACTAATAAAGGTGGTGATTTTATGGAAACGAAAGATATAATCTACGAATTAAGAACGAAAAAAGGACTATCACAAGAGGAGCTTGCCGAGAAGATTTTCGTGACAAGACAGGCGGTGTCCCGATGGGAAACCGGCGAAACGATACCGAACATAGATGCTCTCAAACTGCTTTCACGGTTGTTTGATGTGTCGATCAATACGCTCCTCGGTTCTCCGAGAGAACTTGTTTGTGGGTGCTGCGGTATGCCTCTTGAGGACTATAATATCAGCAAAGAAACCGACGGCAATTTCAATGAGAAATACTGCAAATGGTGCTATGCCGACGGTGAATACACCCTTGATTTTTGGAAGCGATATGCCGAAATCGGTGGAAAAGAAAAGCTCGAAGAATTCAAAGAGCAGTTGATTCACGAATTCAACACGCTTTTAGATATCGAAGGATTGCCCAAGGTGCAGAACTTAAACGTGCTGCCCGGTGAATTTGTCAATATAGAATACACACTCCCAAACGGAGAAAAAGTGAAATTTCTTGACGATAAGCAGACCTATCTCGGTAGTCAACTTGAGGGTAAAACAAAGTGCTACGGAATTGTCGCCAATATGGATTTCCTTCTCGTATGCACATATGAGGAAAACGGTGAGAATCCCGAACTTGTGATTTATAAGAAACGATAATCAAAATCCAAATGGTCGAGCGGAATAAGCGTTGCATACCGATGCGATTTTGGCGCAACATTTTACAGCACTCACTTTCGGTGGGTGCTGTTTTTTTATTTCTCGTAGGGGCGATCAAGGCGGTTAATTTGTAAAGAACACGCCATCCTATTTACATTTCGCTTGTTCTGTGGTATAATGAAATTGTAAAACCAAACTTTGGAGGCTTACCATGAAAAAGCTTGTTATCATATCCGCTGCGTGCGGCGTGGGAAAATCTGCGGTGACGGATGCCTTGCGCTCTCTTGATCTGCTCAATGGCTTTGTTTGCATGGGCAGCGATGAGATGGGACTGAACTGGTGGGATTACGCGGGCACCGATCATGAGTTTGGCTACATTCAGGATGGGCTTGAAGAGGCGGTGAGAAGAGCAGGGGATCTGCATTTAATCTTTACCACCTGCCTAAGTCCGATCGATTTTTACAGCAAAATGCGCTTGCCCGATGGCATTGGCTCTACTGCGCTGATCGCCATGACCTGCTCGCCCGAGGCGGTGCGCGCAAGGTTGTTGGCTAGACCCCCCGAGCGCATGTGCGGCAGCGAGGAGTTTATTGCCGCACAAATCGAGTATAACGGTTGGTTCTTGCAAAACGCAGGCAAATTTGCGTTGCATATCGACAACACAAACGAGAGTGTAGAGCAAACGGCTGCGCGCATCGCAGCGTTTGTAGGAAACTTGTAAGGAGGACGACAATGAAAAGATTATTCGCCATCGTGCTTTTATCCGCGCTTGCCTTGACGCTTGTCGCTTGCGCGACGCCAAATCCCATGAAAGATGCGCTGACCGCCACGCGCAACACGGGCAGCATTGAGATCCGCGTGTATTCGGGCACCGATCAGACCTATACCGACTACGTCATCACAGACAGAGCGACCGTGCGCGAGATTTGCGACACTTTCTCTGCGCTGAAGCTTGAAAAGGTCAGGATCACAGAACCGCTTGGGATATCTTATTCTGTCAGCTTTTGCAATGCAGGCGGCATTGCGGTCAATTCTCTTGCTGTGGTTGCGGGCAAGAACGTGATCGATTACGGTGATTTATACCGTGTGCAGGACGATTTTGACGTGCACGCATACGTTGCAGGTCTGGTCGAGGACGCAGAACAAAAATAAGGAGCTTACATGAACGACTTTATCAGAAAAATCACAGCCGCGGACAGGGAAGCGGTGGTCGCACTCATGCGCGAGTTTTACGCCACGCCCTACGTGTCCACAGACGGCTCGGACGAGATATTTTACGCGGACGTGGGTGCCTGCATCGCAGGCAGCCCCTACGTAGAGGGCTACGTGTTTGAGATGGACGGCAAGGTGCAGGGCTATGCCATGCTGGCAAAAAGCTACTCCACCGAGTTTGGCAAGCCCTGCATTTGGATCGAGGATCTTTATTTGCGCGACGCTTGCCGTGGCAAGGGGCTGGGCAGCCGCTTTATCGAGCAGGTCTCGCGTGCCTACCCGGGCGCACTCTTGCGCCTTGAGGTTGAGGCAGAAAACGATTACGCCATCGGCGTTTACAAAAAGGCAGGCTTCGATTTCCTGCCGTATATGGAGATGAAAAAGCATACATAATCACTCTACCATCGGTTGATGCTCCCCAAATCAACCGGTGGTGTGTTGATTTATATCACTGAACTGAGTATGATGACAGTAAAAGGAGGATAACGAAATGGATCAGATCAAAATCGGCAGATTTATTGCCGAATGCAGAAAGCTGCAAGGCTATACACAAGCGCAGCTGGCAGAAAAACTGAACATCACCGACAGGGCGGTATCCAAGTGGGAAACGGGAAGATCCTTGCCCGATTCTTCCATTATGCTTGATTTGTGTGATATTCTGGGCATCAGCGTAAATGAATTATTAAATGGGGAGAAAATCAACGTGGAAAACAACAATCAAAAAAACGAACAGCTTTTGCTTGAAATGGCAAAGGAGCTTGAAAGCAAAAACAGAACGATATGGTCTGCGATGTGGGCGATCATGACCGTCAGCATCTTGGCGTTGCTTGCGGGCATCTTCGCAGTTGCGTTTTTTATACCGGAGGGACCGTGGCAGTTGGTCGCCATTTTGGCAATCGTCATAGTCTTTTTGATTCCTTGCTTCTATGCATTAAAGCTTGAAGTCAGCGTAGGTGCTTACAAGTGCAAAAATTGCGGTCACGAGATCGTACCCACATACAAGCAGGCACTGAATGCGATGCACAGGGGAACGACTCGTTACCTGATGTGCCCGAACTGCAACAAGCGCACTTGGTGCAAGAAAGTATTGAAAAAGTAAAAATCAATTTGTAAGGCGATTTTTACAATGTCACAGCACTCACTTATGGTGGGTGCTGTTTTTGATTTTGGTGTGTCGTAGGGGCGTTCTGCGAATGCTTGCGTTTGATTTTTGTAGGGCAGGGGCCTCCTCCTGCCGCAAAGTACAGCAATCGTAGGGGCGATTCAAGAATCGCCCGTTTATAACGCAACGGCAGACATGATCGTTCACGAAAATTTTACATTTCCCAAATGGCACTCTCGGCAGCCCGAAAACGCAGGTAACTGTGCACGATTTCAGGGCAGGAAACAGTCCTTTTTGCGAAAATAATGACGAAAATTTTATAAACCTATAGACTTTTATAAAAATATATGATATAATAAATCGCTTATAATTATAAAGTAATTCACAGGAGGAATTTACTACCATGAAAAAGAAATTGACTACGGTTGAATTTCGTGGCACTCCCGAGCAGGAAGCTCAGTTGCTTGAAGTAATCGAGAAGTATAAGGGCATTCCCGGTGCAACCATGCCCATTATGCAGGAAGCTCAGGCAATCTACGGCTATCTGCCCTACGAGGTCCAGAAGATCATCGCAGAGAAGACCGGCACTCCCGTTGAGAAGATCTACGGCATTGCTACCTTCTACGCACAGTTTAAGCTCAATCCCGACGGCGACATCGCAGTTGCTGTTTGCTTGGGTACCGCTTGCTACGTAAAGGGTTCGGGCGACATTATCAACAAGTTCTCCGAGCTGCTGGGCGTTCCGGTTGGCAGCACCTCTGCTGACGGCAAGTACTCTCTGGAGGCTACCAGATGCATCGGCGCTTGCGGCCTTGCTCCCGTACTGACCGTTAACGGTGAGGTTTACGGCAGACTGACCGTTGCTGACGTTCCCGAAATTCTCAAGAAGTACGTAGACTAATTCGTCACCCCCAATAAACATCCCCAAATCCGCGGTTTTACCGCAAATCAGATGGAGAAAAAATATGAAGATCAGCGAAATCGGTAAACTTTTGGACGCAGAGCTGCTTGCAGGCGAAGAGCACCTTGACAGTGACGTGATCTCGGCTTGCTGCAGTGACATGATGAGCGACGTGCTCGCTTACGTCAAGGACCAAGGAGTACTTATCACGGGTCTGATCAATTCGCAGGTCATTCGTACCGCGAATATGATGGACATGATCTGCATCGTTTTTGTCAGAGGTAAGAAGCCCACCGCAGAGATGGTTGAGCTGGCAGAGGAGTGCGGCATTGCCGTTATGTGCACCGAAAAGCGTGCATTTGAGGCAAGCGGTATTCTGTATGCGGCGGGTCTGTCTCATTCGGGAGGTCATTGATGTCTGACGTTGTTAAGTTCCGTTTCGACGTGGACGGCTCGGACTTTTCGTCCGCAGGTGCTGCGTCTGTTACGGTCAAGAAAAAATTGCGCCAGCTCGGATATTCGCCCGAGGTGATCAGACGTGTGTCGATCGCTATGTACGAGGGTGAGATCAATATGGTCATTCACGCAAACGGCGGCGTTGCCGAGGTTGAAGCGTCGGATGATAAGATCGTCATCATCCTAGCAGATAGGGGCCCGGGTATTCCCGACGTGGAGCTTGCCATGCAGGCGGGCTATTCCACGGCAAAGGATCATATCCGCAACTTGGGCTTTGGCGCGGGCATGGGTCTGCCTAATATGATCAAATATACGGACGATCTCAAGATCGATACCGTAGTGGGAGAGGGAACGACCATTACTATGACCGTTCTGCTCTGACCCTAAAAAATTCATCAAATGATGCGAGGTGTGTATGCTACGACAGTACGAACACTCGGTATCACTTGATATCGAAAAATGTAAGGGATGTACGGCGTGTCTCAAACGCTGCCCGACCGAGGCCATTCGTATTCGCGACGGCCATGCGGTGATCAATCCCGTGCGTTGCATTGACTGCGGTGAGTGCATTCGCGTTTGCCCCTATAAGGCAAAAAAAGCGACGCATGACGCGCTTAGCGTGCTGGATGATTACAAATATACGGTCGCGCTTCCTGCGCCCTCGCTTTACGGTCAGTTTAATAACCTTGACAACATCGGCTATATCATCCGCGGTCTTTTGGATCTTGGATTTGATGACGTGTTTGAGGTTGCCTGTGCCGCAGAGCTGGTCAGCGCATATACGCGCAAGTACATCTACCGTGAAGACGTGAAAAAGCCCGTGATCAGTTCGGCTTGTCCGACCATCATGCGCTTGATCAGTACAAACTATCCTTATTTGTGTGAGAACATTATGCCAATGCTGTCGCCTATGGATATTGCCGCTATGCTGGCAAGAGAGAAGGCGATGGAGGAGCATCCCGAACTTACGGATGAGGACATTGGCATCATCTTTATCTCACCCTGTCCCGCCAAGGTCAGTTACGTCAAGAACAACTTTGCGGGAGAGCGAAATTACGTATCCGCGACCGTTTCGGTCAGAGATATCTATTTCGCATTGCTTGACAAAATGAACAGCTATAAGGAAGAGCCTTACGAGGTCACCGAGGCAGGTATCATTGGTATCGGCTGGGCGTCCACGGGAGGCGAATCCACCGCAATTCTCAATGACCGCTACTTGGCGGCTGACGGAATTGAAAACTGTATCCGCGTGCTTGACCGCATTGACAGCGCGGATATCACCACGCTGGATTTTGTGGAGCTAAACGCTTGCAGCGGCGGCTGCGTCGGCGGTGCTATGACGGTGGCTAACCCCTACATTGCACAGGCAAGATTGCAATCGCTCAAGCGTTATTTGCCCGTTTCTCCCAACAGACCCGCAAGCGATTGGATTCCCGATAAGTATTTCCATGAAAAAGAGATCGAGTACAATCCCTACGGTTTGCTTTCCTCGGACAGACGCACTGCCATGCGCATGATGAGTGATATCGAATGCATTGGCAAGGCACTTCCGGGACTTGATTGCGGCTCGTGCGGAGCACCCAACTGCATGGCGTTTGCCGAGGATATCGTCAAATGCGAGGCAGGTGCGGACGAATGCACGGTCATGCTCAAGCGTCTGATGAAGGAAAGGGGCATTGAAACCGAGCGAGAGCAAATTCTTGCAAGGTTTGACCAAATTATCAAAGAAAATCACCGTGACGAGGGGGACTAAGCCAATGAAGGTAGATGCATTGCAAGGACTGCTTGGCGCGCGCGTGCTTTGCGGCATGACGGACGGCGAGTTTGACGGCGTTTATACGGGCGACTTGCTCAGCCGTGCTATGAGTCGCGTAGAGGCAGGCTGCGCATGGGTCACTATTATGGCGAATATCAACGTCGTGGCGGTTGCAAACCTGACAGAGCCTGCGGTTATCATTCTTGCAGAGGATGTCACCATGCAGCAGGACGTGCTGAAGGCTGCCGAGGAAAACGGCGTTTGCGTCATGAGCACCTCCATGTCTGCATACGAGATTTGCTGTGCCATCGGACAGATGGCAGGGGCGTGACCCGTGAGCCTGTATCGGTGCGATCTGCACCTGCATTCCTGTCTTTCCCCTTGTGGGGATGAGGATATGACACCGGGCAACATCGTGGGCATGTCGCTGCTCAACGGATTGCAAATCGTTGCGCTGACCGATCACAATTCCACCAAAAACTGCCCCGCATTTTTCAAGATCGCCAAGGCGAACGGCATCATACCCGTCGCGGGTATGGAGCTGACCACCGCTGAGGACGTTCACGCGGTCTGCTTATTCCGCGATCTGGAGAGTGCTATGGCGTTTGGGGAATACGTGGACGCGCATCGCTTCAAGATCCAAAACCAGCCCGAGATATTCGGCAATCAGTACATCACCGACGAGAATGACGAGATCGTTGACCAAGAGCAGTATCTTCTGCTGAACGCTTCGTACCTGTCCTTGGAGGAGGCGTACGCCGAGGTCAAGGCGCGCGGAGGCGTTTGCTATCCCGCACACATCGACCGAGAGTCAAACGGCATTATCGCAATGCTTGGTGACTTTCCGCCCGATCCGCCCTTTACCGCCTTTGAGCTGCGCGATATCGCAAAGCTGGAGCAGAGCCTTGAGCAATATCCCGTGCTCAGGGAGCGAAATTTGGCATTCGTTGCATCCTCGGATGCGCACTACCTGACAGACATTGCAGAAGAGGGCTTTGCCGTCGAGCTGGATGACGAGCCGTATTCTTCGCAAAGGGTCAGGGACAAGCTGATTGACTATTTGCTTGGATGCAAAGAAGGAGAATGATATGGACGAGCTTTCACTGTACGTATTGGATATCACCATGAATTCGGTCAGGGCAGGGGCTACGCACATTTCAATCGAGCTTATCGAGCAGGGCGAGTGGCTGCACTTTCGTGTCAGCGATAACGGATGCGGCATGACCGGGGAGCAGGTGGATAAGTTAGCAAATCCCTTTTTTACCACCAGAAAGACCAGAAAGGTTGGCTTGGGTATTCCGTTTTTGAAAATGCTTGCCGAAATGACGGGCGGTGGGGTAGAGATTACCTCGGTGCACGAGTCTGAAAGCGACCGGCACGGAACCGTCACACACGCCACCTTTGGCAAAAATCATATCGACTTTATTCCGCTTGGGGATATGATCGAAACAGTCAAAACGCTGATTCAGGGTTCGCCCGACATCGATTTTGAGTATTCGCATAAGACCGAGCAGGGAGAGGTCATGCTATCCACGCGCGACTTGCGCGAGGTGCTGGGCGAGGATATCTCGCTTGGCGAGCCCGAGATCCTGTCTTGGATCGGCTCGTACCTCGAAGAGCAGTACGAGGGGCTGTAATACACTTAGTTAATAAAAAAATTTATAATTATAATCTGAAAGGATCATCACAATGAAGTCACTTGAAGAGCTGAAGGCCATAAAGGCCAAAATGCAGGACAAGGTTGTTCTGCGCAAATCCAGCGGTGACATCCGTATTGTAGTCGGCATGGCTACTTGCGGTATCGCAGCAGGTGCACGTCCCGTTCTCAACGCATTTGTCGAGGGTATTACCGAAGCAGGCCTGGGCGAGAGTGTTATCGTTACTCAGACCGGTTGTATCGGCATTTGCCAGTACGAGCCCGTCGTTGAGGTTTACACCAAGGACGCAGAGAAGGTTACCTACGTCAAGATGACCGCTGACAAGGCAAAGGAAGTCATCGAAAAGCACATCAAGGGCGGCAAGCCTGTTGCTGAGTACACCATCAGCGCAAACAAGAAGTAATCAAGGAGGATTAAAGAGTTATGATTCGTTCTCACGTACTGATTTGCGGCGGTACCGGCTGTAGCTCTTCGGGCAGCGTTAAGCTGAGCGAAAAGCTGGCAGAGGAACTCAAGGCAAAGGGCTTAGATGAAGAGATCAAGATCGTACTGACCGGTTGTTTCGGTCTTTGCGCTCTCGGCCCGATCATGATCGTTTATCCCGAAGGCACCTTCTATTCCAGAGTCACCCTCGAGGATATCCCCGAGATCGTTTCTGAGCATCTGGAAAAGGGTAGAATCGTTGAGCGTCTGGTTTACAACGAAACCGACAGCAAGGACGAGGAAGAGATTGAGCTTGCTTCTCTGAGCGAGACCACCTTCTACAAGAAGCAAAAGAGAGTTGCGGTGCGTAACTGTGGCGTGATCAACCCCGAAAACATTGACGAGTACATCGCAATGGACGGTTACTTCGCGCTGGAAAAGTGCTTGCGCGGGATGACCCCTGACGAGGTTATCCAGACCATTCTGCATTCCGGCCTGCGCGGCAGAGGCGGCGGCGGATTCCCCACGGGTCTGAAGTGGAAGTTCGCTTCGGGCAACCGCGGCAACGTTAAGAAGTTCGTTGCTTGTAACGCAGACGAGGGCGACCCCGGTGCGTTCATGGACCGTTCCATTCTGGAGGGTGACCCCCACGCAGTGATCGAGGCTATGGCAATCGCTGCTTACGCTATCGGCGCTGACGAAGGTTACGTTTACGTTCGTGCAGAGTACCCCATCGCAGTTAACCGTCTGCAGATCGCGATCGATCAGGCAAGAGAATACGGCCTGCTTGGCGAAAACATCTTTGGCACGGGCTTCAACTTTGATATGAAGATCCGTCTTGGCGCAGGCGCATTCGTTTGCGGCGAGGAAACCGCACTCATGACCTCTATTGAGGGTAACCGCGGTGAGCCCAGACCCCGTCCTCCTTTCCCGGCTGTTAAGGGTCTGTTCAACCAGCCTACCGTACTTAACAACGTAGAAACCTACGCAAACATTCC
>JAZOLE010000114.1:0-11530 GCA_045652835.1 Eubacteriales bacterium | reverse complement strand
TATCACGCTTGGCGATCTTTGCGACCTTTGCGACGTATTTTACATAGGCGGCACCAAGGTAGGCGCGCTTTGCGGCGAGGCGATCGTGTTTACGCACAATAATACCCCCGCGCATTTCTTCACGTTTATCAAGCAAAACGGTGCGCTGCTGGCAAAGGGCAGATTGATCGGCGTGCAGTTTGACGTGCTGTTTACCGATGATCTGTATTTCAAGCTTGGCAAAAACGCTATTGATATGGCAGCCGAGCTGCGCCGCATTTGCGCAGAAAAGGGATACAAGACCTATCTGGACTCTCCCACCAATCAGCAGTTCTTTATCATGGATAACGAAAAGTGCGAAAGTCTTTCGGAGCACGTGCGCTTTACCGAATGGGAAAGACCCGACGCGCATCATACCGTGATCCGCTTGGCTACCAGCTGGGCAACCACCAAGGAGGATCTTGCCGCCCTTGCCGAGGTGCTGTGATGCAAGTCAAGTGTAATCCGCTGGGAAAGCTTTTGCAAAAAAAGTTCTTAGTGGTTCCCATCGCGCTTGTTTCGATCTTTTGCTTGCTCTGTATTGGCCCGATTGTAAGCGGTACGTATTTCGCAATCCCGATAATAGCCATCTTTTTGCTTATGTTTGTTGCGGTTTTGTTACTTAGCGGTGCCGGATCGTTTGAGCTGACGGACGGAAAGCTGCGCTATGAAACTGCTTTTACGCTCAAGCGATGGGCAGGTGAGAAGAACGGAAAGACGGTACGTGCTACGCTGACGGTCGCGAATTTGCAAAAGGTAGAGCTGTATCAGAACGCGCTTGAGAAAAAGTTCAATATGGGAAGAGTGGTCTTTATCGGCACAGCTGATCCGTCTTTTTTAGAAAAGCAAGACGTTTTGGTGGAGTATGCCGAGAAAGGGTATGACGTCAATTGGGTCAAGCTTCCCACAAAGCATGAATTTAGCGGCGTGACCGATTTTGAACGCTTTCGCACCGAGGTCAACAACCAAGTGCAGAATGTCGCGATTCTGTATAACAACAGCTATGAGGTGAAATGATGCAAGTAAAATCAAATCCGCTCTGGAATATATGCAATGAGATCTACGATCACGTTGATCCTGCAATATTGCAAATTCATGCTTCTTAAGGAGAATTTTATGAAAAAGTTAGGCGTTCTTATATGGGTGATGACTTTAGTGCTCTTACTTTGCTCTTGTGATTTGTCAAGCGGGCTGACAGGCGGGCTTGTCGGGGAGCTGGTCAAGGCAGATCCGACCGATCCCTTTGCAAAGCAGCCGTATTATTTGATGTATACCTCCAACGGCGACAGCACCTGCTACGTATCCGAGATCATTCTCGATCCCAACGGTAATGCAGAGGTCGAGATCCCCAAGCAATCGCCCAATGGCGAAAAGGTGGTTGGCGTGCGCGTGGAGATGTGTCCCCAGACCATGAACGATTATTTTCCCCAGGTGATGACCAAGGCAAGCATGGAGAACTGGCTTGCAGAGCTGGAAGCCCACGATATCGGAGGCTTTGATCTTGTCAAATTCACCTCGCACTACTTCTTGCTGTCCGCTTCGGAGCAAAGCGACCATGCGCTTTACGCTGCATGCCCCTTGGCGCAATACGAGGACGTTTACGTATTTGTGGGAAGTACGGAAGCCGAATATGAGTTTGCAAGCAATTTCTTCTTGGCTACTCTTCCCAGCATTCTCAAAGAGCGCGCTGATTTTGATGCAGAGGTGCTGGAGCTTTGCAAGCAGCATCTGACAGACGAGCAAACCGAAAGCATGCTTAAGCTGATGGGCTGCCGCAACGTGTGCTCGCTGAGCGACATCCGACTGCACGGGGATATCCAATACGTCAGCATCATGCAGTATAAAAACAACACGACCCCCGTGTCTGTCAGAGTGTATGCGGATATGACGCTGGAGCAGTGGGCGCAGGTGGATTGCGCGCAGACCAATCTCCACGTCAGCTGTACCGATGGAGAGATCCTACCGTGATGCTGCAATATGACGTTTTTTGCCCCAATCAGGGCATGAATCAGGCAGGGCAGGCGCTTGCCGCCATGCTGGAAAGCGAAGCCACGGGCAAATCCTATGCCGATGCCATGCGGGCGCGCGTGTCGGGGGCGCTCAAGGATGCGTGCACCGATACATATTTTGTCGCGCACGAGAGCGGCGCGTGCGTCAGCCGCCTGTGGTACGGCTGGGGGAAGCACGCAGATGCCATTGGCAATTTCGGCAACTTCCTGACGCTTGAAGAGTACCGCGGACATGGCATCGGCACGCGTCTTTTGGAGATGTGGTATGCCGATCTGCAGGGGCGCGACCATCTGCCGCTTGCATTGTTTTGCACCTCTGCACCCAAGGCGGCACTGATGTATGAAAAATACGGCATGCGCCCGATCAACAAGGGGGCTGCATACGGCCCGTCCTTTATGCCGCTTGGAAACAGCCCCGACACCTTTGCTGATTTTTGCGAGTGGTATTATCAGCCCTCGTCCTATCTTGTCAGCCGTTCTGCCTCGTTTGCATATAGGCATGAGATCGATCTTTTGCTCAAATTCGCGCTTTTGCAAAGGGGAGCGGCTTTGGGCATTGGCGAAATGCCAAGCGCGGAGCATGCAATTTTGTATGCCCCCGCGCGTGCCCAAATGCTGTTTACAGATCATAACAGATGCGTTGGCTGGTCTGTAGACGGGCAGATTCAGGTCTATCCCGCATATCAAAATATTTCCATAGAAACAGAAAAGAGGTAGCGTATGTTTACAAAAATGATCGTAGAGCAATACAAAAAGACCGCGCACGGTCGTTGCGACGACACGGGTGACGTATTTTACTTTACTGCAGCAGATTTTGAGGGGCTGCGTGCTGAGCCTTATGAGTTTTCCTCGTCGCTTGGGCACACGCTGCACGGATATCTGTATAGTTATGAAAATCCCATAGCCAATCGCCTTATCGTGTTTGATCACGGCATGGGAGCAGGGCACGAGGCGTATACCAGAGAGATCGAAATGCTGTGCCGCGCAGGCTATATGGTGCTGTCGTATGACCACACGGGCTGCATGCTGTCGGGTGGCGAGGGCACAAACGGCATGGCGCAGTCGCTGCACGATCTGGACGATTGCTTTAAGTCCATCAAGGCAAATCCTCGCTTTGCAGGCTATGATTTTTCTGTGGTCGGGCATAGCTGGGGCGGCTTTTCCACGCTCAATATCTCGGCTCTGCATCCCGAGATCTCGCACGTGGTCGTCTTTTCCGGCTTTGTGTCGGTCGAGTTGCTGATCGCGTCCTATTTCGGCGGCATCTTAAAGGGCTGCCGCAAGCATATCATGGCGCTGGAGCGCGAAAAGAACCCCGATTACGTGGATTTTCATGCAGTCGAGACGCTTGGCAAGAGCAACGCCCGCGTACTGCTGATCTACTCGGATGACGACAAGCTTTGCAAGAAAAATCCGCACTACGATGCGCTTGCCGCAGGACTTGCGGGCAAGGAAAACGTAGAGCTGGTGCTGGTCAAGGGGAAAGGGCACAACCCCAACTATACCGCCGATGCCGTTGCTTACAAGGATGCGTTCTTTGCCGAGCTGACCAAGCAGCGCAAGAAATACCCGAATAAGACGCTGGAACAAAAGGCTGCCTTTGTGGCGGACTACGACTGGGATCGCATGACCGCGCAGGACGAGACGGTCTGGGATAAGGTCTATAAGACTCTTGAAAAATAATTTTTGAAAATTTTCATAAAAAACGGAACTTTTCTCGAAAAAAAGCGTCTATATAGGTATAACACAAAAGGAGGCTGTTATGAAAAAGTGTATTCTCGTAGCATGTGCTCTATTGGTGTGCGCGTTCTGTTTGCAATCGTGTGAATATAACGGAATTATGTATAACCATTTGTCCGATTCGGAGAACTATAAATCCTATTCGGTTTTGCTGACAAGTATTTCATACGTTGAGGACATCAAACAGCCTGCCCGAGAGGATATTGATGCCGCGGAGTTTGCATTGGCAGAGACCGTGTATTTATACGTTGTTTTTGCATCCCGTGAACAACTCGCGCCTTTTTTAGGCGTGTCGCCAGAGAACATCCCAAACCCGGTCGATACTTATACGGTTCGATTGAAAATCTGTGCAAATAATCATAAACAGCTGTTGCAAAACGGTTTTTATGATGCAGCCCGGGCAGGGGATGAGATCACGGTGACCGCATCCGATTGGATTTATATGGATGGTGAGTTTTTCTACGTCATCGGTGTGGAGCAGGATGGTACGACTTATCTTGACCAAACGGTGGGCTTGCAGAATGTGATCGATATGATGAAATAATGCATAGAACAAACGGAGGGCACTATGAAAAAACGCATTTTTCTTATATCCGTTTGCCTGTGTGTATTATGCGGCATACTGTGCGCCTGCTCGGGGCTGAACCGTGATCCGATCTATTCGTCTTTTGAAGAAAAAGAGGCAACGCTGATCGTACAAGGACAAACGATTGACGCAGACAGCGTGTACGTATACGACGGATTTGAATACCGTTATCCCGATGCAGGAGGGCTTGTGCCGCTTGTGTATCCTACCCGTTATGAGAAAGTACCGCTGGTCGCGACGCTCAGCGCACTTGGCGCAGAGGTAGAATGGCATGACGAGCAGCATGCAACGCTGACCTTGGAGGGCAAAACGCTGGTGCTGTCCTTGGCGGAGCAGACCTTGACCGAGCCGGGGGAGAACGATACTTGGGTACACGCTGCCGCAGGTCACTTTGTCTGCGTGCGTGAAACGGTGGAAAAGGACCTGATTGTGGATGGAACCTCTTTGGATGAAGTGCTGTTTTATTTCTTTGGTAATCAAACCCCAACGTTTACCATCATGGACTGGGAAAACGCCACCGTGACCGTCACGGTGCAAGACAAAACGGAATAAACAGAGCAAAAAGCCGCCGCTTGGCGGCTTTTTTGCTATATAAAATTGTTGCAGGCAAGGAGGAGCAAGCCCCAATGTCCTTAAGTTAAGAAAAAACCACTGCAGGCAAGAGAGCGGAACGGATGCGCGCCCAAAAGGCGTCCCCCGAGGGGAAGCTGTCGCGCAGCGACTGAAGGGGAGTTGCGGGCAAAACGGTACGGTTATCCGTTCGGGGATAATAGTTCAAGCCTAAACTTTCGCATTCCCCTTCAGCCGCTGCGCGGCAGCTTCCCCCCGGGGGACGCCTTTATAACGCGTATCCGCGTCATTTGCTTGCCCATTGCGGTGGCACTTTCTTAACTTATTGACATTGGAGCAAGACAGTGCCCTACGATCTTTTTGCGCATTCCCATTGACTCCCCCTTTGTTTTATGCTATAATTTGCTTATGAACCGACATCGAAAGGGAACTCTGCCATGCAACACAACTACCGCCGCACGGTTGCGGCTTGCTACTCGGTCAACATCACCATGAGCGTGATCGGCAACCTGCCGCCGCTTTTGTTTTTGACGTTTCACGAGACGTACGGCATCTCGTATTCGCTGCTGGGCACGCTGGTGCTGATCAATTTCTTTACGCAGCTGACCGTGGATTTGATTTTCTCGTTCTTTTCGCATAAATTCAACATTCCGCTGACCGTCAAGCTCACGCCCATCATTGCCATTGCGGGGCTTTCGCTCATGGCGCTCGCGCCCGTGCTGTTCCCGAACGCCGTGTATCTGGGCTTGGTGCTTGGCACGGTAGTGGCATGTGCTGCAAGCGGACTTTGCGAGGTGCTGATCAGCCCCGTGATCGCTGCCATCCCTGCCGAAAATCCGGATAGGGAAATGAGCAAGCTGCACTCGGTGTATGCTTGGGGCGTTGTGGGCATGGTGGTGGTAGCCACCGCGTTTTTGCTGCTGCTTGGCAACCAAAACTGGCAATGGCTGGTGGCACTTATGACGCTTGTGCCCATTACGGCAGCCATCCTGTTTGCGCGTGCACCCATTCCGCAGATGCAGACCCCCGAAAAAACCGCGGGTGCTGTGCGTTTTCTCAAGGACAAGACGGTTTGGCTGTGCATTTTGGCAATCTTTTTGGGCGGTGCTTCCGAGTGCACCATGGCGCAATGGGCGTCGGGATATCTCGAACAGGCGCTTGGGCTGCCCAAGGTGCTGGGTGACCTGCTTGGCGTGGCTTGCTTCTCGGTGGCGCTTGGCATGGGCAGATCTCTCTTTGCCAAGATCGGTAAGTACCCTTCGCGCGCGATCTTGTGGGGGGCGATCGGAGCGGTTGCTTGCTATCTGATCGCGGCGCTCTCTCCCTTTGCCGTTATCGGCTTGCTTGGCTGCGCGTTTACCGGCTTTTGCGTGTCTATGATGTGGCCCGGAAGCCTTTTGGTCGCATCCGACCGCTATCCTACGGGCGGCGTGCTGATCTTTGCACTCATGGCGGCAGGCGGAGATATGGGCGCGTCGGTAGGTCCGCAGCTTGTGGGCGTAGTGACCGATATTGCCATTGCCAATCCCACCATCAGCGCGTTTGCCCAGAGCCTGCAGCTCGCGCCCGAGCAGCTTGGTATGCGCTTTGGCATGCTGATCGGCATGCTGTTCCCGCTTTGCGCCATTCCCGTGTACGCACATTTCCGCAGACAAGATAAAAAGAAGGAGCGTATTGCATGAGCCTGAATTTTGCACATAATCCCATCCTCGCGCCCGAAATCTTTGTTCCTGACGTGGAGGCCCACGTATGGGAGGACGGCCGCATCTATCTGTACGGCTCGTTTGATATCCAAGGGCGTCGCAGCTTTTGCAGCGACGTGCATCATGTATACTCCTCGGACGATATGATTCATTGGGTCGATCACGGTGTGGTCTTTTCGCTTGCGGATTCCACGTGGGCAAAGGATTGCGGTGCACTTTACGCGCCCGATTGCGCCTATCGTGACGGCTGGTATTACCTCTATTATTGCGTGCCGGACGGCAGAAACGGCGTGGCAAAGTCGCAAAGTCCGACGGGACCCTTTACCGACGTCGGATTGCTTGAGGGCGTGTGGGGCATTGATCCCGGCGTGCTGATCGACGATGACGGTCAAGCCTACCTGTACTGGGGGCAGATCACCTGGGGCAAGGTAGCAAAGCTCAAGGAAAATATGGTTGAAATCGAACCTGACAGCATCGTGGAAAGTCCCTTGACAGTAGAGGAGCACGAGTTCCACGAGGGCAGCTCGGTCAAAAAGATAGGCGGAAAATACTATTATCTGTTTGCGGACACACACCGCCACGGAGACCCCAACCGTCCCGATGGCAGACCCTCCTGCCTTGGCTATGCCGTTTCGGATCACCCCATGCACGGCTTTACGTATGGCGGCGTGATCATTGATAACTTTGGCTGCGATCCTGCTGTGTGGAACAATCACGGCAGCATGGTATGCTTCAAGGGGCAATGGTACGTGTTTTATCACCGCTCCACGCACGGCGGCGAGTTTTCGCGCCACGTATGCGCAGAGCCTATATATTTTGATACGGACGGCAGAATTCCCGAGGTCGTGCAGACCACCTCAGGCACAGGCGCGCCCATTCCTGCACACACCGCGTTGCCTGCGCATCTGGCTTGTGAGCTGAGCGGCAACGTGCGTATTGCGGGTGACGATGCATCCGCGCATTGCCTTGCACTGGCAGATATCAGAAACGGAGATGCCGCGACCTACCGCTATTTGGAATTTGACGGAGAGGACTGCTTTGAGATTACGCTTCGATCGGATGCAAATTGCCGCGTGGAGCTTTACGTGGATGACCGCTATCATGCAGACTTCAAAGTGCCTGAGAGTGAGGCGTTTGCGACTGCAAGTGCAAAAATCCCCACGCTGTACGGCACGCACACGCTGACCGTTAAGCTGTTTGGCAATTTTGAGTGTGCTTGTGTGGACGAACTTCGTTTTTTATACGAAAGATAAAGGAGCTCAGACATGATTACTAATATTCCTGTTTTGATTTTGGGTGTAATCGTTTCCGCGCTCGGTATTATCAATATGACCGGAAACATTAACTCACTGCATTCATATCACCGCCACCGCGTAAAAGAAGAGGACAGGTTACCTTTTGGCAGAATGGTTGGCGGCGGTACGCTGATGGTTGGCGTTGGAATGATCGTGTTTTCTGTGTTGATGATGATATACGATGCGACCGCTGCCGAGCCCTTGGTGTGGCTCGGCGTTGCAGCACTGTTGCTTTGCATCATCGTGGGATTTGCCATCAGCTTTTGGGGCATGATCAAATACAATAAAGGCATTTTTTGATATTCGTGGAGAGATGTATGAAACTTTGTGACCTGCATACCCATTCAATTTATTCGGACGGCACCTGCACCCCCACCGAGCTGATCGCGCTTGGCATGGACGCGGGCCTTGGAGCCATTGCGCTGACCGACCATAATACCGTATCCGGCATTCCCGCTTTTCTGGAGGCAGGGAAGGATACGGGCATCATCCCCGTGCCCGGTATCGAGGTGTCCTCGGATTACCTTGGCATCGAGCTGCATATCGTGGGGCTTTTCAAAACGCTTGATCATCTTGAAGAGGTTGAAGCGTACGTGTCCGACTACCTTGTGCGCAAGGAGCAGAGCAATGTTGACCTTTGCAACAACCTTTGCGCTGCAGGCTATACCGTTTCCTACGAGGAGATCAAGGCAGCCACGCCCGACGGCGTGGTCAATCGCGCGCTGATTGCCGCCGAGCTGATGAGAAAGGGCTACGTCGAGTCGATTCAAGCAGCATTTTTCTCGCTGCTTTCCAAAAAGGGCGGCTATTATCACGAGCCGCAAAAGCTTGCTGCGTTTGACGTGATAAAAAAGCTGCGCGAGTTTGGCGCGATCCCGATTTTGGCGCACCCGTTTTTAAGCCTGGACGAGCAATCTCTGCGCACCTTTTTGCCGCTTGCAAAGGCGGCAGGGCTTGCAGGCATGGAAACAGATTATTCCACCTTTGATGCTCCCACCACCGCGCTTGCGCGCGCCTTGGCTGCCGAGCACGATCTGCTCCCCAGCGGCGGCAGCGATTTCCACGGCACCAATAAGCCCGATATCCGCATCGGTATCGGCAAAGGCAACCTTGCTGTGCCGTTTGGATATTATGAAAAATTGATGTTAACATAACTGTAAGGGCGGAGCTCATTGTCCGCCCTTTTTCTTTGTCTACCGTAGGGGCGATTCAAGAATCGCCCCACATTTCAATCGGTACTCACGGGCGATTCTTGATTTGCCCCTACCAAAACAATGAAACGTACCGCAACTCGTTTGCGAAATTTTTTTGCGAAAAGTTACCGTGTCCTATTGACAAATCTATGTTTGTGTGCTATACTGCAGATAGTACAGATAGTACAGATAATACAGATGGAAAGGGGCGAACGGTGTTGAAATTTAACTTTTCGGGCAATCAGGATATTTATTTAGAGATTGCCGAGCGGTACAAGGAATATATCCGACAGGGGATCATCGCAAACGGCGAAAAGCTGCCCTCGGTCAGAGTGGCGGCGGGCGAGCTTTCGGTCAATCCCAACACGGTTGCCAAGGCTTATGCCAAGCTTGAGCAAGACGGATTTATTTGTTCCTTGCCCAAAAAGGGCGTGTACGTCACGTACGAGGGCGGTGACCAAAAGCACGAAGAGAAAAATCCCGATCTTGCGCTGATCTGCGCCATGCGTGACCGTGGCGTCAGCAAGCAGCAAATTTTACAATGGATAGAGGAGGCGTACGGAGAAAATGATTGAAATCAAAAATCTTTGCCATGACATTGGCGGAAAAATCATATTAAAGAACGTTAACGTGACCTTGCAGGAGGGCAGCGTGATGGGTCTTGTGGGCATTAACGGCGCGGGTAAGACTACGCTGTTGCGCCTGATCTCGGGTGTTTTTGCGGTCGAACAGGGAGAGATCCTGATTGATGGCATCAGCGTTGACAAAGAAGAATCGCGCAAATCCCTCTTTTTCCTGCCCGATGACCCTTACTACACCATTTATACCACGGGCGAGAGCCTGTACAAGATGTACAAGGTGTTTTATCCCGCGATTGACCGCGCGATCTTTGATCGCTTTATGAAGGAATTTTCGCTTGATCCCAAAAAGCCGATCCGTAATTTCTCCAAAGGCATGCGCAGACAACTGTATATTTCCTTGGCGCTTGCGGTAAAGCCCAAGTATCTGCTGCTTGACGAGGCGTTCGACGGACTTGATCCGCTCTCGCGTCTTGCATTCAAAAAAGCGCTCAACCAATTTGTCGAGGAATGCGGCACCTCGGTTATCATTTCCAGCCACTCGCTGCGCGAGCTGGAGGACTTTTGCGATTCCTACGTGCTGCTTGATCATCAAACCGTGTCCAGCTCGGGCGATATTGCAGAAAAGGTTGACCGTTATTGCAAATTCCAACTTGCTTTCAGAGAAGAGGTTGCGGAGGATCTTTTTGCCAAGCTGCCCGTAGCATCCTTGGAGAAAAACGGCAAGTTTGTACGCTTGGTGCTGCAGGGAGATGCCGCAGAGATGTTGCCGCAGCTTGAAGCTCTCAATCCCGCCGTCATCGAAGAGATGCGTATGGACTTTGAAGAAATCTTTATCCACGAGGTTGAGAAAAGGGGGTACGTGAAATGACGACCTTTTGGAGATTTTTATACTACAGACTCAAGTCGAGTGCACTGCGCACGGTGATCTTTACGGTCATTGCTGTTATGATCGACCTGATAGGTATTGTGGGCTGCCTTTCCAGCTCCAATCCTCAACACAACGAAAGCGGATTGTATATGCTTGCTATCATTCTTTGCATAGTCGCCAGCGTTGTGCCTATCTTCGAGCTTGCGGGACTGAAGAGCCGCAGAAATCTTGATACGCTGTATGCATTCCCAATCGGGCGCAAGAAAATGGCGCTTGTCTATTACGTCAGTGGTTTTGTGCAGGTTACGCTGATTTATACCGTAACCATTTTGGTGCATTACGTTAACTATGCTGTGCAAACCGATTATTTTGCACTTGTATATATGTTACCGTATTATTTACTGTCGCTTTTGTTAGCACTTGTCATCTATTCCGTGTACGTATTTGTATTCGCGCAAGCCAACACGGTTGTGGACGGCGTGGCGTTTTGCGTTCTGTGGATCTTTCTTTTGTGGATTGTTAGCAATACGGTTCTTGATTTTCTGTTCTATACGCATATTTTGAAGTACAATAAAATCTGGCTTGGCTCAAGCTGGGGAATTCTGTACACTCCCATGAATAACTTGACCGTGCTGTATCAGGATCTGATCGAGATCAATCGTCCCGAAAGCTGGGACGGTTCGGTAAAGCAGATCATGGAGCATTCTTATCTGTTCTTTGTATGGGGGGCTGCCGGTATCGCGGCAGTGGTCGGATACTTTACCAGCTTTGCAAAAAAAGGAGCAGAGAAGGCGGGGGAAATTTCAAACTCCTGGTTTGGCTATAGGACACTGCTTCCGATATATGGTTGCTGTTTGCTTTACACATTGGGACCGGATTGGATCCATATCCTGCTGTATGCCATTGTAATGATTACAGGTTACGTTATTTACAGAAGAGGATTTAAGTTTAAATTAAGTGATGGTAT
>JAZOLE010000113.1:0-6992 GCA_045652835.1 Eubacteriales bacterium | reverse complement strand
AGACAGCGAGGGCAGCTCGATCTGAATATCCATTCTGTCCAGCATGGGTCCGCTAATGCGCGAAATGTATCTTTGCACGTCACCCGTCTTACACGTGCAGGGTCTTGTCGGATGCCCGAAATAACCGCAGCGGCAGGGATTCATCGCACCCACCAGCATAAACGAACACGGGAAAGTCACGCGTCCGCTAGCTCGCGAGATGGTCACGCGTCTGTCCTCAAGCGGCTGGCGCAAAGCGTCGGTCACCTGCTTGGGAAACTCGGGAAATTCATCAAGGAATAATACGCCGTGATTGGCAAGCGACACCTCGCCCGGGCGCGGATTTGCACCGCCACCCACCAAAGCGACCGCCGACATGGTGTGGTGCGGTGCGCGGAAGGGTCTTGTGGACAAAAGCGACGTGCCGTCGGGCAACGTGCCCGTGACCGAGTGCACCTTTGTCGTCTCAATTGCCTCCTCAAAGGTCAGAGGCGGCAAAATGGTGGCAAGACGCTTGGCAAGCATGCTCTTACCCGTGCCGGGAGGGCCGATCAGGAGAATATTATGTCCGCCTGCCGCCGCGATCTCCATGGCGCGCTTGGCAAGTGCCTGCCCCTTGACGTCCGAAAAATCGATCCCGTAATCCACCACGGCTTCGCCGAATGCATCCTCGTCCGGCTTGCACGGCTGTAGCGGCTTTGTACCGTTGAGGTGGTCGATAAACTCGCGCATGCTGTGCACGCCGTACACCGTAATACCGCGCACGGCAGCAGCCTCACGGGCATTCTGTACGGGCACGTAAAATTCGGTAAAGCCCGCATCTCTTGCCGCCACACACATACTCAGCACGCCGCGCACCGCGCGCCAAGCCCCCGAGAGAGAAAGCTCGCCCACAATGCATTTGTTTTTCATATTCGCGTCGCGATTGATCACACCCGCACAGCGCAAAATGCCTGTCAGAATGGCAACGTCAAATTGCGAGCCTTCCTTTTTGCGGTCGGCAGGCGCAAGGTTGACCATATACGCCATGGACGGAAAGCGATAGCCGCTGTTCTCACAAGCGGTGCGCACGCGTTCCTTTGCCTCCTTGACCGCAAGGTCAGGCAAGCCTACCAATTCAAAATTCGCCATTCTGGGCTGACCGTCCGCCTCTACCGTAACGATAAAGCCGTCAATGCCGTATAGCCCTGCACTGTATATCTCGGATAACATTTCGCGCCTCCAAAATTTTCTTTATTTTAGTGTAACATGAATTTGCAAAAAAGTCAAGATTTGCTTTACAAAACGCCCCTTATATGGTATAATAACAGGTAATATTTCAACCTTGGAGGTTTGTATGAAGCAAGCCGGGATCCTTCTCCCCCTTTCCTCTCTTCCCTCGCCCTACGGCATTGGTACCTTGGGCAAGGAAGCCTACAGATTTATCGATTTTCTGGGCGCAAGCAACCAAAAAATCTGGCAGCTTTTGCCCATTCACCAAACTAGCTACGGTGACTCGCCCTATCAGTCCCCGTCCGCATTTGCAGGCAACCCGTATTTTATTGACATCGAAGCGCTGATCGAGCAGGGGCTGCTGACCAAAAAAGAGGCTGCTGATCAGCCTCCCACCACCGAGTACGTGGATTACGCGCACGTATATTACGCGCGTTATCCCCTCTTGCGCCTCGCATTTTCACGCTTTGATGCAAGCAAGTACCCCGATTACGAGGAATTTTGCACGCGTCACGCCTTTTGGCTGGATGATTACGCCACCTTTATGGCGATCAAGGGCACGTATGATTTTCAGGGCCGCAACACCTGGGCGCTTGCCGACCGTCGCAAGGACACCTTGCCTGCGGACAAGATAATTGACCAAAACGAATGCAAATTCTGGAAGTTTTTGCAGTACACGTTCTTTACCCAATGGGAGCAGATGCACGCATACGCCAAGGCGCATGGCATCTCGCTTGTGGGTGACATGCCGATCTACGTTGCCGATGACAGCGCAGACGTATGGGCAAATCCCACTATGTTCTGCCTGAACGCCAAGGGCATGACCAAAACCGTGGCAGGCGTACCGCCCGACTACTTCTCCGAGACCGGTCAGCTTTGGGGCAATCCGCTCTATGATTGGAAGGCGATGAAGCAGGACAACTACAACTGGTGGTACGAGCGTTTGCGCGTTGCCTTCTCGCTCTTTGACATTGTGCGCATTGACCATTTCAGAGGCTTTTGCAACTACTGGTCGATCCCTGCAGGCGAAACCACCGCGATCAACGGCAAGTGGAAAAACGGCCCCGGGGCAGGCATGTTCATTGAACTGGAGCAGAGATTTGGCTACCGTTTGCCGCTGATTGCCGAGGACCTTGGCGATCTTGACGCAAAGGTGCATAAGATGCTCAAGCAACTCGGATACCCCGGCATGAAGGTGCTGCAATTCGCATTTGACAGCGAGGACAGCGATTACCTGCCTCCGCATTACACCGAAAATTGCGTGGTTTATACCGGCACGCATGACAACCGCACCACGCAGGGCTGGCTGGTGGATCGCACGTATGACCCTCGCGTCCGTTTTGAACGCGCCGTGCCTTCCTATAAAGGCTCCAAGGATCTTGACCGCCTGATTCGCTACGCCATGGACAGCTGCGCGGACTTTTGCATCATTCCCATGCAGGACTACTTAGGGCTTGATGACGTAGCGCGCATCAATACCCCCGGCACGCTTGGCGATAACTGGAAATGGCGTCTTGCCAAAAATTATGACAAGGCTGCGCTTAAAAATCACATCCGCAAGCTCACGGATGCAAGCGGCAGAAATCAATAATAAACAAAACGAGAGTGGCAAGCCACTCTCGTTTTTCTTATAATTTGAAACAATAGATCAATATTCCAGCTCAGCCAGGAAGTCGTTGACCTTGCCCAGCGCCTTGTTGGTGCTCTTTTCCCACTTGGTCAGGGTAGAGCCCAGCTTGGTGGACTTGCCCGAGAACAGAAGACGGAGCACGTCACGCAGGGACTGACCGCCGTTGTTCATAATGATGTTGGAGCAAGCGCCCGTGAAGTCAAAGGTCAGAGAATTGTAGATCAGATCCAGCATTTCCTTGGACTCGGGGTTCTGCAGGTACTGGTAAGAAAGTGCGGTGGAGTAGTATGCATCCACAACGGTTGCGTAGCTCTCGGAAGCCATGCACTCCAATACAGCGCTCATCATAGCCAGCGTATCCTCATCAGCAATAGAGCTGGAAACGCCGATACCGGTTACCTGGTCCTGTACGTAGGTTGCGTAATTTTCCTGATTTTCATCAAACTTGGGCATGGGAGCAATACCGTAGTCAAATTCAGCAAGGTCGCCAACGTTGGTTTCCAGCGCGAATACCTGTACGGTTGCCATCATACTGCCGCTCTTTGCAAATGCTTCAACGATGTCGGTCTTACCCGTATCGTCATAGGTAGCGGTCTTGAATACGTAGGTGGAGGCGTCATTGTACAGCGCCTGGATCTTTTCGCACAGTTCGACAGTTCTATCAAACTGGTCGGTGTTGTAGAACCACTGGCCGTCCTCATTCTTGCTGACCAGCTGTACGTTAGCTGCTACGCAGTAAGGGTCAACGCTGACCGTGTCACCCGTGATCAGACCGTACATGTCGGTCTGGTCCTTCTTGTTAACGGACTCACCGGTATCCTGATATCTGTCGGCAATGATCTTATGCTGATAATCCAGCGTCCATTCGCCGTTGTTTACGACTTCATACAGATCGGTCTCGCCCAGGTCATTGAACACTTCTCTGTTGTATACGGTTACAAACATGTAACGGAACATAGAGAGTGCAAGTGCACCGGATGCAAGGTACTGCTTATTGTTTTCGCCAAACGATACGATGTCGTTATAGCCCTGAGTCCAGTAGTACTTATCCAGGTCGATATACTGCATATCGCGCAGGTTCAAAAACTCGCCCTTGAGTACTGCCTGAATAGCACGGAAAGTGGAATCGGTTACGATATCGTAATCCGCAGAACCGCCCTTGATTGCCGTGCTGTGCTTTTCAATCGGCTCAAGCTCGAGCAGCATTTCTAAGGATACGTCCAGTCTGTCCTCAATTGCCATGTTTCTGGTATAGACGGCGTGCGCCACAACGTCACTCTGCGTGTCAGAGCTGGACTCAGAGAAAAATTCGTCGTTTACACCGAACTGATCTCTGGAAAGAATGGTAATAGTCTCTCCACCGAACGAGAGATCGGGCACGTTGTCGGTATAGTTGGGGTCACCGGTTTCCTGCTCTGTATTGTCGCTCTGAGAATCCTGCTCAGTGCCTTGGTTGTTTGCACACGCAACCAGCAGCGATGACAGCATCAAAAGAGCCAACAACATGCAAAGAAGCTTTTTCATATTGCATTACCTCCAAAAAATCTAATATGGGCATACTTCACCCATCTTGCACTCTTCATTGTACACTATATTTTCCCATATGTCAAGAGAAAACCTGCAACCACTTCTTTTTTTGTGCAAAACGCTAAACGACCGTGCACGTAAATTGTGCACGGTCGCAATACTCTCATTTTATTTGCTCATAATATGGGCGATGACCTGCCAGAAGCGTTCGCAGGAGGCAAGATCCAATCTCTCGTCGGGCGAGTGGATGTTGCGCATATTGGGGCCTACCGAAATCATATCCATCTCGGGCAAGCGGGAGCGGATAATGCCGCACTCAAGTCCTGCGTGAATGACGCTGACCTCGGGGGTCTTGCCAAACAAAGCGGCATATGCAGCCAAATACTCATCTCTGATCGGCGACTGCTTTGCATAGCTCCAGCCTGGATAGCGCGAATGATGACGCGCGCTGCCGCCGCAAAGCATTGCAAGAGCATCCAGCTCACAAATCGAAGCATCCAACTGGCTCTCGATTGCGGAACGCGAGGAAAGCGTTAAGTGCACGCTATCCTGCTCGGTGCGAATGATGCCCAAGTTACGGGAATACTCCACCAAGCCCTCAATATTGTTGCTCATGGCGATCACGCCGTTTGCTACGGTTGCAATGGCACAGATCACGCGCGCGGTGCTGCCCTGATCAAGGCAAGTGGCAGGCGCGGGCACGGGATTGGTTTGCAAAGTAAAGCCCGAATCCTCAGCGCACATTTCGGCAAACATCTCTCCTGCCAGCTTTTGTGCACGATCGGCAAAGCCTTCCAAGCTCTCACCGCAAATCACAGCTACGCTCTCACGCGGAATGGCGTTATCCTTGCTGCCGCCCGCAATGCTGCACAGCTTAAAATCAAAATCCTTGGAAAGCGCGAGCAGAATTCTGCCCAGCAGCTTATTGGCGTTGGCGCGTCCGCGGTGCACGTCTGCACCCGAGTGACCGCCTGCAAGTCCGCCGATCTTAATCTCGATGGCAGTTCCCTTTGCATCGGTATACTCCACGGGAATGGTCAGATCGGTGCGCAAGCCGCCTGCGCAGCCTGCGGTTACGCAGGATTCGTCCTCGCTGTCCATATTGATCATGCGCGAAGCGCTGACCAAAGAATAGTCGAAGCTTTCCGCGCCCAACAGTCCTACCTCTTCCTCAACCGTGAAAAGGCACTCCACAGCAGGGTGCGGCATCTGTCCGTCAAGAATCGCCATCATCATGGCAACCGCAATGCCGTCATCACCGCCAAGCGTGGTGCCGCGTGCGCCCAGCCAGCCGTCTTCGATAAACAGCTTGAGTGCATCACGGGTAAAATCATGCTCGGTATCATTGTTCTTCTCGCACACCATGTCGGTATGTCCTTGCAGCAAAACAGCGGGGCGATCCTCAAGCCCTTTGGTTGCGGGAGCTTTGATAAACACGTTATTGACCGCGTCACGGTGGCAATCAAGTCCGCGCGCCTTGGCAAACTCGACCAAATAATCCGCAATGCCTGCCTCGTTGCCCGAGCCGTGCGGAATGGCGCAGATCTCCTCGAAAAATTCAAACAGTTTCTTGGGCTGATAGCCCTCGATGATGTACTTCATAGTGATTCCCTACACTTTACTTCTTGTTATTTTGCTTGGTGTCTGCATCGCGCGTCAGGCCGCCCACGCTATCGCGGAACTGCCCGATGGTGGAAAGGTACTTACCCGTGCCCATCGCAACGCAGGAAATGGGGTTTTTGGCAACTGTGGTCTTAATGCCGGTCACACGGGTGATCAGCTTGTCAAGTCCGTAGAGCAAGCTGCCGCCGCCTGCCATGTAAATGCCGTTTTTGAGAATGTCGCCCAGTAGATCGGGGGGCGTGCGCTCGATGATGGCGCAAACCGAATCCAGAATTGCGGTTACGGGCTCGATCATTGCCTCCATCATTTCCTTGGAGGAAAGCGTGATCACACGGGGCATACCCGTACCGAGATCGCGTCCCTTGACTGAAATGGTCTTTGCCTCGCCGTGGTCATACACAGCGCCGATCTGAATTTTGATTGCTTCAGCGGTGCGCTCACCGATCAGTAAATTATACTGGCGGCGCACGTACTGCATGATTGCCTGGTCAAACTTATCGCCTGCAATTTTGACCGATTCGGACACCACGATGCCGCCCATAGCGACCACCGCGATATCGGTCGTACCGCCGCCCACGTCAATGATCATATTGCCGATGGGAGAATTGATATCCACGCCTGCACCCATGAGTGCAGCCTTGGGCTCCTCGATCAAAAAGGTTCTGCGTGCGCCAGCCTCGGCTGCAGCGTCAAGCACGGCACGCTCCTCGACTTCGGTAATGCCCGTAGGCACGCCGATCATAACGCGAGGACGGAACATGGTGTTACCGCAGGCACGGCGAATGAAATACTGGAGCATATGCAGCGTGACGTCATACTGGCTGATCACGCCGTTTTTCAGCGGTCGCATAGTTGTGATATGATCGGGCGTTCTGCCGATCATGGCAAGCGCCTCTTTACCGACCTTAACGACTTTATCTGTTGTGGTATCCATAGCGACCACGCTGGGCTCATTGAGCACGATACCCTTGCCATCCACGTGCACGAGCACCGAGCAGGTACCAAGGTCGATACCGATATC
>JAZOLE010000112.1:0-32525 GCA_045652835.1 Eubacteriales bacterium | reverse complement strand
AAGGCTCCGGCTGCAGGCCGCCCTGTAGCTCCTCAGATCCGCGCTGCAAAGGGCTAGCTCGTTAAGAAGTCCGTATGGATCTTCGGTGGTGACGGTTGGGCATACGACATCGGCTTCGGCGGTCTCGACCACGTAATCGCTTCGGGCGAGGACGTAAACATCATGGTATTCGATACCGAGGTTTACTCCAACACCGGCGGACAGGCATCCAAGGCTTCTCAGATCGGTCAGGTAGCTCAGTTCGCAGCTGCAGGTAAGGCAATGGGCAAGAAGAACCTTGCAGAGATCGCTATGTCCTACGGTTACGTATACGTAGCACAGGTTGCTATGGGTTACGATATGAACCAGCTGCTCAAGGCTCTGACCGAGGCAGAGGCATACAACGGTCCTTCTCTGATCATCGGTTACGCTCCTTGTGAGATGCACGGTGTTAAGGGCGGCATGCAGAACTGCCAGCTCGAGATGAAGAAGGCAGTTGAGTCCGGCTACTGGCAGACCTTCCGCTACAACCCCACTCTGGAGTCCAACAAGCTGTCCATCGACTGCAAGGCTCCCACTGCAAGCTACGTTGACTTTATCAAGTCCGAGGTTCGTTACGCTCGTCTTGCTCAGGCTAACCCCGAGAGAGCTTCCGCTCTGTTCGAGAAGGCTGAAAAGGCTGCAGCTGCTAAGTTCGAAAGACTTGAAAAGATGGGTAAGCTGTACGAGTAATTTCTGAAATTACAAAGTAAAAACTATACAATACAAGCCCCGCCAAACGGCGGGGCTTGTGCTTTAGAGATATAAAAAGGGGAGTGATACTCCATGAAATACTGTAGAAAAATAAAAATCAGGGCAAAGCGATGGTACGCTTTACCCTGATTTTTAACAGGTGATTACTGCAGACGGCACTTGAACTTGATCATGAAGTTTTCGTCGCTGGTGCAAAGATACATAATAGCTTCGATCAGTGCAACGAAAGCGGGAATACCGGTCCAGCAGAAGAGCAGGTACAGGATGCCTGAACCAACCTTGCCCAGATAGAACTTGTGGATACCAAATCCGCCAAGGAAGAAAGCAAGAAGAGCGGCAGCGATCTTGCTCTTAACGGGCCAGTTCTTTCTTTCGGGGTGGGGATCAGCAGGAGCCTGCTGAACGACGATGACCTGGGGCTGTGCCTGGGTCTGGGTCTGAACCTGGGGCTGTGCTTGCTGAGTAATAGCGGCACCGCAGTATACGCACTTGGTTGCGTTAGCCTCTGCAGGTGCACCGCACTGAGGACACAAATTGCTCATGATATAAACTCCTTATGGTTATGAATTATTTAGACAAATTCATTATACTACATAAAAATAAAAAATTCAACACTTTTTTATAATTTTTTCAAAAAAAATTATTTTTTGTTGACATATATAATTGTATGTGATATAATGAAGTTAATCTTAACAACATAACACAACCAGGAGAACTATCATTATGGCAATTGCAGAAGTTTTAAAGTTTACATCTGATGCAAGTATATTTGCATGGAAATACCCGAACAGCGAGTTGGCTACGTGGACACAGCTGATCGTGAACGAGTCGCAGGAGGCTGTTTTGGTAAAGAACGGCCAGATTGCTGACGTTTTTGGCCCCGGAAGATACACTCTTTCAACGGATAATATTCCCGTACTGCAGAAGCTGATCAATCTTCCCTTTGGCAAGAAATCTCCTTTCTCTGCAGAGGTGTGGTTTATTAACCGTGCGTTTGCATTGGATATCAAGTGGGGAACCACCACGCCTATCCAGGTACAGGATCCCAAGTACGGTGTGTTTGTTCCGCTCAGAGCATTCGGTCAGTTTGGTCTGCGCGTAGAAAACTCCCGCCGTTTTCTGACAAAGCTTGTCGGAACCATGCCCTTCTTTAACACCAAGACCATGACAGACTATTTCAAGGGCTTGTACATCACGCGTGTCAAGGACCGTATTTCTAACTGCTTGGTGGCTTCCAAGATCTCCATTCTTGAGATCAACTCTCACCTTGATGAAATTTCGGTATCTCTTTGTGACCAGTTCAAGAAGGACTTTGAAGAGTACGGTATTGATATCGTTTCGTTCTACGTCAATGATATCAACGTTCCCGAGAACGACCCTGCAGTAAAGCAGCTCAAGCTGGCTCTTTCCAAGCGTGCCGAAATGGATATTTTGGGCTACAGCTATCAGCAGGAAAGAACCTTTGATACTCTCAACACCGCAGCAGGCAACAATGGCACCGCAGGTGCTGTTATGGGTGCCGGCATGGGCCTTGGCATGGGCTTTGGTGTAGGCGGTGCTGTTGGCCAGGCTGCCGGCGGCATGGGACAGGTCATGTCCACTAGAGAAGAAACCAAGGAATGCCCCTTCTGCCATGCTCAGATCGGTAAGAACCTGAAGTTCTGCCCCGAGTGCGGTAAGAATACGCAGGAGGCTGCCTCCCCCGTGCTCAAATGCTCCTCTTGCGGAACCGCGTATGCGAAGGGTACGAAGTTCTGCCCCGGCTGCGGAAGAAAGCTCAATGCTTGTAAGCAGTGCGGTGCCGATATTCCCGACGGTCAGAGTGCATGTCCCGCATGTCATGCAGTCGCATGCCCTCAGTGCGGCAGTGCGCTTGGCGCAAATGCAAAGTTCTGCCCCGAGTGCGGCTGTTCTATCGTAAAGAAGTGCAGTGGTTGCGGTGCAGAGTTGACCCCGAATACTCGTTTCTGTGCTAATTGCGGAACCAAAGTTGAATAATCAAAGTTGAATAACCAAATTTGAATAAAGGAGGACGCCATGAAAAAATTTCCCCTTAGTATTTTTGTTGGAATTTTGTTGATTCTCATTACCGTTATTTTGTATTTCGTCTTTTTCGGAAACATCTTTGTGAAGACGATGTGCCTGGTTTCTATGATCGGCGTTGTTCTTGCTGAGATAACAACCACGGTATTGGCATTCTCCTCTAAGGGAGATCCTCGCAGAGTTGTGGCGACTGTTATATCGGCTGCTATGGTGCCGATCGCATTGACACTTTCGCTCGTTTATACCTTGCTTTTCCCCTTGAGCTTTGGAAAGTATGTGGCATTCTATTTTGTAAGCTATCTGGCTATCGGAATTATCGTGGGTATTCTTTGGATTTTCCAAGCCAAGAGAGCGGGACAGGATGCTTCCTTACAAGATGCCAAGGGTCAGATGCTGAAGCTGAGAAAGCTGGTTATGTGCATTATGGCAGATCCTGCTGCTGAGCCTTATAAGAAGCAGCTTCGTATGCTTGAAGAAAAGCTTCATTTTTCCAATGACGGTGTGGTCGTTGCACAGGATGCAGAAATCCTGCACCTGTTGTTTGAGCTTCAGGACAATATTTCCGATCCGGAATTTGACGTGCCCGCACATCTTGAAAAACTGAATAAGACAGTTGACGTGCGAACCATTATGGCAAGCCGTACGGTATGATCAATGCAGCCCCGTCTTGAAGATTCAAGACGGGGCAGTTCTTTTGAAAAGATGGGTAAGCTGTACGAGTAATTTTTGAAATTACAAGTTAAAAACCTATATCATACCCCCCCCGCCGATTGCTCGGCGGGGGTTTTGTATGTTCTTGTCCCATGTGGGGGTGTCGAGGGCGCCACCCCTTTACCGACGGACGGATGAATTGTCCGATTTTTGCATAGGGAAAAACTGTTAAAAGATTGACAAATTTCGCTTTTTATTATATAATAAAGGTAATGTTTTTTAGAAAGGAAGGGATAGCTTGAAGCTTGTCGTCAAATATCTAAAGCCCTTCGGGTTCTGTCTCCTCATCCGTTTTATCATCAAGGTAGCGGGCACTTTGGTTGAGCTTGCGCTGCCTGCAATTCTGTCGCATATGCTGGACGTTGTGGTCAAGGAAAACGCGCCCAGCGGCAATCTGACTCCCGTGTTTATCTGGGGCGGCATTATGATTTTGTGTGCCGTGGCGGCTCTGGTGCTCAACATTGTTGCCAACCGTATGGCGGCACGCGTGGCAAAGGATGCCGCACAGGCAGTGCGCCACGATCTGTTTGCCAAGACCATGCGCCTCTCCCCCCGACAGACCGATAAGTTTGGTATTCCCGAGCTGGAGACAAGACTGACCTCGGATACCTACAACATTCACCATTTTCTCGGTATGATCCAGCGTATCGGTGTGCGTGCGCCCATTCTTTTGATCGGTGGCATTGCATTTTCGTATTTCCTGGACTGGCGCTTGGCAACCGTGATGGTCTGCCTGCTGCCCTTTATCGGCATCAGTGTGTTTTACATTTCGCGTCGCGGCGTGCCGCTGTATTCCGCCAGCCAAAAGGCAGGCGACGATATGGTGCGCGTGGTGCGTGAGGATATCGGCGGCATTCGCGTCATCAAGGCACTTTCCAAAAAGGAATATGAGCGCGAAAGATTTGACGGTGTCAACCGCGCGTTGGTCAGAAACGAAAAGCGCGCCTCGCTGACTATGGCGTTGACCAACCCCATTATCACCATTCTGCTCAACGCAGGACTTGTGGCGGTGGTTTTGGTGGGTGCGTTTTTGGTTGACGTGGATCTGACCATGCAGGGTAAGATCATTTCGTTTATTCAGTATTTTACGCTGATCTCCAACGCCATGATCGTCATCAACCGTATTTTCATCATGTCCACCAAGTGTATCGCGTCTGCCAACCGTATTGAAATGGTCATGTCCGCGCCCACCGAGCTTGCGCCCGAGGACGGCGGATTGCCGCTTCCCACCTCGGATCATATCGTATTCGAGAACGTCAGCTTTTCCTATAACGGTGAGCAAAATGACCTTGAAGATATCTCGTTCTCGCTGCCGCGTGGCGCAACCTTGGGCATCATCGGTGCAACGGGTAGCGGTAAGAGCACGCTTTTGCGCTTGTTGCTCCGCAATTACGATCCTGACGAAGGGAAGATTTACATTGGCGGACACAACGTGCGCGGCATGAGCCATGAGGAGCTGTGCGGCATGTTCGGCACGGCAATGCAAAATGATTTTGTGTATGCCGATTCGGTGCGCGAGAATATCTGCTTTGGCAGAGAGGTAGCAGACGAGGATCTTGCTCTTGCTTTGCGCGTGGCGCAGGCAGAGGAGTTTGTGTCCGCGTTCCCCGAGGGTGTTGATCACCTTCTGACCTCCAAGGGCACCAACGTGTCGGGCGGTCAGCGCCAGCGACTTTTGATCGCACGCGCACTTGCGGGCAAGCCCGAGATTTTGATACTGGATGACGCATCCAGCGCACTTGACTATAAGACCGACGCTGCTTTGCGCCGCGATCTGCGTATGCATTTCGCGGGCACGACCACCGTGGTGGTGGCGCAGCGCGTCAGCTCGGTCATGCATGCCGATCTGATCTTGGTTTTGGATGAGGGCAAGATCATCGGCAAGGGCAACCACGAGCAGCTGCTTGAAAATTGCCCCGTCTACCGCGAAATCCGCGATTCGCAGATGGGAGGTGCTTTGCTTGACTAACGGACAAAAGCCGCAAAAGACTCCCATGACCCCTGCGCAGCGCAGACGCACGCTTGTGCGCCTGTGCAAGTACATGTTCCGCTATCCCGGACTTGTGCTGCTTGCGTTTTTCCTGATGATGTCGGCAAACGTGCTGGCTCTGGCGGGTCCCAAGCTTTCGGGCAAGGCAATCGATGCCATCGTAGGCCCCGGCGAGGTGGATTTTAAGCGCGTATTTCTGTTCTGCGCTTTGATGATCGCGTTTTATATCCTGTCGGGTGTCATGTCCTATCTGCTCTCCATTGTCATGGTCAACCTCAGCCAGCGCATCACGTATACCATGCGCAAGCAGGTGTTTGACCACCTGACCGATCTGCCCGTGGGATTTTTCGATACCCACCAGACAGGTGAGATCGTCAGCCGCCTTTCCTACGATATCGATACGCTCAACGCATCTCTTTCCAATGACGTGCTTGCCATTTGCGCAAACTCGATCACGGTGGTGGGTTCGTTTGTCATGATGCTGACCATCTCACCCGTGCTGATCTTGGTGTTTGTCATTACCGTACCGATCTCGCTGATCTTTACAAAGTATAAATCCACGCATATTCGTCCTTTGTTCCGTGCGCGCTCTGCAAAGCTGGGTGAACTCAACGGCTTTGCCGAGGAAATGCTGTCGGGACAAAAGACCATACGCACCTACGGCAAGGAGCAGGTGATTACCGACCGCTTTGACGTGCGCAACGCCGAAGCCTGCGGAGCGTACTATAAGGCAGATTATCACGGCTCGGTCATCGGCCCTACCGTCAATTTTGTCAGCAACCTGTCGATTGCGCTGATCACGCTGCTTGGCAGTATCTTTTATATGTTCTGGCTGGGCGGTGCGATCACCAATCCGCTCTTCATCATCAAACTTGGCGATATGGGCGCGTTTGTACAGTATGCGCGCAAGTTTGCAGGCCCTATCAACGAGTTTGCCAATATTTTCAGTGAGCTGCAGAGTGCTTTGTCGGCAGCCGAGCGTGTGTTTGGCGTTATCGATCAGCCTACAGAGCCTGCGGATAAGCAGAATGCCGTAACGCTGGATGCCAAGGGACAGGTGACCTTGGAGAACGTGGAATTTGGCTACGTGGAGGGAAAGCAGATCCTGCACGGACTTTCCGTCAATGTCAAGCCGGGGCAAACGGTTGCCATTGTCGGCCCTACGGGCGCGGGCAAGACCACCATTATCAACCTGCTCATGCGCTTTTACGATATTGACGCGGGCGAGATCACCTTTGACGGTGTGCCTATCACCGATGCCACGCGCGACAGCTTGCGCAAGAGTTTTACCATGGTGCTGCAGGACACTTGGCTGTTTGGCGGCAGCGTGCGCGACAATATTGCCTACGGCAGACAGGACGCGACTGACGAGGAAGTGATTGAGGCAGCCAAAAAGGCAAGAATTCATCACTTTATCATGTCGCTGCCGCAAGGGTATGCGACCCAACTGTCGGATGGCGGCGTTAACCTTTCCAAGGGCCAGCGCCAGCTGATCACGATTGCACGCGCTATGCTTTCGCATGCGCCTATGCTGATTTTGGATGAAGCGACCTCCAACGTGGATAGCCGTACCGAGCAGCAGATTCAGGATGCTATGATGGAATTGATGCGCGGCAAGACCTGCTTTGTCATTGCGCACCGCCTGTCCACCGTACAGCATGCGGACAACATTTTGGTGCTCAAGGACGGTAACATCATCGAGCAGGGCACGCACGAGCAGCTGCTTGCGGCAAAAGGATTTTACGCTTCCTTGTACGGTGCGCAATTTGTCAACTGATTTTATTTAAAAATCGTTGCATTTGCCACACAAATATGATATCATGAATACGTAGATAACCCAAATAAGTTTTATGAGGTGAGCAAAATGAAAAGGTCTCTGCTTTTAATTGCACTTTCTTTTGTATTGGTATTATGCTTTGCAGCATGCGATACCCCTTCCGAGCAGCCCATTGACACCACCGAAAGTACTACTGAGGCTCCCACTACCGAACAAATCACCGAGGAAATCACCACCGAAGAAGTCACGACCGAAGAGGTCACCACCGAGGAGATCACGACCGAGGTGCAGCTGCAGACCCCCGTTTCCATTGAGGATGTCAAGGCGGCGGCAATCACCTTCATCACCCCCGAAATGATCAAGGTTTACGCGGAAAATCCCGAGCAGGATTGGAGCGACTTTGGCGGCATGACCGTCAATGAGGACGGCAGCGTCAAGGCACTGTACAGAACGGGTGCGGATGACAGATGGGACCCCTATTGCTATCTGGTCAAGGACTACGTTGCAGCAGGTAATATTGCGGTCATCCAGTATCGCTGTGAATACAATTTTGGCGTCAACCTTTATATCGGTTCGGACGGCAACGTTGCAACCGGAGATTACGAATACGTTCCCGCAGCGATCTTTGCTTCCAAGGATGGTGAATGGAACTACCTGGTCATCAACCTTGCAGAGGATGCATGGTGTTACGATAACGAATCGGGCGTTCTGGGATTCTTGCGTTTTGGCTTGGATGGAGCAGAAGCCGGTGACACCGTTGACTTTGGCTTTGTCGCATTCTTCGCAAATATGGCGGAAGCTGCCAAGGTGCTCCCCGTATCTTAATTGCACGAAAAGAGGTTCTTACTTATGAAAAACACGTATTCTTTTATGCTGATCTTAGTGCTGGTTTGCAGCATGGTTCTGGCTTGCTCTATGGTTTCTTGCGATACCACTGACGAACAGCCTGTTGACACCACCGAAGCTCTTACCGAAGCTCCCACCGAAGCTACGACCGAAGAGATTACCACCGAGGAAATTACCACCGAGGAGATCACGACCGAAGAGATCACCACCGAGGCACAGACGCAAAAGCCCGAATCCATTGAGGATATTAAGGCTGCCGCTGTTACTTTCCTGGATGCAGCTGCTATGATAGAGGCTGCCAACAATCCCCAGCAGGACTGGAGTGACTTTGGCGGCATGACCGAAAATCCCGACGGCAGCATTACCGCGCTGTTCCGCATGGGTACCAACGACGTCTGGGACCCCTACTGCTACCTGCTCAAGCAGCCCACCACGGTTGGCGATATCATGGTCATCAAGTATCAGACCAAGTATGACTTCCGCGTCAAGCTGTATTTGGGCACCGAGGGCGACGCTGCTGTTGGCGCGATCGACAACGTCATGGCAGAAATCTTTGCTACCGAGGGCGACGAATGGGGATATCTGATCATCAACATGGCAGAAGAGGCCTTTGCTTACGATGCAGACGCTGCAGCGCTTGGATATCTGCGCTTTGGTCTTGATATGGCTGAGAGCGGCGACACCGTCACCTTTGCCTACGTGGCATTCTTTAACACTATGGATGAGGTCAACGATCTTATTCCTTATTGATCATCACAGAAAGAGAGATAACACATGAAAAAATCACTCCCCCTGATCTTGCTTGCAAGTATGCTTGCGTGCGTCATGCTGGCGTGTATGCTGGTAGCTTGTCAGCCTTCCGCAAATCCCGAGGATGAGACGACCTTAGGCGAAACTACTGCCGAGGACGTTACCGAGGGTGCAACCGAAGGCGAAACCGAGGGTACAACCGAGGACACGACCGAGCAATCCTCCGAGGAGGAAACAACCGGTCCCGAAATTCCCGTGATCAATTCGGTCATCGCGGATTTCAATGCTGTTGAGGCGGACGATCTCAAGGGCTTTTTGACCGGTGCTAACCAGGTTAAGGTGTCTGTTGAGCAGGATGCGGACGGCGAGCAGTATGCTGTGCTTTCCACAAGCGTGGCAGGTGCAACCGACCCCTGTGTCAACTTCAATTTTAAAAAGTTCTACAAGGCTGCAGGCATGGATGCCGTCAAGGCAGAAGACTACAAGTACGTTGTACTTAAGGTCAGAAACGTCAACTGCTCCTCCGGCACGTTTGAGCTGTTCTTCTACTCGGGCAAGACCTCGGGTGCAACCCCCGGGCTCATGACCACCTCGTCCTTCGACCTTAGCAGTACCGATTGGCAGTACGTGCTGTTCGACCTGTCCTCGTTCGCGGATTGGAAGGGCAACGTCAACGGCTTCCGCTTTGACTATATGACCAGCGCACTTGCCGAGGGCGAGACGCTGCATATCGCAGAGATCCAGTTCCTTGAGAGTGACGAGGCTTTCTATAAGCTCTTTGATATCGATTGGACCGAGATCGGCGTCATTGCAAGCGAGCAGGCAAAGACCGAGGCACAAAAGCTGCTGGAATCTGCTAAGCTGCCTACCACCAAGTTTGATACTTACACCCCTGAGACTGCGGAAAAAGAGGACGCAAGCCTTTCTTACTGGTTTGAAAACCTGTACAACCGTACTCCCCAGAACGACAACACCTCCTCGGGTAAGCTGACCTATCAGATCCTGCTTGCCAAGAACGAGATCGAGGGCTGCCAGTTCATTCTGGGCACCGAAAAGGACGTCGAGGGCCTGAAGGTGTACGTTTCCGACTTTACCAACGAGTCGGGCGACACTCTGACCACTGAGCTGTTCTGGGGTTACTACTTCAACGTAGAGGGTGAGCGTGTGATTGAGGCACTGCCTCCCGTATCCTACGAGCCTGATCAGGAATATGTGGATTGGGCAAACGGCGGCAACGCAGCGGGTGCAAACATCCCTGTGCTGCAGAAGTATAACGGCTTTGATATCAAGGGCGGTGAGAACCAGACCTTTGTCATCAAGGCAACCTCCAAGCCCGATAGCGTTCCCGGTGAGTACAGCGCAACCCTGCGTGTTGTAGACAAGGACGGCAACGAGGTCAAGAAGGTCACCGTATTTGCATACGTGTGGAACTTTGAGCTGCCCGAGGCATCCTCCTGCAAGACGCTGATGGATCTGAGTGCGTTCAACGTTTACGTTTCTTACTATGACTATAGCGGTATTCTGACCAATGCAGAGGGTAAGAATCTGCCTCACACATACTATGATTACCTGCTTGCAAACCGCGTTTGCGCGTATAGCCTGCCTTTTGATAACGAGAACGGTACCTTTAGCGCAAACGGCATTATGGAATACGTGGATAACCCCAGAGTGGTTGCATTCCAGCCTCTCGGTTGGTCCAAGGAACTCAGAGCCGACTACGTATCCAATGCGTATAGCGTGCTCTCTCAAAAGCAGGAGTGGCTGGATAAGGCTTACTTCTATCCCGTAGATGAGCCTTTGAACACGGGCAGACTTGACGATGTCAACAACTACGGCAAGATGCTCAAGGAAAACTTCCCCGGCTATAAGCTGATCGTGCCTATGCACGTCAACTATAACGTGGCAGGCGGTGACTTCTTCTCCTACGTATCCGAGTACGTTACCGTTTGGTGCCCCAAGACCTTCTTCTACAACACCTTTGCAGAGTGGTATAACGACCGCACCCTGACCTATGGCTGCTCTATTGTAACCGAGCAAAAGCTTGGCTCGTTCAGAGAGCGTATGTGGGCAGAGCAGGAAGGTGGCGACGAGGCTTGGTGGTACGTGACCAGAAGACCCTCTCAGCCTGAGATCACACTGACCGTCAACACCGAGGCTGTCAACGTGCGTACAATGTTCTGGCAGCAGAAGCTGTACAACGTAGACGGTTTCCTGTACTACCTTGTCAACGACTGGGATAACGGCGCTACCAAGTGGTACGTAGCAACCGAGGACGAGTTCCTGTTCGGTATGGACGTGCTGCACGAGGTTGAAAAGACTCAGGGCGTCAACGTTTACAGTAACGGTATTCTTCTGTACAGCGGCGCATACTTCGCACAGCCCGAGCCTATTGGCTGCGTAAGACTTGAGTGCGTACGTGACGGTATTGAGGACTATGAGTACCTGACCATTCTCGAAGAGAAGTACGGCAAGGACGTTGTGGACGCGATCATCAACCAGTGGACCACCGGTATCGGCCAGTACAGCACCGACCAGGAGCAGTTCGCAGCTCTGCGTGCACAGCTGGGCGCTCTGATCGAGGCACAGGGTAATTGATTTTCCCCCCATAAACAAAATCATCCGCCAACGGCTTTTGCCGTTGGCGGATTTCATCGCGTAGCGATTTCATCCACGACAGTGGATTTCATCTGCCCCCGACAGGAGGCAGATTTCATTTTACATGCGGACCGTCGAGGACGCCGGTCCCCGCCCGTGTCATCCTGAGCGGAGGAATTTCGCAGCATGCTGCGAAATGACGCAGTCGAACCCGAAGGGCGCGCGCAGCGCGAGATCTCGGGCGGCGGTTTTTTATCGCTTCGTAGGGGAGCATTCCATATGCTCCCGTACGCAAGGGCGGATATGGAATCCGCCCCTACGGAAATGACCCCTCACAGATCCTCAAGTACCTTGGGGTCGAGCTTCATGCGCTGTGTTTTGGCATAGACTGCAATAGGGTTCTGTCTGCTCTCATTGAAGCCCGGGCACATAGCCTCCATCTCCTCCATGGTACACACCGTCCATTCGTTATATCCCTCCTCGGTGATCCAGTGGGACATGACAAGGTCCAGCTGGTTATCTGCATAGCAGTTGGCGTCCGCTACGCCCGTATAGATGGTGATGATGTTCTCTCCCTCGTAACCGCCGCGGTCATAGGCCTTCCAATGAAAGGCTGAGCCTGTGGGGTTTTTGACAGAGATGCGAAGACGGCCGTTCTCCTTTTCCACAAGATAATACTCCATAAAAGTGGGGTCACCCTGCACGGTGATCTGCGCGTTCTCGCGCTCACCGTCGATGATACGGATGCGGCAGCAGTTGTTTACGCTGAAATCAATGCTTTGAATCGGTTCAAAGACATAGGTATGTTCATGACTCGGATTATTCATAGCTTTGTTCTCCTTTTTTGATGTAGTAGCCTCTCCGAACAGAACGCCGATGGGGATGTCAAAGAGATCGGCAATGACGGGAAACAGGGTGACATCGGGGAATCCAACGCCGCACTCCCATTTGGACACCGACTGGGGCGCGATCCCGATCTGATCGGCAAGCATAGCCTGTGTCCATCCGCGTTCCTTGCGAAGAGCTGTGATGATGTTGCAGAACTGATTCAAATGATACATGTATTTTTCCTCCTGTCTGTGAGAACAGTATACCACAGAATAAAATGGGATGCAATAACCGCGAAGTTGTAAACCCGTTTGGGTGAAGGAGCGTCCGAGGGATGCATCTCACCCACCGCAACCGCGTCGGTTATTCTCGGCTCAAACGCCTCGAATATCCTCCGCTGCGGTCCCCCCTCTCCAGCGGAGAGGGCTTATGTTGCGCATCCGTCTTTATAGATGTTCAAAAAGGGCAGCTAAAACGAGCCCTCTCCGCTGGAGAGGGGGGACCGCAGCGGAAGGCAATCGCGAATACTTGGAGCGATTGGCGGACGCGGTTGCGGTGGGTGAGATGCATCATTAGGACGCTCTTTCACATCTTGAGAAAAGAAAAGCAGAAGCCTGTGCAAGGACTGCTAAATTCGTTTTATTCAATTTTGTGCTAATTTGTTGGTTTCATGGGTATAGATTTGTTTGCAGCAAAGGCTCGGCGTTTGCCGAGCCTTCTTATGTATTTACTTGATCCAAAGCACTCTTGCGTCGCCCGAAAGCGTAGTCTGCAACCCCTCGGGGACGTAGACGCATGCGCCTGCGTGGAGTGCAAGATCCTCGCAGCCCGTGCACGAAAGGGTCATGCTGCCCTCGGTGCAAAGCACGCAGCGAATGTCGGCAGGAATTTTGGCTGCGCCCTGCAGCGTCAGCTCATAGGTGGCAAAATAGGGGCAATTTGCAAGCGTGCGCAGCTTGCCTCCTGCAATGTCGTTTACCTCGCCTGCCTGTCCGCAGGGCAGGGTATAGGGTTGGGTCTTGCTGACCTCAAGCGCTCTTTGCACGTGCAGCTCACGGGGCTTGCCGTCAGCCCCCACGCGTCCCCAGTCCCAAACGCGGTAGGTAATGTCGGAGTTTTGCTGCACCTCGGCAATCAGAATGCCTGCGCCGATGGCGTGCACTGTGCCCGCAGGGATAAAGAACACGTCGCCCGTCTTGACGGGGAAGTGTGCCACAGCCTTGTCCGCGGTGCCGTTTTCAATATACGCGGCAAATTCCTCGGTGGTGATGTCCTTTTCAAATCCGCAGATCAGGGCAGCGCCCGGCTCTGCATCCAGCACGTACCACATCTCGGTCTTGCCGGGGCTTGCGTGGTGCTCTTGCGCGTAGGCGTCCTCGGGGTGCACCTGTAAGGAAAGGCGATCGCGCGCGTCGATCAGCTTAACAAGAATGTCGGGCGCGGTCTGTCCCCATGCCGCAAGCGCGTCTTGCAGGGTTTTTCCTGCCATTTCACCGTTTTGCACGGTGCTGGGGCCGTTTTTGTGCGTTGAGAGCACCCATGCCTCAGCGGTAATATCCAAATCGCTCTCTACGCCATAGCGTGTTTTGAGTGCGTTGCCGCCCCACAAATAGTCCTTGACGGCGGGCTTTAAAAATAAGGGATACATGTTCATCCTCCTATTGACATACGATTACGTTTATTATATAATAAAGATGGTGTAATGTCAAGATTTTGAGTGAAAATGGAGAGAAACAGCATGCAGATTCAAGGCTTGATCGAATTTATGGGCGTGATCGAAAAGCTCAAATGCAACACGCGACATTCCTGGACGTCCTCGGGGCGCAGAGAGTCGGTTGCCGAGCATTCCTGGCGTCTTGCCGTGCTTGCCATGCTGTGTGCGGATGAATATCCGGATTTGGATATGAATAAGGTCATCCGCATGTGCCTTATACACGATCTTGGCGAGGCATTGACGGGTGACGTACCCTCGTTTGAAAAGACAGAGCAAAACGAGATGACCGAGGCAGAGGCATGGAGCACGTTGCTCTCTTTGTTACCCGAGCCGTACGCTTCCGATTTCGGCGCACTTTATGCGGAAATGGAAGCCAAGCAAACGCCCGAGGCGCAGCTTTACAAGGCGCTTGACAACATGGAGGCGGTACTTTCGCATAACGAGGCACCGCTTGACACGTGGATTCCCCTGGAGTATACCCTGAATTTGACCTATGGCGAGGAGAATGCCGCATTCTCTCCCTATACGCGCGAGTTGCGCGCGGCGCTTGCTGCACAAACCAAGCAAAAAATTCAAAATTCGGAGGAAATGGATCATGCACAGAACGGTTGACTTTTCAAATACGCGCATCACGGGTGGCTTTTGGAAGCAAAAGCAGACGCTTGTACGCCGCGTGACCACGGGAGCGGTGTACGATCGCTTTTACGATACCGGCAGAATTGATGCGTTCCGCTTTGATTGGAAAGAGGGCATGCCCAACAAACCCCACTTTTTCTGGGATAGTGACGTGGCAAAGTGGATGGAGGGCGCGGCGTATCAGATTGCCGTCAAGCCTGATGCGCGCCTTGAGAAAAAGATAGACGCGCTTGTGGCACAGATTGAGAAGAATCAGCAGCCCGACGGCTATTTCAATATCTTCTTTACCGTCATCGACCCTGCGCACCGCTTTTCCAACAGAGATTGGCACGAGCTTTACTGTGCGGGACATTTGATGGAGGCGGCAGTTGCCTACTATCAGGCAACGGGAAAGCGTACTTTCCTTGATTGCATGTGCCGCTATGCCGACTACATAGAAAAGAGATTTGTCAAGGATGCGGATACGCCGTTTGGGACGCCGGGGCACGAGGAGATCGAGCTGGCGCTTGTAAGATTGTACGAATGCACGGGCGAGGTGCGGTACTTGAACCTTGCCAAGCACTTTGTCGATACGCGCGGACATGACCAAATTCACATTCCCGATTGGATGGACCCCAGTTATTCGCAAAGCCACCTGCCTGTGCGAGAGCAAAGGACGGCAGAGGGGCATGCGGTGCGTGCCATGTATTTGTATTGCGGTATGGCTGACGTGGCGTTGCACACGGGAGATAAAGAGCTGCAGGCAGCTTGCGAGGCGCTGTTTGACAACGTGGCAAACCGCCGCATGTATATCACGGGCGGTATCGGCTCAAGCGGTGCAGGTGAGGCGTTCACGGTGGATTACGATCTGCCCAACCTGATCTCGTATACCGAATCCTGCGCAGCGCTTGCGCTTGCGCTGTTTGCGAACAGAATGCTGCGCTTTGGCGCGGATTCCAAGTATTCCGACGTGGTTGAGCGCGTCATGTATAACGGCTTTTTGTCCGCGCTCTCTTTGGACGGCAAGAGCTTTTTCTATCAAAATCCTTTGGAGATCATGCCGCGCATGCACAAGCGTGACGTCAGCGTGTCGCACAGAAGCGTGAATTTGCCGCCTATGCAGCGCAGCGAGGTATTTGCATGCTCCTGCTGTCCGCCCAATATCGTGCGCTTTATCCCCTCGATTGCGAGTATGCTGTACTCGGATGACGGTGAGGTGATTTACGTGCACCAGTTTATGCAAAGCATGACGACCATCGAGCGCGACGGCAAGATGCTTGTGCTGGAGCAGAGCACTATGTATCCCGAGAACGGTAAGATCAAAATTCGCCTGTCGGGCGGAGATTCTCGCATTGCGGTGCGCATCCCCGGCTGGTTTGACGGCTATACGGGCGAGACTGACAAGGGATATGCATACTTTGACGTAAAAGACGGCGAGGAATTGACCTTTGATTTTACCATGAAGCCCACGTTTATCGAGGCACGCCCCGAGGTGGTCTTTGACTCGGGCAGATATGCTGTGCAAAGAGGCCCGGTCATCTATTGCATGGAGGGCGCGGACAACGGTGAGCTTTTGCGTGACGTTTGCTTGGATAGCCGCGCGCGCTTCAGATATGGCAAGCATAAGCAGCTGGGTGTACCGCAGCTGACGGTGCGCGCATGGCGTACCGTGCGAGAGCCGGATGCACCGCTGTATCGCCAAAAAACACAGAATAAAGAAAAGGTTGACGCTGTGCTGATCCCGTATTACGCTTTTGCCAATCGCGGTGAGAGCGAGATGCAGGTATGGCATTTTGTCAAGTAAGGTTTATGAAAGAGTTTTCCCATCAGAATTACGATCAAGAAAGAGCCTTTTACGGCGAAAAAGAGATATACGTGCACGATTGCACCTTTGCAGGCCCTGCGGATGGCGAGAGTGCATTCAAGGAGTGCGCGCGCGTGCGTGTGGAGAAGTGCGAGTTTGATCTGCGCTATCCCTTCTGGCACGTGCATGGGCTGGAGATCAGTGAGTGCGAATTGAAAGAGACCTGCCGTGCCGCGCTTTGGTATTCGGACGGCATCAGCGTCACCAATGCCGAGCTGCATGGCATCAAGGCGTTGCGCGAGTGCCATGACGTGCGCATTTCGGATAGCTCTGTCCGTTCTGCCGAGTTTGGCTGGATGAGTACCGACGTGCAGATGCAAAACGTCACTGCCGAGGGCGAGTATTTTATGTTCCGCGGTGAAAATTTGCGATTTGAGAACATGACCTTTAAGGGCAAGTATTCGTTCCAGTACGTCAAAAATGCGGTGTTCGAGAGCTGTGACCTTGACACCAAGGACGCGTTCTGGCATGCCGAGAACGTGGTGGTGCGTAACTGCCGCGTCAAGGGCGAGTATCTTGCGTGGTATTGCAAAAACGTCAGGTTCGAGCATTGCGTCATCATTGGTACGCAGCCGCTTTGCTACTGCGAGGGGTTGGAGTTGATCGATTGCGAAATGCACGAGTGCGACCTTGCCTTTGAGCGCAGCCAAGTAGAGGCTGAAGTGACCACACCGGTTATCAGTATCAAAAATCCGCTTTCGGGTAAGATCACCGTGCCTGCAGTTGGCGAGATCATTTGGGATCTCGACGAGGCGCAGGGTGAGGTAGTGGTTGCTTGCTGCAAGTGATTTGCCTGTGGCAAATATTGCGCTTCACTTTGGCAGTACCTTTGCCATAAACGAAATACAGAAACCCGCCGGAAAATCGGCGGGTTTCTGTATTTTGGTATTTGGTAAAGGTTTGAAGAATGACATCTGTTCAATTGGAGTTGTTCTTATGAGAAGAACTCAGTAGCTCCTTTTTTTTGGTTTCGTATTCTTCTTTGCTGATAACACCTTCATCCAACAAGTATTTATATTCCTTCAGCAATTTGATACGCGCTTCTTCTGACATGTCTTTGCTCGTTTGAGGCTCGGACTCTTTTGCGATATTTGCATTGGTTGTTTGAGATCGATTCGTATATGTTGTATTCGTCACAGAGCTTAATCCGACTTTTGCAAATATCTGTTCTGTTTCTTCAGGGGTTCTCGGTCTAAATACTTGGTTATCGTAATCACATACATAGTTATTTATCAGTAATTTATTTATTTTTCCCAAACCAACTCCTCCAGTTAGACTAAAAGAACCTATAAGGATAATAAATGTAGAAAATATAAGGAGAAAATCTACATTGTTTCGGTATATAGAAAATATGGAGAATATGTCACTGGCATCATCATAATTTATAGAAAAAGAAAGCGCACAAAGTATTATGGTCATCATAATCGGAAATCCGACTATCGCAATCAATACTTGGGGTATTCTCAAATGAGCAAAACGAATTAGCTCTTCGTTTCCCGCCAAGCGCAAAACTCTTTTTTTGTAGGCCTCATCTGTTTCGTCTTTTAGTCTTTTGGGCTTGGAAGTAAGCTTTCCCGAAAATGTCAATACCAAACAAACGGTGAGGGGAACATACATAATAATCAAGAGTACTGTTGCCAATATAGTGGAGGCAGCATTTCCTTCCTCATAAAGAAGGTTAAAAAAGATAACTCCATCTGTGGCTCCGTCTGCAACGTCTATTTCTCCGTACATCAATTCAACAAAGTCGTTTTCCGATTCCGTCCCACCGGAAACGCGAACGTTGACATGCGTATCCTTGGTGATTAACTGATACGGAGAGCAAGCAGCCCTGATTGTAAATTTCTCTCCACCAATTTCCTCGGTTTCTTTAATTCCGAGAATGGGTGAAAAGAAAAGTGCAATTACAAGAACAACGCCAAGATAGGCAAGAATGAGAGATATTGTTCTTCTGACTTTTGGAAAAGGGATTGGAGCCAAATTGTTTGAAGATAACTCGTTTTTCATAATTGAAATTGTCCTTTCATTTTTATTGACATAAACAGAATATCACAATATGAGATAAAAGTCAATATCTCAGAATGAGATTTTATATAATAAGAGTATAAAGTCTTAGGAGAGAAAAATGCGGATTAAGGATTTAAGAGAGGATCGAGATATTACGCAAAAAGAAATTGCCACGTATCTGCACGTGAAACAAAACACATATTCTCAATATGAGAACGGTCAACGACAGCTGCCTATTGAGTGCTTGATCGCTTTAGCGAAGTTTTACGGTGTATCTACTGATTATATTCTCGGCTTGACGAATGAGACAAAACCGTATCCTAATAAGTAATAATCCCAAAAAGAGGGTGCTATCAATGGATAGCACCCTCTTTTATTAACAAGTCGTGCACCGCTCGCAATCTTCCTCTTCGGCAGCACCCGAAAGCAGCTGCAAAGCCGTACCGAAATTATAAACTCCGCGGCTGACTGTGCGGATGTTATTGCGCAGCTTGCCCATCTGTCTGCGCACGGTCAAAGCAGCCGCCAAAGCCAAAATGCCCACCAAAGCAAGCCCTCCTATCGCCAAAAACAGCAATCTTCTGTCAAACATAAAGCATCCCCCTCTCTTTTTGGTATTATTTTGCGCGCTTTGGGGGATTTTTATGCAAAAAACTCTTGCTTTTTTTGATTTTGCGTGCTATAATGGCTTTCGTCGCATACGTCTTGGGACGAGCGGCACGGTGAGTTCGTGACCATCCTCACCGCAAAAACAAAACTACGGAAGGAAACAAAAAATGAAAAATCGCATCAATTCCTCAAAGCGCGTCGCTCTGTACATGGCAGAGAGCGGGCTAATCGCAGCACTCTACGTGGTGCTGACCGCACTGGCAAACGCCATGGGACTTGCCAATTACGCCATTCAGCTTCGTTTTTCCGAGGCGCTGTGCATTCTGCCGCTGTTTACCCCTGCCGCTGTGCCCGGGCTATACATCGGCTGCCTGATTGCCAATATCATGAATGCCTGCATCTGGCAGGACGTGGTGTTCGGATCGCTGGCAACCTTGCTTGGCGCTGCGGGTACGTACCTGATCGGCAAGCTTTTGCGCGATAAGGCAAAGCTTTGCGGCTGGCTTGCGGGTATTCCCACGGTCATTGCAAACACGTTGATTGTGCCCCCCGTTCTCAAATTCGCCTACTTTTTCCCGGGCACGGTGTGGTTCTTTTACCTGACCGTCTTTTTGGGCGAGGTGCTCTCGGCTTGGCTTTTGGGCGCTGCTTTGTATTTTGCGCTGTACAAACGAAAAGACAAAATTTTCAGAGCCGGTCGGCTTTGATATCAAAATCCCCTTGCGGCTGCAAGGGGATTTTTGTGTTTTTTATTTTCTCTTCTTTTTGCCAAGCGTTATTGCAGCTCCTGCTGCACCTGCCGCAAGTGCGGAAAATGCGTTCAGGGCAGATTTGCATCCGCTCTTTTGCGCCTCGCCCTCGGTCACCTGCTCGCTGCTGTCTGCAGGCTGGCTTTGGATCGGAGCTTGCGTTTCTGCCTCGGTAGAATCGGGCTGCGCAGGGGTGTTATCCACCTCGTTTTTGTCCTTGCGCACGATCAGCACCGCGCAATATGCGGGAAGATTGATGTCTACGCTGCTGCCGCTGCCGCTTGCAACGATGCCCGTGTAGGGGTAGTATACGGTGTATGCACCGTCATATCCGTCGGTAAATTCCAGCGATGCGGTAGCGTCCTTGTCGGTCGAGTTTGCCACGTAGGAAATGTCATGCTCTGCGTCAAAGAATTCACCGTACAGCACACTTTGGCTTGTCACGCCGTCAAGCGCGGTCAGCTTCATGGTGCTGCTGACCATCTTGGAAATGCGCGAAGCAGCAGTGGTCAGGGTGAATTGATCGCACTCTGCAAGCTGTGCCATAGCCGCGCTGACGCGCTCATTGCCATCGACCTCAACTGCCTTGTAATCGTCGTAGCTTGTGCCCACGAATACGACCGTGCCGCCATTTTTCTTAAAATGTGCCAGCTTTTGTGCTGCTTCTGCGGAAATGTATTCGCCGTATGCCAGTACAATCGTGCGGTAAGAGCCGTTGCCAATGACCAATCTGCCATCCGCGGTGACGGTTGCAGCGCAAATGCTTTGATCGTCAATGATCGAGTAAAGCACCTGTCTTTGCAGAAGATCAAGGCAGAGCGCGGTGTAATTGTTATTGAGCTTGACTGCATCCGTGCCGTTGCCGAATGCAGAGGAATGCACGTCGTCTGCGTTGTGCAATGCCTGCACCGTGGCGATGGGATAGAAGATGGCAAGATCTCCCGCCTCGGTCATGCCGTCCAGCAGCGCATTGAGTCTGCCTACGTAGGTGTTGAGCGCGTTGATCTGCTCAAGGGAGTAGTCCATTTGGGGGTTGATGACGTTATAAACGGTGGTACCGAACAGACGGGTCAGCGTGATGCCGCCGATTGATGCACCCATTTTATCGTTGTTGAAATCATCTGTGGGAACAGCGGAGGGGTTGTACTCTACCATCACGTCGGTCTTGCCGGCGTTGCGTGCGGCACTTGCCACAAAGCGAATGCCCAAATGATTGCCGATGTAGCACTGCGAGAGCAGCTGGTTGGGGTGCACCCACAAAATGTCCACACCGGGCATAGTCATGCCGCCAATGATCTGCATAAAGTCGCCGCCGTAGGTTTCCACGTGGTCGTTCATGTTCTCCTCAAAGAGCAAATGTCCCGAGGAAATCGTGCCGTTTTGCTCGCACCAAGCAGAGATCTGGTCAATATAAGAGGTCTTGAAAAGCTCGGCTACCAAGGAGTAGTAGTGAATGCGCATGCGCTGCGCGGTTTCGGTTCTGCCCTCGAAAAGCAGCGGCAGCTCAAGCTCGTAGCCGTACTTTTCCTTGAATTTCTGCTCCAGACCCTCTGTCCAGACAATGTAGTTTTCCTGATCGCGGTTGCCTTGGCTTGGCTCGTCTGTAAAGAACGCCTCCACCATGGAGAAGTCCGCGCCAAAGGCGTCCTTGTAGTGCTGATGCGTCAGCTCGATAAAGCGCGCCACAGAGTCGGGGCGCAGCGTGTCTACGTGATAGAGCGTGCTGAAATCGTTTCTGTTCTGCTCGTGCGTGTCGGAGTAGCGCAGCACGTAAAGGTCAAGAATGCACTCGCCCTTGATCTCGCCTGTCAGGTCGAACTGCAGGGATGCACCGTCGGTATCCAAGGTATACGTCTTGCCGTTTGCCTTGATCGTAGCCAGCTTGAGAGCAATATCGTGCTCGCGCAAGGAGTAAGAGCCTTGCGCCTTGTTTAAAACAAGCTGAATGTGCTCAATACCGGTTGCGCGCCAGTCGGCGTTGGTATCCAGCACCTGACCGTAAGCCGAGCCGCTGGGCCATTGATATTCATCGTAGATCCAAAGCGTCATGTCCTTGCCGTGCGCGTACTTGTAGGTGTCGAGCAGCAGCTTGAATTCTGCCTCGTCCTTGAGGTACTGCGAATTGAAATTGACGTTGGAAACAATGCCGCCGTACCCTTGCGCCAACAGCTGATCCACCTGCGCTGCGTAGGTGCTGTTAAAGCCGTAGGAGAGCCAATTCATACGGTAAGCATTGGCAGGAGAGCCGAATGCATCTCCTCTCCAAAATGCGGAATAATCGATATCGGGCATCACGGGCTTTTCTGTGACCTCGCTTTCAAAATGTATAAAGGTTTTTGCGTCCTCATAGCTGCTGTAAAGACCGTAAGCCTTGAGATAAAAGGCGGTGTCCGCATCGCAGCTGTTGTTGAACATATCCAGGCGCAGGTTGGAAAGCGCACCCTCAATGGTCATGCCGGGGGGATATGCGCCCGCAGCCGATACGTTGGTGACGTCAATGATGATCAGCTGCCAATCCGCGGTTTTCTGATACGAATAGCGGAAGAAGGGGTACTGATTTTGCGTGGTGGCAGAGCGCAAGCGCAGCTCACCCTGCAGGTCGGTGTAGTCGGTCTTGACCAGCATGGCAAGGTAGTGATATTCGGTTACGTTGACTGTCTCGGTCGGCATGGCAAGGTTGATGTAAGGGTCGTCGCAAATGCCCTGCGCGTTTGTCGAAAATAAAATCTGCATTGCCTGCTGCTCGGCATCATGCACGCCTGTGACCGCATTCGCGCCAAAGCATCCCGCCACGTTGGCTTTGTCGTTGAAATCCACTAAATACGCGGGGGCAACGTAGCGGTCGTCGGCTGCGATGCAGGGAATCGCTACCGCCACTGCGGTGCAGGCAAGTACTATTGCCGCGATCATCAGTAAAGAAATGTGTTTTCTGCTCATTGGTTCGGTCCTTTCGTGTATGTATTGATATCTGCCCACCAAGGACGTGCGTCACCCAGCAGAAATGCGCGGATCTGCTCGGCTTGCTCTTTTGCTGCCTGCAGGGCAGCAGGGGAGGGATTCTTTTTGCGAATGGCACGCAAAAGCACGTTTTTGGGTGTTTCTTCTGGATCAATCAACTCAAGAGCTGTGGTTGTGTATCCGTGCGCCTCCAGTATTTTGAGGCGCAGCGCGTCGGTTGCCGCGTCGCAAAGCTTTCCTTTGAGGATCGAGTGCTTGGCAATAAAGGCAAGCGCGGGGGAATCAAGCAAGGGACTCATGGCGTGGTGGCAGCAGGGGGTGGACAGAATGACGTCTGCCTCAAAAGCAATCGCGCGACCAAGCACCAGGTCGGTAGCAATATCGCAAGCGTGCAGCGAGATGACTAAGTGCACCTTGTCATCGGTGTGGTATTTGCTTACGTCACCGCACAAAAATTCAAGTCCGTCAAAGCCAAGATCACGGGCGGTGGAGGAGCAGAAATCGATCACGTCCTCTTTGAGGTCCACGCCCGTCATGCGTACCTCTCTGCCGCGGATCACGGCAAAGTAATGGTATACGGCAAAGGAAAGGTAGCTTTTGCCGCAGCAAAGGTCGCAAATGCGCAGCGAACCCGTGGCGGGTAATTTATCCTCAATATCGCGCACCAGCTCCAAAAAGCGGTTGATCTGGCGGAACTTTGCGCGCTTTTTATCGTGCACGCGTCCGTTTTTGTCGCTGACCTCCAGTTTGATCAGGAAAGGTTCGTTGCCCGAAAGAATGTATTGCTTTTCGCGGTTGTTAAAAAGCGTTGCAACGGTGGGAGCGGCAGGGGTTGCACCGGCAAGCTTTGTTTGCAAGGCCTCACCGCCAATCAGCGTCACCTTGCCGGATTTGGCAGTGCGGTATTCGCTCTCTCCCAGCGTGGTCAGAATGTTGATCTGTCCTGCGGTAGCAAGCAGGCAAAGCAGGGTGTCACAGTCACCGATCTCAATGTTTTGATGCTTTGCCTTGTTGTCGGTATGTAAGCTTTCTGCCTGCAGGCAGTTGCGTCCGCCAATTTGGCGCACGGTCAGCGTGGTTTTAACGGCATCTCCCACAGTATGCTTGGAAAGCACCGCCTTTTTAAGCAGGCCTGCACGCGAAGCGTCCGTAATCAGCTGCGCAGCGGTCTTTAATTGTGCGTTGTATTCACTCATGCCTGCTCTTCCTCCTCCGCTTCCTTCTTTTGCTTGCCGAATTCAATGCGCTCCTCTTCTCTCTCAAGCATGTTGCGCATGTTCTGCCAATGCGAGAAGATCATCAGCACCACCACGCCAACCGAAAGCAGCACGGCGGTGGGATTTGCGTTCATCAAAAATGCGGATGCGATCAAGGGGTAAAGCAGCGTGGGGAACAGACGCGCCGCGGTACGGAAGCGCATGCCCAAAAATACAACAACGAAAATGAAAAGCAGAATGGCAAAGGTCAGGGGAGAGAGCACGAGGACGCAAAGCGCCGCGGTTTCAAAGCCGCGCGAGCCGCGCATCTTGTTCCAGATAGGCAGCATCTCGCCCATCACGCAGAAAAATCCTGCCACGGCTGCACCGTCCGCGCCAAGGCAGAAAAATCCGAGTGCCATGCAAAGCAGCACCTTGATCGCTTCAAGCGCAAAGCAAGCAACGCCGTGCCATTTGCCAACGCATCTCCACACGTCACCAATCTCGCCCTTGCCCGAGCCAAGCGCGTATACGTCAAGGTTTTTGACCTTCTTGCAGTACAGTCGAGGGATGGATACCGCGCCCAGCAGATAGGGAAGCACGGCAAAGCCCAAGATCAGGCACAGGACAAAGAGCGCCTGTGCAGCGGTATTGACGGGGTGGAAGATCTCCTGCCCCTCAAAGGTTTGCGCCTCGGCAAGTCCAAGCTTGATGAAAAGTCGCGGAACGTCCACAATAAACAGACTCAAATAATCTAAAAACATAATAAAGTCGTCTCCTTTCGGGCGTGCACCGCCCGATACTTACATACATTATATCATAAAGTACGCGCACTTGCAAGGGGCTGACAGCAAAGTTTTTTCTTGACAAGCCCATAGCAGTGTGGTATAATAAAACTGGTGAATTGTCACATGAAAGGAAGTGGATTTTGCATGAATCCTGAAATCAACTTTACCGGCATTGAGCCGATTATTGACTGGTTGGAACAATCCGGTCTTTTGGATGCGATCTCGAACGCGATCGCAGAATTTTCTGTTGAATCTTTGATCGCGCTTGTCACGCTTGTACTTGCTGCGATCGGTGGCCTTGCCATTGGCGGTATTATTTTGGCAGTGCTTGCCGTGGTGGTGATTGCGGTAGCGATGATAGCGATCGCGGCCTACTTGATGCGCGGTATCGGACTTTCCAAAATTGCCAAAAAGCTGGGCGTCAAGCATCGATTCCTTGCATGGATTCCGTACGCACGCACCTATCTGTTGGGTAAATGTGCCGAGCAGAGCATGATGCGAAACGGCAAAAAGGCTTGGAAATGGGGCCGTATCTTGCTGTGTACCACCATTGGCTTGGGGATCGGTTTGCCCATCGTACAGGCAAGCATCTTATTTTTGCTTTCCTCCCACCCCGTGATTTCAGTGCTCGTAGCGCTGCTTTTGGAGTGCTCCTCGCTGATCCTGCTCTTCATGACAGGGCGTTGCCTGTTGAGCATTTGCAAGGAGTTTATGGGCAACGTGCTTGCCGTTATCCTTGCCATCTTAGCTCCGCTCTCCGGTCTGGTTGCCGTGCTGCTCTTTGTCGTGGGCTTCTTGAAGACGAATGCTGTCAGGGCAGCTGAGGAAGCGGAAGCAAACAACTATAAAATTTATATGTAAAGGAGATAACATTATGGAAAATATTTTCACACCCCCTCCCTCTGATATCATTGGTGGCGCGGACGTAAGCACAGAAGGAATACCTCTTTCCACTGTGCTGATCATTGTATTGATCGTGGCTGCGGTCGCTTGCGTGGTTGCACTGGTCCATTACGTGCTGTTTTGCTGGGGACTTTATCGCATTGCCAAAAAGCTGTGCGTGGAAAACGCTTTTCTTGCATGGATTCCTTATGCGCAGTATTACACGCTTGGCGCAGTAGCTGAGCGATGCGATGAGCGCAGCGGTAAGGTTTTCCCGCGTCCTTGGGCAAAGATCGTGCTGTTTGGCACGCTTGGTGCCATGGCAATTATGGTGGTGCTTTATACTGTCAATTTTATCTGTTCCTTTTTCCCTATGATCGGCGTTTTGATCGCTCTGCTTTCGTCCCTTTTGGTTATGGTGCTTGCCTACGCGCCCTTGGTGCTGGATAGCATCTGCCGCTGGAAGATCTACCGTGAATTTTTCCCCGAAACGGTCAACATCGTGCTCTTTATCGTGGGCATCGTGTTCAACGTGCAGGCTATTATTACGCTTGTGGCAAGCTTCCGCCAGCCTAACGATATAGAGAAAGAGTACATCGAGAACGTGATGATTACCTATAACGATTAAGTTTGGCTGCAAGGTTGGGAGCTTGGTGAATCTGTGGAAAGGAGCAAGTTATGGTCGGTTTGATCATTTTTCTCATTGTCTTTATCGTTGTGATCCTGCCACTGATGATTTTGGGCGGCATTGCAATTGCTTGCGTTGCCTTGCGCTACGCGCTGTATCGTATTGCTGAGCAAACCGACGCCTGCGCGCCCAAGCGTGCGTGGGTTCCCGCGCTGCTCAACGTCTCCTTCTTCAAGCCGCGTGCGCAAAAGGTATCCGCACAAGAGGCGGACTTTGAGATGTGCGACGGCGCAGCCGTCATCCCTGCAAAAGCGCTCGCCAAGGGCTGATATAGGAGGACATATGGTTTACGACATTATCAGAGAATATCCGGGTCTCGGCTCGTTCCTTTACGGACATTGGGAGGATATTGAGCTGAGTACCGAGGCGTTTTTGATCATCGTTTCAGGCGTACTCATGTCCATTCTGGCAACCTGCATTTGTGGGCTTGTGGGATATGTGCTTGGTTCTCTCGCGCTTGCCAAAATTGCCAAAAAGCAAGGCGCGTGGCGCAATATCCGCACCATGGCATGCCTGCCCTTTGCGCGGTATTTTGTCATTGGCAAGCTTGCCGAGCGGAGCGACGCGGTGCACGGCACACAGGGCAAGCGACGCCTGTGGGGCAGACTTTTGTTCATTTGCTGCTGCGTGCTGATCCCGATTACGGCGGCTGTGCTGCTGATCGGCATCATCGGTGTGCCGGGAACGCAGGTGTTTGCCATGCTCATAGAATCATCAAACCGTGCTTTGGGCGGTGCCGATTCGCGCGTGGTGACCATCCTTGCATCCCTTGCGTACGTGCTGCTGGTGCTGATAGCCCTTCCCGCATTGCTGTTGAATCTGATCTCTTCCGAGTTGTTCGCGCTTGTCATGGTCGCGCTGCCCATCGTGGGCGCGGTGTGCTTGCTTGTGGGCGTTGTGCTCTTGGCAATTGTTCGCACGCTTTGCGGCGTTTGCTATTATAAGGTGCTGCGCTCGTATTTTGAAAGCAAGGTCGCCATGATTTTGACAGTCATTGGTGCGGTCACGGGGCTGACCCCCATCGCCCTATTCGTGGCAAGCCGTAAGAAAACGCAAAATTGAATACGAAAAAGGCTCGGCAAACGCCGAGCCTTACGTTTTTTGTGTGGGCGGGAGGAGCAAGCCCCTCCCCTACCGCCCGATATTATAGTTTTCCAATTCCATAGGTCAGGATTTCCAAACCGTCCATCGGTAGGGGAGGGGCTTGCTCCTCCTCCTCCGCCTTGCCTATGTAAAATGAAATCCGCCCCCTGTCGGGAGCGGATGAAATCCACTTTCGTGGATGAAATCGCAAAGCGATGAAATCCGCCAACGGCATGCCGTTGGCGGATGTTTTGTGTTATGGGATAAATCAGAAGATCGGATAACCCGCAGCCTCGTGAGCGGCGCGGAGCTCGTCGCAAAGCGCTACGATCTCGTCGGTAGAGAGCTGGCTGCCGGTGTGGGGATCCATCATAGCAGCGTGATATACGTGCTCCATCTTACCGGTAACGGCTGCCTCAATGGTCAGAAGCTGCACGTTGATATTGGTCATGTTCATAGCGGCAAGCTGCAGGGGCAGAGGACCTGCGTAGGTGGGATGTACACCGGTGCGGTCAACCATGCAGGAAACTTCAACGCAAGCCTCGTCGGGCAGGTTGGGGATCAGACCGTTGTTGATCACGTTACCGCCAATGCGGTAGGGCTGATCGGTCAGGATTGCTTCCATGATGTGAGAAGCGTACTCGCGGGAACGGGTGTGGGTGATGTTACCGCCTGCCATCAGCTCTTCCTTCTGCTGAGCCCAGAATGCGATCTGGTTGACGCAGCGACGGGGATACTCGTCCAGCGGAATGTTGAACTTTTCAATCAGCTCAGGGCGATTTTCCTTAATGTAGAAGTAGTTGTATTCGGAGTTGTGCTCGCTGGATTCGGTGCAGTAGTAGCCAAGCTTATCAATGTAGTCAAAGCGGACCATATCGTCATGCTTTTCGTTTGCATTCTTAGCCTTTGCGCGCTCCTTGATCTCGGGGTAAAGGTCGTTGCCGTCCTTGTCCTGAATTTCAAGTAGCCATGCCATGTGGTTAATGCCCGCAATCTTTTCTTTTCTGCCTTCCAGCTTATCCTGCATGCCAAGGCGGTTGAGCAGACCTTCGGAGCAAACCTGTACGCTGTGGCAAAGACCTACGGTCTTGATCTTGGTGTATCTCTGCATATAGCCTGCCAGCATTGCCATGGGGTTGGTGTAGTTGAGGAACCAAGCGTTCGGGCACACCTCTTCCATATCCGCAGCAAAATCCTTGAGCACCACGATGGTACGCAGCGCACGGAAGATACCGCCAATGCCTAAGGTGTCGCCAATGGTCTGGCGCAGACCGTACTTCTTGGGTACTTCAAAGTCGATGATGGTGCAAGGGTCGTAAAGACCGACCTGAATGGCATCAACTACGAAATCCGCACCGCGCAGCGCATCCTTGCGATTCTCCACGCCCAGATACTTGCTGATCTTTGCGCGATTTTCGTTGATGTTCTCGTTGAGCTTGGTGATCAGCAGATAGGATTCGTCAAGTCTATCAGCGTCAATATCGTAGAGTGCAATTTCTGCGTCATGCAGGCAGGGGGTAAGCATAGCGTCGCCAAGGACGTTCTTTGCAAAAACGGTGCTGCCCGCACCCATAAATGTAATCTTAGCCATAATAGTACTCCTTTGCTAATATCAGTGATTTTATTATACTTTCTTTTGTGCAAAAAATCAATAGGATTTTGGCAGATTTTTATTTTTTTGTTGTAAAGGGCTTTTCTGAAAATGAATTTTATGATATAATTGTCACAGTTGTAAATTTGGAGCGTTTGGTTTATGATAAAAAAGAAATTTTTCAAAAATATAAAGTGGGGGCTGCTTCCCACGGTGGTCGCACTTGCATTGCCTACCATCCTTGAGCAGCTGATGCACACGGCAGTGCAGTACGTGGATACCGCCATGGTCGGTTCGCTTGGAACGCAGGCGTCCGCTGCGGTGGGATCAACCAGCACGGTGGGATGGCTGGTGGGTAGCTCACTATCTGCGCTTGGCGTAGGCTTTTTGTCCTATATCGCGCGCTCCATGGGAGCAGGCGACAAGGAGCGTTGCCGTCGCGCATCTGCGCAGGCGGTGCTTGCGGTGCTGGTAGGCGGCATTTTGTTTACCGTGCTCACGCTTGCTCTTGCCCCCATCGTACCCGTGCTGATGCAGGTGGATCCGGATATTCGCAACACGGCTGCCACGTATTTCTTTATTCTCTATACCCCCATGCTGTTCCGTGCCGCGTCCATCATTTTCGGTGCGGTCCTGCGCGGTGCAGGGGATACCAAAACGCCTATGCGCGTGGGAATTGTGGTCAATATCGTCAACGTGGTGCTTAACTTTTTGCTCATTTATCCCACAAGAACGGTCGCGCTGCCTTGGTTTGGCGGTGCGCAGCTGCCTATGATGATCCCGGGTGCAGGACTTGGCGTTGTGGGTGCTGCCGTGGCAAGTGCTATCGCCTTTGCCATAGGCGGAATTTTGATTACGGTTGCGCTGTGGCGTCATCCCGTCATTTCTCCTCGCGGGCAGAGCTTGCGCCCCGATCGCGAAATTTTGCGCCCCTGCCTGAAGGTTGCGCTGCCCAACATGGCGCAAAGATTTGCCACCTCGTTTGGTTACGTGGTGTTTGCTTCTATGATCAATTCTCTTGGCGACGTTTCCACCGCTGCGCACGGCTTTGCCAATACGGTTGAGTCGGCGTTCTATATCCCCGGCTTTGGTATGCAGGCGGCAGCCGCTACATTGGCAGGCAATTGCGTGGGTGCCGAGGATAAGCAAAAGCTCAAGGATCTGGGCAGGCTGATGCTGGTCTGCGAGGTGCTGCTCATGGTGCTCTCGGGGGGACTTTTGTTCTTGCTTGCACCGCATATGCTGCGCCTGTTCTCGTCCGATCCCTTGGTCATCTCGCTTGGCACCACCGTTTTGCGCATGGTGGCGCTGTCCGAGCCGTTCTATGGCGTGACCATCATTACCGAGGGCATGATGCAGGGCGTGGGAAACACCAAAACGCCGTTTGTTTTCAACGTGCTTGGCATGTGGGGTATTCGTATTTTCGGTACGTTTTTGTGCCTGTTGCTCCTGCCCAACCCCACCTTGGTGGCGGCATGGGCGTGCATGATCGCGCATAATCTGGCGCTGTTCTGCATGTTCTCGATATATTTTACAAAGGGCAAATGGAGCCCGTTGCACAAGGAGTCGGTATAAAGATCGCGCGTCACAGGGGAGTACCCCTGTGACGCCCTTTTTTTGCCCAATTCCCGTGCTCAACCGAAAATATTGTTGACAAAAGTAACATAATATGATAAAATAAAATCAAATAGGCGTTTTTACGGAGGAATTTAGTGATCACCTATGAATCTTTGAAGCATAACGAGGAGATCCGCACCTATATTCGGTGTGCGGACGAGTCGCTGCGTGCGCTTGGTTTTACCGAGCACAGCTTTGCACACGTCACGCGCGTGTCCGAAACGGCTGCCAATATCTTGGTTGAGCTGGGATACGATGCGCATACGGTGGAGCTGACGCGCATTGCGGGATATTTGCACGATATCGGCAACCTTGTCAACCGCGTGGACCACTCGCAAAGCGGTGCACTCATGGCGTTCCGAATCCTGGATCACCTGGGCATGCCGCCTGCTGATATTGCCACCATCGTTACCGCCATCGGCAACCACGACGAGGGCACGGGCGTGCCTGTCAACGGCGTGTCTGCCGCGCTGATCTTGGCAGACAAGAGTGACGTACGCCGTACGCGTGTGCGCAACGAGGACTTTGCTACCTTTGATATTCACGACCGCGTCAATTATTCGGTTACTTCGTCCAAGCTGCTGCTTGACAAGGACAAAAAGACCGTGACGCTGACCTTGGATATCGATACCGACGTGGCGTCGGTCATGTCGTATTTTGAAATCTTTCTTGGCAGAATGGTCATGTGCCGCAAGGCTGCGGACAGGCTCGGGTTACAATTTAAGTTGAATATAAACGGACAAATGTTGATCTGACGAATCGATCTTGACGATCGGGAAAGGAACTTTGACATGCAAAACTTTTTGAACAATTTCCACGCCGTTATCACACATGAGAGCGTTGATATCTACATGATCCTCAAACTTTTGTTGGGTCTTGCGCTGTTCTTGTTCGGTATGGACGTCATGGGCGACGGTCTGAAAAAGAGCGCGGGCAACAAGCTCAAGACCATCCTCGGTAAAATGACCTCCAATAAGCTCAAGGGCTTTTTGCTGGGTCTTGGCGTAACCTTGATCATTCAGTCCTCGTCCGCAACCACGGTTATGGTCGTAGGCTTTGTAAACTCGGCAACCATGACGCTGGCACAGGCTGTCGGTGTGATTTTGGGTGCTAACGTCGGTACTGCAATCACCGCATGGCTGACCGCTATGACGGGCATGGAAATGGCAGGCGCGGAAGGTATTACCGCAGGTCTGCAGTATCTCAAGCCCGATTTCTGGATGCCCATCCTTGCACTGATCGGTATTTGCTTTACCATGTTCGCAAAGAAGAACAGATATAAGCAGCTTGGCAACATTTTGCTGGGCTTTGGCGTGCTGATGACGGGTATGGACGTCATGTCCGGTGCCGTTTCGGTACTCAAGCATATTCCCGAGTTCGGTGAAATTCTCGTCATGTTTGAAAATCCCTTCCTTGGCGTTCTGGCAGGTACTGTGCTGACCGCGATCGTACAGTCTTCCTCCGCATCGGTCGGTATTTTGCAGGCACTTGCCAACAGTGGCGGGGTAACCTATGCGGCCGCGCTACCGGTCATTCTCGGCGCCAAGATCGGCACCTGCGTTACGGCAATGCTCTCCGCCATTGGCGCCACCAAAAACGCAAAGCGTGCTGGGGTCGTTCACCTGACCTTCAATATTTGCGCAGCCACCCTGCTCCTTGCTATCTACTGGGTGATCAAGGCAATTTTTGCGGCCGAGGGAACTGCTCTTCACACCTTCCTTTACAGTTATACCGACGCATTCGGCATCGCCGTTGCGCACTCCATTTTCAGCTTACTCGCCGTTACCATCTTCTTCCCCATCACCGCTTTGCTTGAAAAGATTGCTTGCAAGCTTGTTCCCGATGCCAAGATTCCCGAGGAAACGGTTGAGCTGGACGAGCGTCTGCTCGCT
>JAZOLE010000111.1:0-12383 GCA_045652835.1 Eubacteriales bacterium | reverse complement strand
GGACATCATCTATGTCGAGAAGCTCAATGTTGAGGAAGGCAGCGAGATCGTTTTTGATAAGGTCGTTGCAGTTTCTACCGACGCAGGCTTTAAGGCAGGCGTTCCCACCGTTGACGGCGCTAAGGTAACCGCTACTGTGCTGAAGAACGGCAAGAACAAGAAGATTTACGTTATGAAGTACAAGCCCAAGAAGAACGAAAAGAAGAAGATCGGTCACAGACAGCCTTACACCAAGGTTCAGATCACTAAGATCGAAGCTTAATTTTCGGTTTTTATGACCAAGCTGGTATTTTTCAGAAGCGACGGAATTTTCTACGGCTTCGAGGAACAGGGACACACGGGTTACGGACAAGAGGGTGACGATATCATTTGCGCGGCACTGTCGGCAATGACCATGCTCATCATCAATACCGTTGAAGTGGCGTACGCATCGCATATTGACTACAATATCGATGAATCCACCACCAAGATCACGGTCAAGTCCAAGTCGGCTCTCCCCGAATTCGAGGAGGACGATTACAAGCGTTATGCAGTATCGGGCATATTCATGGCTTATTACAAGCAGATCGAGGATATGATCGAGGAGTATTACGATTACCTGGACGTTTCTGTCATTGACAGACCGTACGAGTCGTAAACCACGTAATTTTTCAAATTCAGATTCCTATGGATGGGATCGCACAAAAAGATGGAGGTAAGATCATGTTGAGACTTAGTTTACAGTTCTTTGCTCATAAAAAGGGTGTCGGCTCTACTAAGAACGGTCGTGACAGTGAGTCTAAGCGCCTTGGCGTTAAGAAGGCTGACGGTCAGGCAGTTATCGCCGGCAACATCATCGTAAGACAGAGAGGAACCGCTATCCATGCAGGCAACAACGTTGGCATGGGCACTGACCACACTCTGTACGCGCTGATCGACGGCAAGGTAAAATTTGAACACAAGACTAAGGACAAGAAGCAGGTCAGCGTATACGCAGACTGATTTTTGACCAAGTCAACGTAAAAGGGGTGCTTTTATAGCACCCTTTTTACGTTTTTAATTTTGCATTAAAATCTGCTCGGCATCAAGCAACTGCGCGTGCAGTTTGGCTGCACTGCGTCGCAGCTGCTCGTTCTCGGCAGATGAAAGAAAAATATCAGGTAGCGGATGTGCGCCGTGACGACCAACCATGCAGGGAAGACTTAAACAGCAACGCGCAATATCGCCAAGCGTATCAGCAGATGTGCAGATCGGCAAAATCGTATTGGTGTCAGTCAAAATACACTTTGCTATCATACCGCATGCGTGTGCAATAGCGTATTGTGCGCAACCGCTGGCGTCTTCCGCGCGTATAAATGCATGCATGGTGTCATCATAAAGCGATTGGAGCATGGCTGTGTCATAACTTCGACCAAGCGCACTCAGGTAATCTTCGATCCCTGTGCCGCATACGCGCATGCTTTTGGAGCAAAGAATACCGTGCGCGTCCGATTGACCAACAATCATAGCATCCAGCTGACGTGCATCAACGCCAAGGTATTTGCCAAGCATTCTGCGCAGATATAGCGTTGCAGGCAGCGTACCAATTCCTAAAACCTTATGCTGCGCTATCCCTGCGTATCGCGTAACGGCATAGGTCATGATCTCGCCGGGCTGGCTGATCACCAAAATACAGGCATCTTGGGTAATTGCAGTAATGTTGGCAACCGCTTTTCTGACAATTGGGAGGTTGAGTTCGATCAGATCGGCATGCGCGCTTTCATGCAAATGCCCAAAACCGAGCGCGAGAATAATCAGCGTGCATTCTGCAAGGTCGGAATAATCGCCCGCCCAAAGATCAATACTCGCATCCATTGGCAATGCGCATGCAAGATCGGCAGCAAGCCCGTCTGACGTGCGTTGAATGGGGTCAATCAACACAAGTTGATCGATAAATCTGCATTGTGAAAGCGTGTGAGCCACGGCTGCTCCTACGCCCGAGCAACCAATGACAGCGCATTTGCGCGCGCTGCGTCTTTGATCAAACGAAAAATACGACATAAAACCTCCATACTGCAGTAGTAACTACTATAGTATGGAGGTTTTTGGGTTATTTATTCACTTAGCGTGCGTTCTACCGCGCGTTTCCAGCCTTTGCTGAGCGCGGTGCGCGTCGCATCGTCCATTGTAGGGGTAAAGCTTGCATTTTCATTGTAGATTGCGCTGATGTCATCAAGTGATGCATAAAGACCGACCGCAAGTCCTGCAAGGCAAGCTGCGCCAAGCGCTGTTGTTTCAATACATGCAGGGCGTACAATGCGTTTGGAGGTAATATCAGATTGGAATTGCAGCAGGAACTTGTTCGCACTTGCGCCTCCGTCCACTTTGAGTGAGTGCACCTGCGCGCCAACCTCTTGCTCCATGACATTGAGCACGTCAGCTGTCTGGTATGCCATAGCTTCCAGCGTGGCGCGTACAACGTGCGCTTTAGTAGTCGCACGCGTCAAGCCCGTGATACAGCCTCTTGCATACGCATCCCAATAAGGTGCCCCCAAGCCTACAAAGGCAGGCACAAAATATACACCGCCGCTATCGGGAACGCTAAGTGCAAGCTTTTCGGTATCTGCAGAGGAGCGAATGATACCAAGACCGTCGCGCAGCCATTGCACAGCAGCACCGCAGATGAATACAGAACCCTCCAGCACGTATTGGGTTTGATCGCCAATGCGCCAGCCTATCGAGGTCACAAGTCCGTTTTGCGAGGTTACCGGGGTTGTTCCCGTGTTCATGAGCATAAATCCGCCCGTACCGTATGTGTTTTTGACGTCACCCTTGCTAAAGCAGCATTGACCGAACAAGGCAGCCTGTTGGTCGCCCGCAACACCTGCGATCGGAATCTCGCAGCCGAAAAGCGAGGGCTTGGTGTATCCGAACACACCCGAAGAGGGAAGCACATCAGGGAGCATGCTTGTCGGAATGTCAAATAACTCCAGCAGCTCTTGATCCCACGCAAGCTCGTGAATATTATAGATCATGGTACGCGCAGCGTTACTGGGGTCGGTTGCATGCACCTTTCCGCCGCTCAGCATCCAGATCAGCCAAGTGTCGATCGTGCCGAACAGTAAATCTCCGCGTTGTGCCTTTTCCATTGCACCGGGCACGTTTTGCAAGATCCAGCGGATCTTGGTAGCAGAGAAGTAAGAGTCTATCAAAAGTCCTGTTTTAGCGCGCACTGTGTCCGTAAGCCCCTGCGCTTTTAAGCTGTCGCAATACTCTGCAGTACGGCGGCATTGCCATACGATAGCATTATAGATAGGTTTGCCTGTGTGTTTATCCCAAACAACCGTTGTTTCACGCTGATTGGTGATGCCGATTGCCGCAACGTCGCTGCCGTCAAGCCCCGATTTTGCCAAAGCCTCGTGCGCTACACCGATCTGCGTTGCCCAAATCTCGGTTGGATCATGCTCCACCCAGCCGTCAGCAGGGAAGAATTGCGTAAACTCCTTTTGCGCTGTTGCGATCATTTCACCGCTACGCGAAAATATAATTGCGCGACAGCTTGTTGTACCTTGATCCATGGCAAGTAAATATTGCTTCATATCCTACCTCCGAGCTATTTTATGGTTTTAGTATATCATGAATGATAGAATGTGTCAATAGTATCTGCTTTTGTTATCTATTGAATTATAATAAACTCATAAAAGTCAATCTAACCCCTTTACCATTCGGGCATTTTATGATACAATATTGGTAAAGGGGTGATTTTATGAAAACTTTTCGATTAGTCAGCTACAATATTTGCTCCGCACATTTTGCAGAAGGGCATTACACAGAGAATAATTTGCGCCTGCTTGCCGATACGCTGACAGACAAGAGCTTTGATGCCGTTTGTCTGCAGGAGGTAGATAAAGGTGCTATGCGCTCTGAGGGCGTTGATATGACCGCGCGTCTTGCCGAGTTTGCAGGGTATTCCTATACCTATTTCATCAAAATTCGTGATTTTCAGGGTGGGGAATATGGCACGGCTATTCTGTCGCGTCATCCTATCATTGAGGCGCAGACGCTGAATTTTGCGGTCAAAATTGCAAAACAGGGCACCTCCTGCGGATACGTTGTGCTTGACGTGGCAGGTGAGCGCGTGACACTGTTCAATACGCATCTGTCTATTGAGAGTGATGAAGCAAATACCGATACCATGCTGTGTCTTGGCGACATTTTGAACGAATATGCAGACAAAAACGGAGCAAAGCTGCTTTGTTGCGGTGATTTCAATACAAATCCCGACAAGCTTGCAAAGCACTTGCCCCGTTTCAGCCGTGCCAATGCCGATTTACTTACTTACGCTGATCGAAGCATTGACAACGTGTTATATTTAGGTTATCAAGTTGAAAATGTGCATACGGTCGATACAACAACCTCTTGCGTTACCGACCATAATATGTTGGTCTGCGACGTGATTTTATAAGCTCTCCATATAAGCGCGAATTTCGCTTTCTGCAGCCGTACAGCTGCCTTGGATCATTTGTGCGCTGCCGCCGCCCTTGCCACCAAGGGCGGCGTTAATTTGCTTTGCAAGGCTACGCAGATCTGCGTTTTGTGTACCCATGATATAGCGGTATCCATCGGTGTCGTTACCCGAGAAAGCAGCGCAAATGCCCGTACATTTCAATGTGCCTGCATTAACCAAAAGTCGCAGGGAAAGCATGTCGGGATCATCGGTAAAGATACACAGATTCCCCTCGGTCTGCTCCAAGGCTGCGATCTTGAAATCAAGCAGCTGGCGTCGCAGGGATGCGATAGTCGCACCGCGCTTTTCAATCTCAGCTTCGCGTCGTTGCACACCTTCAATCACCTCGCTCTGCTTAACGGAAAGCATAGCGGAAAGTGTTGCCACGTCGCTCCAGGTCTTGCGATAGTGCGCAAGTGCTGCGCTGCCCGCAAGAAAATGAATGCGCATGCCACCCTTGTAGCGAATTGCGTCCAGCAGCTTGATCATACCGATCTCACCGGTGCGAGAAACGTGCGGTGCGCAGCAAGCGCAAACATCGTATTCGCCGATCGTGACCAAACGCACGTTCTCGGTCAGGTCAAGCTTGGATCGATATTCGGTAGCCTTAAGCACCTCGGGCGCGGGATACTCTGCCGTGATAGCTACGTTTGCATAGATAATGCGGTTAGCCTCGTCCTCAATCTCATCAAGTTGCGCACGTGTCAGCTCACCGTCAAAGTCCATGGTAATCTCACCGCCTAAATGAAATCCCACGTTGCTGTAGCCGTATTTGCGGTGCATCAGCCCGGAAACAATGTGCTCACCAGAGTGTATCTGCATTTTCAGATAGCGCGCAGGGAAGTCAAGCTGCCCATGTACGGTCATTCCTACAGACAAAGGTGCGTCAGTGTAGTGCGTGATGACGCCGTCGGTCTCCTGCACGTCAAGTACGTTAGCGCCGCCAAGTGTGCCGCAGTCTGCACTCTGTCCGCCTTCTTCAGGAAAGAAGGCAGTTGCATCCAGCACCAGAGCAAATCGATCATCAATCTGCTCGCAAGAGAGCACAACTGCATCAAATGCTTGCATATAACTGTCCGTGTCAAATAAACGAATCGTTCTTTGCATAAATACCTCGTAAACAAAGAGCCGCATACGCGGCTCTTTTTAATTTTATTGTAGCTTAAGATCCAGCCAAAGATCCGAAATATATGCAAGCAGTTCTATATCCAGATTTGCATACGCATATTTTTCGTAAGAGGCAGCAAAATCAAAGCCTTCGGGATAGAGCATTGCGTAATAATCGCATTCCTCATCTCCCATACCAAGGGACTCTTGGTACTCGGGATTGTCATACACCGCGCTGTTGGGCGTTGCGTAATAAATGTATTCCGCATTGGAACGGGCAACGTCACATGCCTCACCGTCAATCACGAGATCGGTGCTGAGCATGAAATTGATGTATGCCTCGGCGATTTCCTTATTTTTCGCGCAGGTGGGAATGCACATAGCATCCATAAATAGATTGGTGCAGATATTACCTTGCTCATCTCTGGGGTAGAAGAAATCCAGAGAGACGTTGGAAGAAGCGTTTTCCATCATGGTGATGCAGTCGCCTGCGTAATATGCGGCAATGGCAGCGTCACCGGATTCCATCATGTTGAACACCTGGTCCATGACGTATCTTTTGAGAACAGGCTTTTGCACGGCAAGCTCGGCGAATGCCTTGTCCCAATCAGCAGTATCCTTGCTGTTGACGCTCAGACCAAGCTTGTACATTGCAGTACCAAACGCATCACGGGAGTTGTCAAACTGCAGAATCTGCTTTGCATAATCAGGATTCCACATCAAATCCCAAGAACCTGTATCTTGTTCGTCTACGATATTCGTATCATACACAATACCGACCATGCCGTAGGTATAGGGAACTGTATACTTGTTTTCGGGATCGTAGAACAGATTACGGAACTGCTCCGGAATGTTCTTCTCAAAATTGGGTATGTTATCGAAATTTAGCTCCAACAGCATGTCATTTTCGATGAAATAATCGATCATGTAGTCGGAGGGAATAATCACGTCATAGCTCGCAGAGCCGGCTTCCAATTTTGCACGAAGGCTTTCGTTTGAGTCGTAAGTGTCATAATTGACCTTTACTCTGACGCCGTATTCCTGATAATACCATTTCTCAAACGCTTTGTTTACATCCAGCGACTCAAAAGAACCGTCCGAAATATACTCGCCCCAGTTATACACGTTAAGAACCACGTCATACTCAGCGTCACAAGCACTAAAGGAAGCAAAGCAAGGAAGCAGCATGATGATAGCGATCAAAAGAGTCAGAAAAGATGATTTTCTCATTTTTTAGCCTCCTTTGCGCGTGCTCTGCGTGCACGTGCACGCTCTTTTTGCTGTTGACGCTTGGCTTTTGCATCTTCATCGGTACTGAGCATGTTAAACAGGATCAGGAAGATCAAAACAGTAACGAAAATAACGGTAGCCAACGCGTAAATATCGGGCTTGACCGATTTTCTGACTTCACCGTAAATCAGAATAGGCAACGTGGTAAAGCCGGAGCCCTTTGTGAAGTAAGAAATAACAAAGTCATCAAGAGAAAGTGTGAATGCCATGATCAGACCGGTTACGATACCGGGCATGATCTCGGGCAACTCCACCTTGAAAAACGACTGAATGGGATTGCAGCCAAGGTCCATAGCAGCTTCGGGCAGGGATTTGTCCATCTGCTTGAGCTTGGGCATGATCTGCAGCATCACGTAGGGGAGCGAGAAGGTGACGTGCGCGATCAGCATGGTCCAAAAGCTAAACGTTTCAGATACGTGCAGGATCAAGCCGACAAAGACAAAGAGCAGAGTGAACGAAAAACCCGTAATGATTTCAGGGTTGATCATAGGGATCTGCGTAATGGTCATCAGCGTGGTGCGTACTCCGGAAGAGCGCATTTTGTTGATGCCGTAAGCGGCAAGCGTACCAAGTGCGGTGGAAATGACCGAAGAGGTAACAGCAAGCAAAATCGTATTGCGTACAGCTTCCAGAATCGCTTCGTTGGAGATCATTTCAAGATACCACTTAAACGAAAATCCTTCGTAAACGGACGTGCTCTTGCCCTCATTGAAAGAGAACATGATCATAACCACGATAGGCGCGAACAGGAAGAAGAACACCATGAACATATAGAGCTTAGCCAAAAGGGAATTCTTTTTCATCGAGATCCCTCCTTATCCGTGTCGCCAAATCTGTTCATCAGGATCAAACCTGCGAGCAGAATCAGCATCAGCACAAAGGAAAGTGCAGCTGCAAAGTGGTGATTATTATTGTAGTAGTAATAGTCAATGATATCACCGATCAGGAAAATGCCGCCAAGCTGATTGGAAATGTAGAAAGTCGAAATCGAAGGAACGAACACCATAGTAAAGCCGGAAAGCACGCCGGGAATACTCAGCGGCAGAATGACCTTACGCAATACGGCAAAGCCGTTGCAGCCCAGATCCTGTGCTGCTTCGACCAAACGATAGTCAAGCTTAGCCATAACAGAGTAAATGGGCAGGATCATGTAAGGCAGGAAATCGTAAACCATACCGATTATAACAGCAACTTCGTTATAGATCAGAATGTCGGGCTTGGGGTCAAGCGGAAAGGGTACCATGCTCTCGGGTAAAAGCGAAAGCAGATACACCACAGCGTTGTTAAGCACCTCCAGAACCTCGGAGAGCGCATAAGTACGGATGATGAAGTTTGTCCACATGGGAAGCATAATCAACACAACCAGCACCTTTTGTGCACTGGGGGAGGTACGGGAAATAAAGTATGCCGCAGGATATCCGATCAAAAGGCAGATGATCGTCGCAATAGCTGCAAGCTTTACCGAGCGCAAAAATACGCGAAGGTATTTCGGGGTAAAGAATTCAGCAATGTTGGAAAGATCAAACTGCAGATCGTTATTTGTAAAAGCATAAAACGCAACAAACGCCAAGGGAATGATAATAAACAGCACACTCCAGAGAATGTGCGGTGTCGCAAGCAAGCGCGACAGCGGTCCTTTAGCGGTACGGTTCATTCTTACTCCTCCTCATCCACCACGTCGGAAAGGTGGTCCATTTCATCGGAGAAAGTAGAATAGTCACCGAACTTGCCCGAGTACTCGGATTTTTTCATCACGTGAATGGCATCGGGCTGAATGTGCAGACCGATGGTCTGACCCTCTGCGACAAAATCCGAGGTCTCCAGCATCCACTTAAAGCCCTGAACATCCACGATGATCTCATAATAGTCGCCCTTAAAGGTTACACCGGAAACAGTACCGATCAGCATGCCGTCCTTGACGTCAACCACGTCAACGTCCTCGGGACGAATGACAATATCGACCTTTTCGTCCTTGGCAAAGCCACAGTCCAGACAATCAAACACGTGACCCGCAAATTTAGCCTTATAATCGCAGGGCATAGAGCCGTCGAGAATATTGGACTCGCCAATAAAGTCGGCAACAAATGCATTTACGGGCTCGTTATAGATATCGGTAGGAGAGCCGATTTGCTGGATCGCACCGTCTGCCATGACCACAACTGTGTCAGACATGGAGAGCGCCTCCTCCTGGTCGTGTGTGACGTAAATAAAGGTAATGCCGGTCTCGCGCTGAATGTTCTTGAGCTCCTTCTGCATGTCCTTACGCAGCTTGAGGTCAAGAGCACCGAGAGGCTCGTCCAGCAAAAGCAGCTTGGGACGGTTGACAAGAGCGCGTGCGATCGCAACACGCTGCTGCTGACCACCCGAAAGGTTGCCAACGTGGCGACGCTCAAAGCCCTTGAGGTTGACAAGCTCAAGCATCTCCTTGACGCGACGTTCTATTTCATCTTTCTTAACCTTTTGAATCTTGAGACCGAATGCAATGTTCTCATATACATTCAGGTGAGGGAACAGAGCATATCTCTGAAATACAGTGTTGACGTGGCGCTTGTATGCGGGTACGTCGTTGATACGCTGGCCTGCAAATTCCACGTCGCCCGAATCGGGAGAAACAAAACCGCCGATAATACGCAGCGTGGTAGTCTTACCGCAGCCCGAAGGACCGAGCAGGGTAACAAACTCTTTGTCATGGATTTCCAGGTCAATGGCACGCAAAACGGGCTCACCGTCAAACGACTTTGCAACCCCCTTGAGCCGAACCAAAACTTGATCGTTCATTTAACATCATACTCCTTTTAGACAGAAATATAGATAATACTACTATTGTAACAGATTTGCTCAAAAAATGCAATAGATTTCGCAAAATTCTTTGAATAATCGCGAAATTTCTGTCAATGGTCTGCAAAAGGGAGCGGTTTTCTTTGATTATCTCTTGTATTCTCTTTATTCCTCTTGTTTTCTCCGTTTTTCGCTCATACAAACAGCATGCCAAACAAGCAGCAGGAGAACACAAAAAGGGTCAGCGAGGCGCCTGTACGCAACAGTAGCCATACAGAAAGCAGCCACATGCAAAGCAGGCTGCAAAAGCTAAGAAAAGCGCATATGCGATCTGCTGCCAGAATTGGCAAAAATCTACTCAAAATGCTATGTATGATCCTGCCGCCGTCAAAGCCCTCGATCGGGATCAGATTCAACAGACACAGCGATAGACTTGATACGCAAAATTCGTAAATCAGGCTTGATTGTTCGCAAAACGGAAGAGTCAGCCCAAAACAAAGCAGATTGATTAACGGACCCGCAAGACACAGGGCAACCATGGCAGGATAAGAGCACAGCTTGCCTGTCGTGGAAAGACGAGCGCCCAGCACGTCAAGCTTCATGCCGGAAAGATCAATATGCATCAATCGCGCTGCCGCAACGTGCCCCAGCTCGTGTATACCTGCAGCCAATATAAAGGCAGCAAGCTGTTTTAAAGGCATGGTCGCCAGCATGGATATAAATAATATAAATGTAGCAGGGGATACGGATATCTTCAGTTTGTTCAAAACATCACCTACGTTTTTCAAAAATTCACAAAAAAGCGGTTGACAATCAGTTGACTGTCATATATAATAAAATTACTACATGAAAGTGAGGATTGCTATGCATTTACAGATACATGATGCTCTGATTCCGGGCACTAAGCTGCGCAGAGCGGATATGGACGGCGTGACCGGACTTGCTTTTCTTTCCAAAATATTCTTCATTACCGATGGCGTTATGCTGACACAGATCAGAGATATCTCGGGCATTGACGGTTCCACCTTGCAAAACTGGACCAAAAGAGGTTGGGTGCCGCTTTCCAAGTCCAAGAAATACGATATCGATCAGGTCGCTTACATTTTGATCATCAACATGCTGCGCCCTTGCATGCAGCTGGATAAGATTGCCTATATGCTGGAGTATATCAACGGAGATCTTGAGGACGAGAGCGACGATATCATTCGTGCAAGCTTGCTCTATGATTATATTTGCCGCATTCTGGATGCGCTGGTAGAGCAGAATCAGTGCTCTTTCTCCTCGATCAGACGCGTGATCGAGCAGCAGACAGCAGGCTATACCGAGGTCATGGATGGCGCAAGAGAACGCCTGACCGATGCGCTCGAGGCGATTGTAGTGGCTTATTACGCAACGCTGATTAAGCATCGCTCTGACGAGCTTGTCAACAGATTGGTGGGTAACTGTGGAAAAGAAGACGTCTGAAAGATTGGTGCTTGCTGTCATTTATCTGTTGCTCCTCTCATTTGCGGCAACCGCATCATATCTCATTGCTGATTTCCTTATGCGTTTGATGAATACCATTCTGGTACTTGAAGAGACGCACGCTGCAAGCGTGATCAGATTATTTTTGACAGTGTTGATCAGCGGCGCTATCTTGGCAGCAGTTTCGTTCTGGGAGGGATATCACTTTGCATCCTATGATAAAGGTCTTGTATTTCCTGCAATCGGCATGTCGCTGGGTGTACATTTTGTGCTTGGATTTGTGTTTGGATTTACCCCTTGGATTACAGGCGGAGTTTTGTATCTTGCAGGCTGGATCAAATACGGAGCAGAGTACACGTCGGAATGTTCCATGGCAACCAAGGACGTCAGCGTATTATGCTTTATAGCTGCGTTTCTGGTTTTTGCCGGGTTGTATACGTTATTCATGAGTCTGCCGCAGTATTACGGCATGCTTAAGAGATATGCAGACAGAGAAGCGCTGCTCGAAGAGAGGGAACACAAGACAACCTATGTCCAACCTCCGGAAGAATATGCAGGCTCGGACGAAAAATAACAGGGTGAAATTTTGAAATCCCTTATATAATAAGGGATTTCAATCTTCCTTGAAAATACCCAAAAATTTTTTAAAAAATTTTTCAAAAAGGTATTGACAAATTTCAAAAAAGGTGTATAATGTTATACGTTGCCGGTGAGCAAGCCAAGGCAGCGAATGCGAGAGTGGCGGAACTGGCAGACGCGCACGTTTGAGGGGCGTGTGGTTTACACCGTACGGGTTCAAGTCCCGTTTCTCGCACCATATGCGGGTATGGCGGAATTGGCAGACGCGCTAGATTCAGGTTCTAGTGGGGGCAACTTCGTGGAGGTTCAAGTCCTCTTACCCGCACCAAAACAAAGGGATGATCTTTGATCATCCCTTTTGTTTTGCTTGCGGGTATATAGCGGAGGACTTGAAGGGGAGCGGTAATGAATGACAGCCCGGTGGGCTGTCAGAACCGCGACTGACCGAGGCGCGTAGCAAAAGACCGCATCAAAACGCGGCTTTTGCGTCATCGCGCCGAGACTCAAGTCCTCTTACCCGCACCAAAAAGAGCAGGTAGGCATTAGCCTACCTGCTTTTTTTGAAAAAAGAAAACCACGCGATAGTCGCGTGGTTCAATAGAGGCTCTGCCGATGAGAGGAAATCCTCCAAATATGGTATAATTAGTTTGACCTGCCAGTCAAAGTAAAAAAACATATTTGGAGGATTTATCTATGAGTA